>CAZGON010000300.1:0-4224 GCA_964527085.1 uncultured Candidatus Competibacteraceae bacterium
CCTGACCGCCAGTGTCGCTAGCGCTCCTCGGCGGCAGGTTATTTGGAGCGTTAGCTCTCCATGTCAAGAATCGCAACTGCCTCAAGAACTAACAGAGATCATTCTCATGAAGTTAGATACACCGAATCAATTTAGCCACATCACTATTGCCCTGCATTGGCTAGTGGGTCTCACCATAATCGGATTGCTTGCAGTTGGCGTTTACATGACGGAAACAGAAACGGGAAGTTTATATCCGTGGCATAAATCTTTCGGCTTTATAATATTTTTTGTTGTCATTCTCCGTGTTGCGTGGCGCGTCAAAAATGGTTGGCCAACACCTGTAGGTCACTATCGACACATTGAGCATTCTCTCGCTAAGAGCGTTCATTGGGTTTTGATTGTTGGCACCGTGCTTATGCCCCTGTCGGGTTTTTTAATGTCCTCATTAGGTGGCCACGGAGTTGCGGTTTTCGGCATCGAAGTCGTTGCGCGAAATCCTGACCCTGCTGATCCAAGCAGCGCACTGGCGCATAATGAAGCGATGGCTTCGTTTTTCCATTTTGTACACCACTGGGTGGGTTACCTATTAATCGGCGCTTTGGCATTGCACGTTTCTGGCGCACTAAAACATCACCTCATCGACAAAGATGGCACGCTGAGGCGTATGCTGGGCGAAACTGTATAAACTCAGTATTTATTGAGCTGACCCGGCGCTCAACCCGACCGGTTCGCTTCGCGCCTCGACAACCAAACGCTCGACGCGGCGCGTCAGCTCCGCATTATGCGTCCGCAGTCCCAAGCACCCTTAGAGCTTGATGTTTACTTCCTCTCCGCTATACTGGGCACACAATTGTGTTACCAATGTGTGCCCAATGTCTAAATCAGCTAACTACCGAATCAGGGTTGAGCCGGACCTACATCAAGAGTTCTTGGATGCTTGCAAGGCAGAAGATAGGCCAGCCGCGCAGGTGATTAGAGAGTTCATGAAAAGTTACGTAAGCCGGCATAGAGCCGCTCAGCAAGCGGATCTCTTCGTTGCAGAGCAGCCTCAAAATTATAAACGCGAGGGGGAAGATACATGAGTAAATCAAAAAAAAGAACCGATTCCTGTCAACTTCCCACAATGATTGATCTATTTGCTGGCGCTGGCGGTCTCTCAGAAGGATTGCAGGAGTCCGGTTTTAAGTCCTTATACGCCAATGAAATTCAAGCTAGATATGCTGAAACGTTTGCCATCAATCATCCCGATACTTTTGTAGATCAGCGGGATATACGGGAAGTTGATGCTCGACAGGTTAGAAACAAGCTTAGGCTCAAGCAAGGTGAGCTAGACCTTCTTGCAGGCGGACCTCCATGCCAAGGCTTTTCCATTAATGCGCCGGTACGCTCAAAGAAAGATGAAAGAAACCATCTCTTCAAAGAGTTTCTTCGGTTTGTTGATGAGTTTTACCCAAGAGCCGTCCTGATTGAAAATGTTCCAGGGTTAGTGTCGTTTGAAGGGGGCGGCACTCTGGATGCAATTCTTACTGCACTTCAGAAGCACGGATATACAGCTGATGTAAGGATACTTTATGCGCCTCATTATGGGGTTCCTCAAACACGGTGGAGGACTATCATCATCGGTTTGAGGGATGGAGGCAATGTACAAGAAGCATTTCCTGATCCTATTTGCCATGCTCCGCTAAGAGTGAATTTCACCTCAAGGTTCGCTGGTCGCAATATTTTGTCTTTGCCCCAAGCAGCTGAATTGCCTTCGTTTACATCTGTAAAAGCCGCTATTGATGACTTGCCAGTGCTGATAAATGGCGAGATGGGTCGAGATTTAAAATCGTACAGAGTCTCGCCCCAAAACGAATTTCAGAGAATTATGCGTGTTGGCTCTGAAGGTGTTGTTAACCATCAAGTGGCACGCTTGAGCAAGATCAACTTGGAACGCTTAATCCATATACCACCGGGCGGAAATTGGACGGATATTCCGTTTGATTTATTGCCAAAGGGAATGCAAAGAGCCCGCCGCTCAGATCATACAAAACGTTATGGAAGAGTTGACCCGGAAGGGCTTGCTTCAACAATCCTTACCAAGTGTGATCCACATTGGGGGGCATACTTCCATTACAATCAAAATCGAGCTTTTACCGTTCGAGAAGCTGCACGTATTCAAACATTCCCAGATACTTTTTGGTTTGCTGGCTCGCGTGTTGAGCAGTATGAGCAAGTAGGGAATGCTGTGCCTCCATTGCTAGCAGCAGCGATAGGTAGAAGTGTCTCAAATATGCTTGGTCGAGAAGCCAAAGAACTGACGAGAGCCATCTGATGGCAGGTATTATTTGGGAGTTTTTTGGTTACAGAGCCGATGGCGCATCGGGTGTAGCGCAAAACGCAGCCGTAACAAAAAAATGTCCGATAATTGGCGAAGTGTGCGAGAAAAGTTTCAACGATGGCGTTACTTCCGGGGTTTGCTCTCTAAAGCCAATGACATCCGATCCTGTTATTTGCTGTCCAATACGAATGTATGCAGACGAGTACAGGATATTACGAGATGTTTCGGTAAAGGCATTTGGCGATGGGTTTACACTTGTACCTGGTCGCGAAACGCTAGCATTTGCCGTTACTAAGAAAGAACCCTGCGTTGCTGTTTTCGGTAAACGGTGGGGTGGAGAGCTACGCCTGCCTCAAAAGTCCGGTCGAGGCGGTTACTTTGTAGACTGGGTGCTTGCAAAAATTGACGATTCTGGAGAGTTGGAAGAATTTGTTGCTATTGAAGTCCAAACAATCGACACAACCGGCACATACCGAAACGGGTATGAAGCCTTGGTGCATGATCGAAGCTCGATCAAGACTACGGCAGGGTTAAATTGGGAAAACGTGTCAAAACGAATACTGCCTCAGTTAATTTACAAAGGCCAGGTGCTACAGCGCGAAAGTCTTTGTAAAAAGGGGCTGTTTTTTGTATGCCCGCATCCTGTATATGAAAGAATCATGAGTAGATTGGGCGGACAGGACGGACTAATCCGCTATTCTCTTCAGCCTGCATCAATTACTTTCCTTGTTTATGATCATGATTGTGGCGAGCCGAAAATAGATGGCAAGCTTGTTCCGCTAAAGCAAACAGTTTCGCATTCTACGACCGTATATAAGTTACAGGAAGCATTTAATAACGTCACTCTGCCGGAAGAGAACGTCTATAAAGCTGCAATCTTTAAGGCTTTGGGGAAAGAATAACCAAGCCTCATTATCCGGTGAACGGCCATTCGTGGTTAGCTGACAATCAGTCCCGCATAACAAAGCGCTGCACTCAGACAAATTTTTCGCTTCGCTTCATATTTGCCTGTTAGCTTGTTGTTAGGCTTTGCAGAATTGACGGTAAGTAAATAGCCCGCTAGCCTTGCGGTATGAAAGTCAAAGATGCTATTAAGCTTATCGAGCAAGATGGCTGGTATTTAGCCCGCACTCGGGGTAGTCACCGCCAGTACAAACATTCAAGCAAGCCGGGTCTCGTGACTGTTCCAGGCAAACCGAATGATGACCTTGCTCCAGGCACACTCAACAGTATTCTGAGACAGGCGGGTTTCAAGCAATGAAATACCTCATCATCTTTGAAAAGACAAAAACCGGCTATTCAGCGTATTTACCGGATTTACCAGGTTGTGTTACTACGGGCAGCACACAAGAAGAAACCGAGCAGAACATACGTGAAGCCATTGAATTTCATCTGGAAGGTTTAAAACTAGAGGGTCTAGAAATTCCACAACCATCTAGCTCATCGGCTTATGTAGAAGTAGCGCAAGCCTAACGCCCCAAATCAACCTGACCGCCTGTGTCGCTAGCGCTCCTCGGCGGCAGGTTATTTGGGGCGTTAGCATTAAATAGTCATTCTCTGAGGCTTGATGATGACAAAAACGGCTAAACTCATCGACAAAATATTGAAAGGCCGTTCCGATGCCAATATCGGCTTTGAGGAGTTAAGGTCTCTATTAAAGGGCTTTGGTTTTGAAGAACGTATTCGAAGTAGTCATCATATTTTTCGTCGTGCTGATGTAGAAGAGCGGTTAAATCTTCAGCGCGAGGGCGCCAAGGCAAAACCTTATCAAATTCGCCAAGTTCGTAATATCATTTTGCGATACCAGATAGGACTAGATGATGATGCATAAGTACGAAGTAATTATCTACTGGAGTCAGGAGGATACTGCTTTCATTGCCGAAGTACCCGAATTACCCGGTTGCATGGCACACGGTGGTACC
>CAZGON010000301.1:0-4212 GCA_964527085.1 uncultured Candidatus Competibacteraceae bacterium
GGCGTCTTCTGGAACGAGTTGCGTAAGTCCTGCGGGTGAAATAAATTACAGGCTAACGGGTATTTCAGTACCGCTCAGTTTCATCAAATGCGCCACCTTCGTCCAATCCAAAGGCATATTTAAAGGGTTCAGGGTCGTAATACTCCCGAAAAAGGGTGATCTTGCTATTCTCAACATGGAATAAACCACCATAGACTTGGTTATATTGACGCCCTGTCGGGATCACCTGGACGGCTCCTCTATATTCTACAAACACCATGTCTGGAACTTGTAGCGGATAGACCACCAAATGGTCGGTAAAATTCGCGTCACCACTGATCTCCGGCCATGCGCTGTAATGCTCCAGCAAATTCGCTTTACCGCTGACCCGCTTGGGGAAGCCCTGCGGTGAGTAGGGCATATCCTGCACCGCATCCTCTGCCCAGACATTGGCGAATTTAATCATATCTTTTTCTTCCAGCGCGTCCAGAAAATCATGCACCGTTTGTACGGTTTGCTGGCGGAGGATATAGCTGGCTGGATTCTGAGCCGCCCGCTCCACCGCTTTGTCGATTAACTCACGGCTTCCTGTCTCCGGCCCGGCTTTAAAAGTCATATGAGTGATTTCCCATTGATCATCGTTGTGAGCGAAGCGGTAAACATAGCTGCCGGTGATGCGCCATACCACACCATCCAGATAATGATCGGCAACCACCTCGGCGGTTCCTTCAGCCTC
This sequence comes from uncultured Candidatus Competibacteraceae bacterium, assembly GCA_964527085.1. Classification (GTDB taxonomy): domain Bacteria; phylum Pseudomonadota; class Gammaproteobacteria; order Competibacterales; family Competibacteraceae; genus CAYRGG01. The sequence goes on from CAZGON010000301.1 coordinate 716, forward strand.
ATTATCCGTCACCGTTACTTGGATGTTGGACAGGCTATGCCGGGTGACATCAAAGCCGGGCAATACACTTGCCCACTGGGTCATCAGCGCCGGGGGGCTTTTTAGTTCCACCTCCCCCCCAAAGGCCGACGTGTAATCCACCTGGACCTCAGCAGCGAAGCGCTTTTCCAGCGTTTCAAAGTTTCCAAGGTCTGCCAGTGTTGCCACACTTTGGATCATCCCGGCCAGGTGAGCTTCGTGTATCGGATTAGCGTTTGAGATGGTAGAGTTGAGTAATAATACCGACATAGCTAATACGCCTAATGACTTCATGGCGGACTCCGTTATTTCAATGTTTGCTGGAAATGACGGTCCACCTCATCCGTTGAGCGGATGAGGTACTGCGGATTATCATAGAAGTCAAACTGAGTGACATTATCCAGCCATACGGTGGTGGCATTCTCATCCATACGCGCAGCAAATTCCTTCGCGCCTTGAGGGATGGCGGCCGCTTCCGAATGTACCAATAGGGTGGGTTTCTCTAACTTATCGGCGGTCTGAATAGCATCGTAGGTCAGCCAGGGCTCCCAGGAGGCGATATTAAATTGATTATCGTATTCCGCAATCAGCCCGCGATCCGGATCGGTATAGTACGGAGCTTCCTGCATAATAGCGGTGTCGTCCGTGGTGCTTGCAGCAGTGACAGCCGTGAGTTCGCCGGTTTCCTGAAACTTCGCTTCGGCCTCTCGACTGGCGGCAATCAGCCCGTTGACACTATCGCTTCCGCCGTACACCTCATCCACGATTTTCGCATCATGTAGCCATGGCGCAACCAGGGCCACCGAGTGTAGGGCATCGCTTGCCAATGCGGCATCGGTCATATAGCCGGCGCTGGCGCAAATACCGAGTCCGGCGACTTTGCTGCTATCCACCTCCGGGCGTGTGGTCAAGAACTCGGCTGCTGCTTCAATATCTTCGGTTTTACGGATCGGGTCTTCTAAAAACTGGATGGCGTCTTCGGATTCACCCCAACCACGAAAATCGAAAGCCAGCGCCGCATAGCCACGGTCAGCTCCTCGGCATAGCTTGCGGCCATTTGTTCTTTCACAGTAGTCCAGGCGCCGGTCACGACGACACCGGGCAGTTTTTGATCAGCTTGATAGTCATCCGGCAAATACAGATTTCCCACCAATGTTTGGCCTTGGCTTTCAAAAGTGACCCGTTGTATTTGTGCGGCTTCGACAGAGCCTATACCTATAGCGATGGCGGCGGCCGTTGTGGCCAGTCGGATTTTCATCGGTCTTCTCCTCATCAAGGAATGGATTGACAGGCAAAGCGTTCATCCTCCGGGGGCATCAGCGATGCAGGATCGTTAGGACGCGAAGGTCCGCTTAAAGAAGTCAGCAATTACGGCAGCCGCGTCGTCAACATGCGTTGAATCATCATAGAAGTCAAAATGATCACCTTCAGCCCAGTGCAGCTCCTTTGGTCCGGACAGCAGGTCGAACACCTTTCGAGCCTGCTCGGGTAGGGCCGAATTATCAGAATGGATGATCAGTGTAGGCGCAGTGACGTTGGATGCCTGACCCACAGGGTCGAAATCCAACCAGGTATTCCAAGACATGAGCGAGAACTCGTTACGCCATTGGGCAACACCGCCGCCGCGACTGTCATCCATGTAGTACTCCATCGGCCCCACATGGCTGGCGGTTTGATCCGTATCGGAGTAAGCAAGGATAATAGGATTCTCGCCGGTTGCCTCGTATGTTTGGCGTGCAGTATCCCCTACCTGGCGGAGCTGTTCGACCGCCTCCTCTGAGCCGTAGAGCAATGGCGTCACAGAGGGCTCAACAAACCAGCCTGCAACTGTGGTGGCAGCAGCGACCCGGTTGTCCTGTGCGGCCGTGTAGAGAACGTTTCCGCCCGAGGTGCAAATACCCACAAGAGCAATGGCGTCAGTGCGCACATCGGACCTTGTACCAAGATATTCGACGGCACCAGACAGGTCGGCTGCCTTCATAGTTGGATCCTCATACTGGCGGATTTCGCCGCCCGATTCCCCGTAGCCGCGATAGTCGATCGCCAATGCCATGATACCCCGCTCAGCCAGGTTCTCGGCATAATCAGCGCTCATCATTTCTTTGACACTGGTCAGTGAGCCGCCAACGACGACAGCCGGATAGCGCTTATCTCCGTTATATTTTGACGGGAGGTAAAGAGTGCCAACGACCTGTAAACCGTCGACATCGAACGTCACACGTTCAGTCTGGATTTGGGCTATAGCAGTGTTTGCAAGAATGACGGTCATTGTGGCCAGTAGGATTTTCATCGGTCTTCTCCTCGTCAGTGGGATGGATTGACAAGCAAAACATTCATCTGCCTTACACGTTTCCCAGATTAAAGAATTAACCGCCTTGTCGCTTGCGGGTTCTTGCAAAGTTCTTGAAGATTCTTGCTGTTTTTTCGTTGCAGTAAAAACCCCCTATAGGCGGGGTTTTCTAGCTAATTATCATACGTTTCGTTTTACTGTCAGATAGTGGGTGGGTAACTTCGTCGAACCATTCTTATCCGAAAACAATATCTCGGGAGGCTCACTGTCTTGTTGAAGCGGATTCACTATGGAGCCATTATAGAACCTATTTTGGCAATGCAATAACGTCATTCGCTACCCATCCGCCACAGCACGGTATAGTTAACTATTGGTCTCTCGAACTCGACGCCAAGGTCTGTGAATTCTTTGGCCAGCGCCAGCATCGGAGCAAGTTCCCCCATTTTCTGCGCGTGTTCCATTGAATCCCAAACGATCACATTGATCATGGACGAAGAAGATTTCTCCGTCGCGGCATAGAACTCAATGCATCCTGGCAGCGCACGAATAGCTGGCAGCAGTACCTTTGACGAAGCAGCAAGCCTCTCCGTCACCTTGTCATGAAGTTGTATTGGATAGTTTCCCCGCGAAATTCGAACAATCATGGTTACTCCAGCAGAAGCGTCAGGCACACTGTTAGAAGTCTTTCTCATACCTGACCATTGGCTTGCTGCGTCGCTGGTACCCGGTTGCGCCGAGGGGTGATGTTGCGAGTTTTGCTGAGGTTTAGTCATACCTTGCCATTCCACTGAAGCATCATAGGAACCGGTTGGTTCAGAAAGCTGTGACCAAAGTATAAGAAGCTGTTTTAAAATTGCTCATATCCGCTGACTCGGCGTTGCAACCCCTTCTCCACTGCTCATTTACTTTATGTAAACTGCGCTGCTCGAAGGGGCTGCGCCTTGATTCAGCGGACGTCGCGGATTTTTAAAACAGCTTCTAAGATTGTCGGCCATGGTATTGATGCTAAACGTTAAACCAACAGCCATTAAAGCGGGCGCTAACCCTGTCATCATGTATCTCCCCATGTCACTGCTCATCCGTCATTCCGGCAGGGATTGCCGGAATCCAGTTACCAGGGAGGGTGGCAGGCGGTTGTCACCCACGCTTGCCGTCCACGGCACTGGATTCTCGCCAGTCCATGGCGAGA
>CAZGON010000302.1:0-1644 GCA_964527085.1 uncultured Candidatus Competibacteraceae bacterium
ACTATAACGTTAATGTTCGCCCCAAGTCGGATGGCACGGGTGCAGACATTGCTAATGTAAAAATGTCTATGAATCCCTTCGACGAGGTCGCCGTAGAAGAAGCTGTGCGTTTGAAAGAGGCGAAAAAGGCCGATGAAGTTATTGTCGTCTCGTTAGGCGTAAGTGCTTGCCAAGACACCATCCGCACAGCTTTAGCCATGGGCGCCGATCGTGGCGTTTTGGTAGAAACCGATGTGGAATTACAACCTTTGGCCATTGCTAAAGCGCTTAAAGCCTTAGTAGAAAAGGAACAGCCAAATGTGGTTATCATGGGCAAACAAGCCATCGATGACGACTCCAATCAAACCGGTCAAATGCTTGCTGCCTTGTTGGGATGGCCGCAAGCTGCCTTTGCCTCTAAAGTAGACCTAGGAGACGAGAGCGCCGATGTGACGCGAGAAGTTGACGGTGGTCTTGAGACCGATAGAGTAAAATTGCCTGCCGTTATCACCGTTGATTTGCGACTTAATGAACCGCGTTTTGTAAAATTGCCTAACATCATGAAAGCTAAAAAGAAACCTCTGGCGGTCATGAAGCCCGACGAGTTGGGTGTGGATGTGTCGCCGCGGCTGGCTTACTCGAAGTTCCAGGAGCCACCGAAACGTCAAGCGGGTATCAAAGTGGCAAGCGTTGAAGAACTTGTAGACAAACTGAAGAACGAAGCAAAGGTGATTTAAGATGAGTGTGCTAGTTATTGCTGAACACGATAATAGTAGTATCAAGGGTGCTACCTTGGGTGTGGTGAATGTCGCAAGTCAAATCGGTGGCGATATCCATGTCTTAGTTGCCGGAGAAAATTGTAGTGGCGCGGCGGAAGCAGCGGCGAAGGTAGCCGGTGTTGGTAAAGTATTAGTGGCTGATGCGCCTCATTACAATCATGAGTTGGCGGAAAATGTCGCCGCCCTCATCGTCGATTTGGCTTCAAATTACAGTCATATTGTAACGCCAGCGACGACCACTGGTAAAAATTTCATGCCTCGTGTGGCGGCTCTCTTGGATGTGGCGCAGATTTCCGAAATCATCGGTGTGGAGTCGGCGGATACTTTTGTAAGACCCATCTACGCTGGGAATATCAACGTCACTGTACAGTCCAACGATGCCATCAAGGTCATTACTGTGCGCACCACATCCTTCGATCCAGCGGCGGCGGAAGGTGGATCGGCTACCATAGAGTCGGTAGAAGCCCCAGCCGATCTTGGTTTATCCAGTTTTGTTGACCAACAATTAACCGAGTCAGATCGTCCTGAGCTGACGGCTGCCCGGGTCGTGGTGGCTGGTGGACGTGCTCTCGGTAGCGGCGAGAATTTTAGTATTCTCGACGAGCTTGCCGATAAATTGGGTGCAGCTGTGGGCGCCACCCGCGCCGCCGTCGATGCGGGCTATGTGCCTAACGACTATCAAATTGGCCAAACTGGTAAAGTCGTTGCGCCAGAACTCTATATTGGTATTGGACTATCCGGCGCTATTCAGCACTTGGCGGGCATGAAGGATAGTAAAATTATCGTGGCCATTAACAAGGATGAGGAAGCACCGATTTTTCAGGTAGCTGATTATGGTTTAATTGGTGATCTGTTTAGCGTAGTGCCTGAACTCACTAAGTCGCTG
>CAZGON010000302.1:1654-3112 GCA_964527085.1 uncultured Candidatus Competibacteraceae bacterium
AATCAAAGCAAACCAACGCCGCCATAAGGCGGCGTTTTTGCAACATGTATTTTACTTCCCTCTAAAAGGAGGTCAGACTCGATGACCACATATTTTGCCCCTACTCGCGACATGAAGTTCGTGATTACCGAACTGGCCGGCCTGGATGAGGTCGCCGCTTTACCCGCCTATGCAGAACAAGAGGTGAGTCCGGACTTGGTAGAAGCCATTCTGGAAGAAGCGGGTAAATTTGCCGGTGAGGTATTGGCCCCTATCAACTGGGAAGCGGATCAACATGGCGCCCGTCTGGAAGGCGGCAAAGTGATTTCGCCGCCGGGTTTTGTAGATGCCTACAAACAATTTGTTGAAGGTGGCTGGAATGGTTTAGGAGCGCCCTTAGAGTACGAAGGGCAAGGGCTTCCAGAACTGGTCAATACACCCACGTTTGAAATGTGGAACTCGGCTAACATGGGTTTTGCCCTAGCGCCATTGCTGAATGCCGGCGCCACTGAGTGTCTTAAACATCATGGTTCTGAAGAGCTTAAGAATACCTATCTGGGCAAGATGATCGCTGGGGAGTGGGCAGGTACCATGGATTTAACGGAACCTCAAGCGGGTTCCGATCTGAGTAATGTGAAAACGAAAGCGATTCCAGAAGGAGATCATTACCGTCTGTCGGGCCAGAAGATTTATATTACCTGGGGCGACCACGACATGACGGAGAATATTATTCATTTGGCGTTGGCCCGCTTACCGGATGCGCCTGAAGGGGTGAAGGGTATCTCTCTGTTTTTGGTGCCCAAATTTTTGGTAAATCCCGATGGCAGTATCGGCGAATTTAACGATGTGCAGTGCGTTGGCATTGAACATAAGCTAGGCATTCACGGCAGCGCTACCTGTACCTTAGCCTATGGTGATAATGCTGGCGCTATCGGTTATCTAGTGGGCGAGCCTAATAAGGGCCTTATGCACATGTTCACCATGATGAACGAGGCGCGCTTAAAGGTAGGTATCCAGGGCCTAGCGGTTTCGGAACGCGCTTACCAAGCGGCTCTCGAATACGCCAAGGAACGGGTACAAGGATTTCCCATGAAGGGCGCTCGCGGCGGTGAGCGGGTCCCTATCATTAACCATCCTGATGTGCGTCGGATGCTGATGGCTATGAAATCGCAGATTGAAGCCATGCGGGCTTTTAATTATACGATTGCTAAACATATGGATATGGCGGCTCATCATCCTGATCCAGAACAGCAAAAAGCGAATCAGTCTCGACTAGAGTTGCTTATTCCGGTGGTCAAGGGTTGGTGCAGTGAACTGGGGATTGAAGTGACTTCTTTGGGTATCCAGGTTTTTGGCGGCATGGGTTACGTGGAAGAAACTGGCGCCGCTCAGTATTTTCGAGACGCACGTATTGCCACTATTTACGAAGGAACCACCGGTATCCAGGCCGCTGACCTGGTAGGTCGGAAGTTGGTCATG
>CAZGON010000302.1:3122-4211 GCA_964527085.1 uncultured Candidatus Competibacteraceae bacterium
AAAGGGGCGGCCATGAGTGTGCTGCTAGACGATATGCGGGCAGTGGAAGAGCAGCTAGCTACCCAGGGCAAGGGCGACGATATGGCGGCCATTCGTTCTTGTTTGGCCGACGGGATTAATGCCCTTGCCAGTGCTACTGACTATATACTAAGTACGATAGCGCAGAATCCCAGCGGCGCCATGGCAAACTCAGTGAACTATATGATGCTGGTGGGTTATGTCTGCGGTGGTTGGCAGATGGCCCGGGCAGCACTCATAGCCCAGGAAAAATTGGTAGCTGGTGAAGATCCTACTTTTTACGAAGCTAAGGTCATTACGGCTCGGTTCTATGCTGAGCAGGTTATGCCAAAAGCTATTGCCTTGATGCATGCGGTTCAGGGCGGTGGTTCCTCGGCAATGGCGTTGACTGAAGCGCAATTTTAGCCTTAGCTTGCCTTTTGCATCAATTTTTGTTAGAGCTCCACCCGTTATTAAATGGGTGGGGTTTTTTTATACTTTTTGCTTTGCTGTTGTGGTTGCGCTAGCGAGGCTTTTTTTCACTTTTGATGTACTAATGACAGACAGACATAAGCTATAATTTGGCCAGTTAGGAGAGGTGGCTGAGTGGTCGAAAGCGGCGGTCTTGAAAACCGTTGATCCGAAAGGGTCCGGGGGTTCGAATCCCTCCCTCTCCGCCAATTTAATAAACTAATCCTGTCCAACTTAGCTTTAAAGAAACGATTTAGCTCTATATCACCAATAAAGTCATTCCCGCGAAGCCACCACCGTCATTCCCGCAAAGCCACCACCGTCATTCCCGCGAAGCTACCACCCCACCACCGTCATTCCCGCGCAGGCGGGAATCCAGTTTTATAAAAAAATAATAAAAAACATGAATTTACCTCTCTTGTCGAGCCACAAAACGCCACCCTCTACATAGGCATGACAAGGAATTTGATAAAACGCATTTATAAATATAGAAGCAGAGTTTTCAAAGGTTTTACAAAAAAATATAGCGTTTATCGGTTGGTCTATTGTAAGTAACACGACAACATGATAACTCAGTGAGGTAAGCCCCCGGCTCTGCCGGGGGACTCACCGAGGTTTGAC
>CAZGON010000303.1:0-4182 GCA_964527085.1 uncultured Candidatus Competibacteraceae bacterium
ATCGCCAGGTGCAGGAAAAAGTGCTAGGTGCGTTCTATTTCGCCCTGGAAAACCATTGCTATCTGTTTTTGGGAAGCTCAGAAACCCTCGGTAACAAAGCTGACCTATTCAAAACAACCTCGCAAAAATGGCGGCTATATCAGAAGATCCCGGGCCGGCATGAAAAGTGGGTGATGCTCGAGCATCTCCATATGGGGCAGAATGACGGGTCCGCAAAGGGCAAAAACCAACCCAGCGAAAGCGAGCGGCGCCGTCATACCAGCCCGCGCAGCGAGCGCATGCGCCGGTCTATCCTGGAAACAGCCACGCCGCCGACCCTCCTCGTTGACCAAGAGGGGCAGGTTCTATTCAGCCATGGCCAGCTGGAACCCTATGTAGATTTCCCGAAAGGCGAGCCGCGCTATGACCTGGCGCAGTTGGTCAAACCCGCCCTACGCTCGCGCATTCGCAGCGCCCTCTACAAGGCTAAGAACACCAAGGAGCCGTTGACCTTTCATTGCACGGTAGATGAACCTCAAGAGAAGGAAAAGAAACGTACCGTCCGGATCGAGATAAACCCCATCAACCAGCCAGACTATACCGATGGCAATGCGTACACCGTCGTATTCAATGAGATTGAAACTATTCCCAAAGGGCCGCGAGACAACCTGACCCAGGACGACGAACACAAAGCCAACGCGGCGTTGGAACAGGAACTGGCGGAAACCCGTGAAGAGCTTCAGAACACCATCGAGGAGCTTGAAACCAGCACCGAGGAGCTGAAAGCCTCCCACGAGGAAGCGCTGTCGACCAACGAAGAACTGCAATCTTCCAATGAAGAGCTGGAAGCATCCTCCGAAGAACTCCGCTCCCTGAATGAAGAACTAAGCACCGTCAATGCGCAACTAAAAGACAAGATCGCAGCGCTGAAACGGGCCAATGATGATGCCGAGAACTTCTTTTCCAGCACCGACCTGCCCACCCTTTTTCTTGATCCGAATCTGAAAATTCAGCGCTATACACCCGCCGCTGAACAGTTATTGAAAATAGGCCAACCTGATATAGACCGAGAAATAGCCGCACTCGGTCGTGATTTAGTGGATGTTGACCTGAAAGAAGAATGCAACGAGGTTTTGCGCAACTTCCAGCCCAAGCGCAGGGAAATACAGGACTACAAGGGCCGCTGGTTTATCCGCCAGATTAGCCCTTACCGCACCGAGGACCGCCATGTCGAAGGGGTGGTGCTAGTCTTTCAGGATGTGACAGAAATCAAAGCTCTGTACCAAAGGGCCGAGACCAGGGAACAGCAACAAGCGGTGGTAGCACGGCTTGGCCTGTTGGCGCTCAAGGGAGTAGAGCCGGAAGATTTGATGCACCAAGCGGTGCGGCAGGTCGCCCATACGTTGAATGCGGAATATTGCAAAGTACTAAAGTATCAGCCGGAACAGCACAACCTGCTCATGGTGGCGGAAATAGGCTGGCAGGAAGGCTTGATCGGCAAAGCCACGGTGCCGGACAATCAACACTCGCAGTCTGGCTACACGCTGCTATCCCACGAGCCGGTCATTGTAGAAAACCTTGCCGAGGAAAAACGCTTCATTGGGTCGGCGCTCTTGACCGAGCACGGGGTGGCCAGTGGCATGAGCTGTCAGATCAATCACAGCAATCCGCCTTACGGCGTACTCAGCGTTCACTCTAGGAGCCTGCGCAAATTCACTAGAGATGATGCCAATTTTCTCCAGTCCGTTGCCAACATGTTGTCCACGGCCTTGCACACCCGGGAGGCCCAGGAACAAGTGTTTGCAAGCGAGGAAAAGTTTCGCACCCTGGCGAACTCTATTCCGCAACTTGCGTGGATGACGGATGAGACAGGCTACATCTTCTGGTATAACCAGCGTTGGTACAATTACACTGGGACAAACCTCGATGAGATGAAAGGCTGGGGCTGGCGAAAGGTACACCATCCAAACCATGTGGACCGGGTGGTTCAGACTATGAAGCAGAGCTTCGACACCGGTAAGGAATGGGAAGACACGTTCCCGTTACGGAGCAAAGATGGCGACTATCGCTGGTTCCTTTCTCGTGCCAAGCCGATCCGCAATCAAGCTGGTGAGATCATGCGCTGGTTCGGCACCAATACCGACATAACCGAAAATCTCCAACAGAAAGAGGCTCTACGGCGCAGCGAGGAACGGCTGCGTCTTGCAAAAAATTCCAGCCGGTTGGGCCTTTTTGAATATGATATTTTGCATAACACCATCGAATGGGAACCTTTCTTAAGGGAATTATGGGGTTTGAATCCTGACGAGCAAATCACCCTTGAAACGTTTTTCGAGGGTCTTCATCCTGACGACAGGCAAAAAACCCAAGAAGCCATAGAAAAATCCATAGATCCAAAGGGTGATGGTCATTACCAAGTCACCTATCGCGTCATCAATAAGAAAACGCAAGCTACGTATTGGATTAAGGCGTCGGGAACGGTTTTGTTCGATAACAAGGCGCCGATGCGCATGATCGGCCTGGTGGATGATATCACCGATCAAAAGAAACTGGAGTTATCACTGCAAGATGCGGTTAAACAATTGCAGCAAATCGATGAAAATAAAAACGAGTTTCTCTCTATTCTCGGTCATGAATTGCGCAATCCGCTGGCGGCGTTGAACGGGAGCGTCGAAGTACTGCAGCGGAAACTTCCCAGCGAGGAGATGATTTTCAGCTTCATGCAGCACAGCGTCAATACCATGGCGAAATTGCTGGACGACCTCCTGGATCTCAACCGTGTGTCCCAAAACCGCATCCAATTACAGGTTAGGATCGTCGACATGGGTGAGGTGCTGAATAACGTGCTTCGCGCCACTGAAACCATGTACTCGAAAAAAGACCAGCAAGTGGTCCTCTACGCTGACGACAAACTGCAAGTCATGGGTGATCAGATGCGCCTTGAACAGGTGTTTACCAACCTGGTTATCAATGCCTGCAAATATACACCGCCAGGCGGCAAGATTTCACTGCAGGCCGATCATATAAACGGGCAAATCCGCGTTAAGGTGAGTGACAGTGGCGTCGGCTTGGCGAACGAGTTGACCGACAAGATTTTCGAGCCTTTCTACCAGATAGGACAGCATGATCAGGCTAAGCAGGGCCTTGGTATTGGACTGGCGCTGTCAAAAAAACTGGTAGAGCTGCACGATGGTGCTATTACGGCTCACAGTGAGGGGAAAAACAAAGGCTCCACCTTCACCGTCACCCTTCCGGCAAAGGTGGAAACTCATATAAATACGGACGCTGGAGGCTACCCGATCTCTCAGGTGAAGCCGGGTCTCAAGGTCCTACTGATTGAGGATAACGAGGCTATTCTTCTGACGATGCCGATGGTGCTGGAAGCGCTGGAATGCGAAGTGGAAACGGCAAGGGCGGGTCAAGAAGGTCTGGATAAAGCTGCTTTATTTCAGCCGGATGTCATGTTAGTAGATATCGGCCTGCCGGACATCAGCGGCCATGAAGTGGCTGCAAAAGCCCGCGGCAACGGGTTTGATGGCTTAATGGTTGCGATTTCCGGCTATAGCCACACAGAAATACGGGAAAAATCTTTATTGGTTGGATTCGATTATCATCTCGCTAAGCCCGCTAAGCTCGATGAGCTGGCTGCCGTTCTCGCAACAGCGGAGAATAGACGGGGACAAATAAACTAATAGAATATCTCCGTTTTAACAATTTTCAAGGTCTGCACAGGCCGTCTTTTCAAACTCCAAGATGGAATGATCCACTTGAAATTTCTCAGCTAACAACGTTTTTTGATGAACTTTGATAGCATCCATATTGGATTCTGAATCAATCACTACATGGGCTTCGAGGGCGATACGTTGTGCATCCAGCAACCAAATATGCACATGATGAACGTTTTGCACACCCGCCTGGGCTTCCATGGCTGCAATGACTTCGCTGATGTCGATGTGTTCCGGGGTTCCTTCCATCAATAGGTGAATCACTTTGGGCATTTGGGTAAAACCTTGCCACAGGACATAACCGGAAATAATCAGCGTCATCACTGCATCTGTCCACACCCAGCCGTAAAACGGATTACCATGATGATGGTGATGGTGTGCATGTGCCATTATAACTAAGGATATTCCTGTGCTTCGAAAGTTAACTAAACAACTACCGGCTAAAGCCGGTAGGTTTAAGTAACGGACTGAAAGTCCG
>CAZGON010000304.1:0-4150 GCA_964527085.1 uncultured Candidatus Competibacteraceae bacterium
ACGGCAAGCGCTGGTGACAACCGCCTGCCACCCTCCCTGGCAACTGGATTCCGGCAATCCCTACCGGAATGACGGGTGAGCAGTTACGAATAGTGTAATTCAATACTCTCGCATTTTATTCGATTTAAACCATCCTGGAGACTTTATTTATGGCAGAGGCTTTGAGAAGCGATTATTCCCTTCTCGACCACCCCCAGATTTTAGGGTTTTTATTTCATCCTAGACCCAGTTACGGTGAACTCGACAGCGCTGGCCACCAAGTGCTCATTGCTGTTGACGAGAATGTGGTTATTGGTGGTCAGTTTCATATGGCCACCCAGGCAGCGCCCAATATCCTTTTCTTCCATGGTAATGGCGAAATCGTCGATGATTACGCCGATCTCGGTCCTGTTTATAATCGCCTGGACATCAATTTTTTAGCCGTCGATTATCGAGGTTATGGACACTCCACCGGCGCCCCAACAGTATCTACCATGATGAGGGATTGCCATACGCTTTTTCACTATGTCAAGCAGTGGCTTGCCCAGCACGACTATACAGGTCCTCTGCTAGTGATGGGACGTTCGTTGGGCAGTGCTTGTGCTTTAGAGCTAGCGCAGCACTATGCCGACGAAATAACAGGCATGATTATCGAAAGTGGTTTTGCCTATACGGTTCCTTTACTAAAGCTTGTGGGTATCGACGCGGATAGCTTAGGAATTAGCGAACAGCACGGTGTGGCCAATTTAGAAAAAATAAAAACTTTTGCAAAACCCACCTTGATTATTCATGCGGAACAAGACCACATCATCCCACTCTCCGATGGACAAGCCCTTTATCAGGCATGTCCCGCCACAGAAAAACATTTTTTAAAAATACCCTACGCCAACCACAACAACATCATGGCATTGGGCTTTTCCGAGTACATGGCGGCCATCAAAACCTTTTGCCAACCGTTTCGCACCTGATTTCATCAGTTCCCAATAAGACCTACGCAAACGAGGACTTGCGTAGCTTGTGAAAGAGGTGTTGACGGTTAGGTAAGGCCGTCATCAAGCCCACAGGGACGTGTTCACGGCGTCCTCTGGAACGAGCTGCGTAAGTCCTAACCAAGACACCGCGAGCGGTTAAAGTCATGAGTTTAGAAAAAGTTATTTTTGGATTTTTTATCGTCCTCGCGTTAACTCTGAACGTGGATTTTGTAGTGGGTGAGATAGCCAACCCGAAACACCATAACATCTGGATATTATATGCAGCGATTGTGGTCAACCTTATCGCCACGGGTCTCAAACTGGGGGATCATTCTCAAATGGGCGCCGTCTTACTATCCACCAGTTTGGTGGCGGATCTACAGTTGATTATTGCTGCCGTTGCTTGGAAATTAGCTACCAATGGCGTTGGATCGGAACCGGGTCCAGACGCTATGGCCAATATCGTGTCGCTGGCTAGCGGAGCGGTGGTGGCTAATATCGTGTCTGTGGTGATGCTGATGTTTGACACCCTGCTATCGCGCCGTTAAAGGTCAACAGATGGCCCGCACATCGGATCTTGATCGAGTTGCCTCCATTGTTCTGCGGTCCATGCGAGGACCCGTGTTATTGTTGGTGGTAGTCTATGCCATCGGTATTACTGGGATGACGCTGCTGCCCGGCGAGGATGCGGCCGGTAATCCGCAACACATGAGCTTATTTCATGCTTTTTACTTTCTTACCTATACGGCCACCACCACCGGATTTGGCGAAATACCTGGAAAATTTAGCGAAGCGCAACGCCTATGGGCTATTGTTTGCCTGTATATGGGGGTTATCGCTTGGCTCTACGCTATCGGTTCTATCTTTCGTCTGGTGCAAAATCCTCATTTTGTACAAGCATTGGCGGAGCGTAAATTTGCCCGTAGCGTAAAACGGTTTACGCAGCCCTTTTTTGTTATCTGCGGCTTTGGTGACACAGGCAGTTTATTAGCGAGAGGATTAAGCGACGAAGGTTGGGGCGGCAGCATTTTAGACAGCGATCCCGAGCGGATTAAAGCGCTGGGTTTGCGCGACTACCAGGTCAAGATGGTGGGGGTTTGCGCTGACGCCAGCGTCCCCAAACACTTGTTAGACGCTGGTATAAAACATCCCCACTGCCAAGGCGTGGTAGCCCTCACCAGCGATGAGCACATCAATCTCAAAATCGCGGTCATGGCTCGTTTTCTCAACCCTAACTTACGCATCATTTGCCGCTCTACAGACCAACGTCACCAAGAAGAGTTGGCCATGCTAGAATTTGTTCAGGTGGTGGATCCTTTTCAAACTTTTGCTGACCAGTTGAGCGTCGCCCTGCAGATACCTCAGTTGTATACCCTGATGGCCCGCTTGGTAGGCGCTCGGGAGGTTAAGCCTATACACCCCCCCCTGGGCACTTGGATTTTATGCGGCTATGGACGTATGGGTAGGCATCTTTATAGCTCCTTGAAAACCCACGCTGTCCCTCTTGTAGTCATCGATCCCCAGATGGACAGTTCAGCAGAAATTGAAAATAAGATCATTGGTCATACTACTGATAAAACCCTACGCGAAGCGGGTGTTGAAGAGGCAGTGGGCATCGTCGCGGGGACGGACAGCGATTCAAATAATTTGACGATTATGCTGCGTGCTCGCTATATCAACAATGACATCTTTCTCATCGTCCGGCAAAATAATCATGAAAATGAAGTGGCTTTTAACGCGGCTGACGCCAATTTGATTATGCAACCCAGTTTGGTCACAGCTCGACGTATTCTGCTTATGCTGATCTCTCCTCTTATAGAACCCTTATTGGATTATCTCCGTGAACACCAAGAAGCACTGCTTGAGACGATTACTAAGCGTCTTAAAGAAGTTTTAGGAAACAACAGACCACAGTTGTGGAGCGTGGATATTACCGCTTCCTCGGCCCCAGCTGTGCTGCATCTCCAGGATCAAGGTTTTGAAATTACCCTCGGCGCTATCTATAGCGATCTTAGTAAAAGTTCTTCGTTTTTAGATTGCGTTCCACTGGTGCTAAAACGAGAGGGAGAAACCGTTATGTTGCCTGCGGATTCGCAAATATTACAAACGGGTGATCATATCCTGTTCTGCGGTAAAGAAGCTGCCCAAGGGTTGGTAGAAGCTAATCTCAATAATGTCTATGCGCTAAAATATTTGTTGACAGGGTTCGAAGCACCCCGTGGTTATTTTTTTCGTTGGTTATCACGCCGGGCAACAAGATGAGCAATGACCTGGGATGATTATTCCTCGCAGAGGTCATCAACGTAGTACAGCAAAACCCGCTTATCCAGTCAGTGAGGGGATAACCACCCTGGCTGGCTACTATAGCCCTGAGTTTTTAGGCGGCTCTCATCTCCAGGTACTGAGCGAAGTTTGCGTAGCTCCCAAAAGCGGTTTTCCAAACCATCATCATCAGAACACGGAAATCATTAGTTATATACTGACAGGACACTTGACACACCAGGATGGCTTGGGTCAGCGCTCCGTGATTTCTTCAGGGGAAGTGCAACGCATCAGCAGCGGGGTTGGCATCAGCCATAGCGAGTATAATTTTTCCCCGGATGCAACATTGCGCTTTTTACAAATTTGGATCGAGCCGCATGGACAAAATCTGCAACCACACTATGCAAAGCAGTTCTTTTCAATGGCTAGCCGACAAAATCAACTTTGTCTTGTGGTGTCTCCAGACGGGCGTACAGGTTCCCTTGATCTAAATCAGGATGTTTTTATCTATACAACCTTGTTGAGAAAAGACATTTCAGTGCATTATACCCAAGCGACAAAACGCGTGACCTACATCCATATAGCAAAAGGCGAAGCCGCCATCAATAACGATTCTTTTAATAGCGGCGATGGTGCGGTCGTACATCATGAGAAGGAAGTCACCCTAAATACAGCCACTTCCGCCGAAGTGCTGTTATTTGATCTTCCTTACTACTATCAACCTACTACCTAATCTAGTTAAGTGCTAGTTATAAACAGATAACACTTGCCTGTTGATCTTGCATTGCGGAAAATTTTACCTAGACCGTAAAACCAATCAATAAAGCATTTGCATAGTTCCCCTTACTTTGTGGGGTTTTCTAACAAACAGGGGATCAGACCAACCCCCGAGGTATAGCTTGATGTCAGACGTTCTCAACATGCACGACGATATGTCG
>CAZGON010000305.1:0-4029 GCA_964527085.1 uncultured Candidatus Competibacteraceae bacterium
CCGATTTCGAGTCGGCGCCGTTATGACCGCTTCGGTACCTCTCCGGAAAGATTGATGCAGAGTACAAGATAAAAGTATACGCCATGTTGTCGCCGCTAGGCTACCTTGCGATTTTTTTAGGATATAGGAGGTGCATGCATGGTTATGCGTACAAATATCGTTATCGAATGATTGGCGTCAACGCATTGTCAAGGATGCTGAAGGTAGAATGAGTCGGCGCGGTGCGCAGGTAGTCGGGGTGGCGAGCGCTATGAGTACACCGCCTCCGGCGGGCACTGGCAAACCAGCGCCTTTATTGCAGGGTTGCAGGTCGGGGGAAAAAGAGAATAAACATGAAATATGTTGAGGTTGTCGCGAATGCTGGCAGTGCCGATACCGTTTCAGCGATCGCAGAAAAAGAGAAAGCTCAAGATCTCCGTCTTGGCCCTGTTAGTGAAGACGGTATGCAGCAGATGCGGCTAGTGGTGGTCGATGATAAGCTCCAGTCAGTACTGGATGCCTTGCAGAATATTCTGGGTGCGCAGCCAACTGCTCGAATACTGGTGTTGGCCGTGGAAGCGTCGTTGCCTAAATTGAAAGAAGGAAAAAGCTCTCAAAAAGATCCGGCAACCGCTGCGCGAGAAACAATTTACCAAGGGGTCGAAAAAAGCGCACGGCTCGACCAGGATTTTGTGGTGCTGGTCATGTTGTCAACGATCGTGGCCGCTATCGGCCTCATTGAAAACAACGTGGCGGTGGTGATTGGCGCCATGGTGATTGCTCCCCTGCTTGGCCCTAACCTGGCGCTTAGCCTCGGGACCGCTTTGGGTGATGTTTCTTTAATGCGGAAAGCAGCGAAAACGCTCTTTGTCGGAATTCTATTAGCCTTATCCTTGTCCATCGGTCTGGGTGTGTTATGGCCTTCTGATCTGACAAGCCAGGAGCTTATGTCACGTACCGAAGTCGGGCTCGATTCGGTTGCTCTGGCGCTGGCCTCGGGTGCGGCAGCGGCACTGTCCTTGACGATGGGTCTATCGAGCGTATTGGTGGGCGTGATGGTCGCCGTCGCATTGCTTCCACCAGCGGCAACTTTGGGGCTTATGTTGGGGCATGGGGAGATGGGACTTGCTGTCGGTGCAGGTTTACTGTTGGTTGCAAACGTGGTCTGTGTCAACTTGGCCAGTAAGCTTGTTTTTCTTATTAAAGGCATTCGTCCACGTACTTGGTTGGAAAAGGAGAAGGCCAGACGTGCGATGTTGGTATATCTTTTAGGATGGCTCGCGATATTAGTTGTTCTCATGGTTGTCATTTATGGACGTCGTTCATTAGCTGTCTGACCCTAACAAACCGGATAGAAATATAAATAAAATAAGTTTAGGACTATTGCTGCTCGTTTCAGAAGACGCCGTAAATACTTCTCTGTAGCCTTGACGACGGCCGTCCAGGTCGCCGACACTTCTTGCACGAGCTACCTAATTTCTGTACGTAAGTCATGAAGGTGTTAAAGAAGTTTTTTTTAGGAAGTTTAATTTATTAAGATTACGTTTTTAGGCTCGTTTAGTTTTTTGACGTAAAATTTACAGGGAAGGTTATGGTATGAATAACCCTATACGCACAGTGTTTTTGCTCCTCGGCATATCAATAGTCATTGTTGGCTGCGCTACCACGCCAACGGTTCAAAATGAATCCCCCGTTAGAAAAGATCTATCCGGTTACAAGGAGGTTCAGGTTATCGTTGAAGCACCTTCAGAAATCCGCCAGCAGACGGGTTATAATGCGACTTCTGCGGCATTGTTCAGAGAGTTTGTTGGCAATGTCCAGGCTTTAGACAAATATACTTTTGTCGGCGCACAAGCGAGCAACGCTAACGCTTTGCAAGCTCGGCTGAAAATTACAGACCTTAACTATGTTCACGGTGCGGCGCGAGGTCTCGTTGGGATAATGGCTGGGCGCGCAATTCTAGGGGTCACCATGGAGGTTAAAGATAAGAGGACCGGATCGGTTCTTGGTGTTGTGAAAGCTGATCACAGTTCGAGTCATTTGCAAGGTGTTTTTAGTCCAACAACGGGTCGCCAAGTCTCGGCCATTGCCAAGGAACTATCGTTAAAACTGTAAAAACCTTTCAGCCAATGACATAAATACGTGTTTGGCAGCTTGGTGGCGACAAAAAGCTTAGCTAACAATTACTTATAGGAATTACGAGTAAGGACTTTAAGTGGCTCGTGACGGGAAGTGATGACAACCTGGAAGGCTGTCATCAAGCCGACAGGGAAGTAGTTACGGCGTCCTCTACGAGAGCAATAGTCCTGATTTAATCTGCCAGGTTTAGCTTACCTTACTGTGACGGTGTCAAATGCTTAAAATCTGCTGGTAAAAAAGGGACTGTAACTTCATAGACCAACAGGTCAGCTTGATTATCCCGTTCGGTCATAAAGTAAAAACGCATGATTTTTGTGCCGTTTTCAGTGACTTCCCCGTCTTTAATAGGTTCGGCCCAGAAGGCGTTATTGGAAGCCACGAGTTCAGGATCAGTGGGTTCAAAGGTTTCTAAATCTACTTCATCCAGATCATCCACATATTCTTTCACGGGTACTTGATGTACCGGGCGGTTGTCACGTAAGTCCACAAGATCAATACCGCCAAAAGCAATAGTGCCCGCAGGCGTATCATATTTGTTGAGACCACTACACAACATGTAATCCACACCCACGGAGTGACAGTCCTGATAGTCAATGTAGTGCTGTGGATTGGACACCCAGTCCACGGATTGAACTTGGACCTGACTTTTGAGCGTTCCTATTAGGTGCCATTGATACAATCTACGAGAACCCCAGCTTACCCCGTGAAAGGTACCGCTACTCGTGTTACGGACGATACCGCCGATATGATCAGAAACGCGAAATACCTCCTCCGCTGCAAGGGTCTTAGGATCAACGCGGTAGACAATACTGTTGCTATTGGGTCGATATGCAGCGACGGATACCCACAGGTTTTTACCGTCATAGTCGATGCCGCCTGGGTGAAAAATAGCCTCTTCGGTGAGTTCAACCTCGTCGAGGAGGTTGCCGTGATCATCAAATTTGAATAACCACCCGCGGCCGCTGCCGGAAGTACGGTCAAGGGAGAAATCCCAGAGCGCATCAGTCTCACCGATACTTTCCCGAGGTGCTAGGTTTTCCACTGCAGAGACATAAAATATATTGTCAATTTTGACCAAACCTTGGGTATGAAAGGTATCAAACTCCATTTTGATAATATCTACCAGTTCCCAAGTGCTTCCTTTAGTGAGCAAACGAAACGCAGTGGTTATCTCGTCTTCTCGATTATCATAGTGTTTGTCGGAAGCAAAAACATGTAAGCTTCCCATAACCATTGTTGCTGTGACAATCATGAGCACTTTCTTTAGTTTCATTGGTTTAACCCTATCTGCTACTAAATTTACCGATCAAGGAGGAAAGTAACGAAGAGTTATTACAGGGTATTGCAATTTTGGTTGCATCTTTATGACGTGCCCGTTGATAAGCGCTGCCAACCAACATCGGAGGGGTTTGATGACGTGGATAATAAAGTAATGATTGATAAGTACTGTTATAAGCATAACCGCTGGGTGCTATATGAGCACCCAGCGGTTAGTATTTATTTAGACCATAATGGTCTTTGTGAGGGTTGTAGATTTCTTTAGTTTTTAATCCAACTCCATCCTAACGGTGTCCAATTTGTCTTTGCTGGACCATAACGGAATACAACATCCGCTGTGCCACCTACTAGATTGTTTTTCAGATAAAACAAACCAAGAGTTGGATTATATAAACTGACGGTATCGACACCGTCGCCATCCCAATCGCCGGTCAATGGAATCCAGCCTGCATTATTGGCCGGACCGTAGGGGAAGGTAATATCTGCTGCGCCGCCGGTGAGGCTGTTTTTCAGATAAAACAAACCAAGAGTTGGATTATATAAACCGACGGTATCGACACCGTCGCCATCCCAATCGCCGGTCAATGGAATCCAACCTGCATTATTGGCCGGACCGTAGGGGAAGGTAATATC
>CAZGON010000306.1:0-3984 GCA_964527085.1 uncultured Candidatus Competibacteraceae bacterium
CAATCCATTGGTAAAGAAGGTAGCAATGTTTTTGCTGGCGACCTTTACGCAGGTTTGTCCGAATCAGCCCTATTTTACATCGGCGGCGTGATAAAACACGCTAAAGCACTCAACGCCTTTACCAATGCGTCCACCAATAGCTATAAGCGGCTAGTGCCCGGTTTTGAAGCGCCGGTGATGCTGGCCTATTCAGCCCGCAACCGGTCTGCTTCAATTCGTATTCCCCATGTCACCAGCCCGAAAGCCCGCCGTCTTGAGGTTCGTTTCCCGGATTCTACCGCTAATCCTTATCTTGCCTTTGCCGCGCTACTCATGGCTGGTCTTGACGGGATTCGCAACAAAATCCATCCGGGCGAGCCCATCGATAAGGATCTTTATGACTTACCCCCCGAAGAAGAAAAGGAAATTCCCCAGGTTTGTTTTTCCTTTGATGAAGCCCTCGCTGCCCTCGACGCTGATCGAGAGTTTTTGAAGGCAGGCGGGGTGTTTTCCGACGATATGATCGACGCCTATATTAATCTGAAGATGGACGAAGTGACACGCTTGCGTATGACCACCCATCCGGTGGAATTTGATATGTACTACAGCCTGTAGTCTGTTTGTTCACTATCGATTCTCGTCGGATGCTCAGCGCCCCCACCCTGGGGGCGTTTTTTTTCTAAGGTACAGTGCCCGCCTAGCGTTGAACGTGGCTTTTATAGCAAAAACTAACGCACCAAAAAAGTGCGTTGAATTTTTATCTTACACTCACTGTCGGTAGATGGTGCATTGCACGCTGGTGAAACAGCCGCAACGAAAGGAAATCATGGCTTAACCAAAGTTGGTTCGATATTTGCTGAGGTCGCCAATATGCTTCCGGAAAATCGCTCCCTCGACAGTGACTATCCACGCCGCATCCTGGACGGGTTAACGGTGGCGGTCATTGTTTTAAATCGAAAACTGCGGCCCGTGTATATGAACCCAGCTGCAGAGATGTTGTTCGCCGTTAGTTTCCGCCAAGCCCGCAGCATACCCTTCAAGGATCTTGCCTTGGGGGCGGAAGCCGTGGTCACCGGGATGCGACGCTGTCTAAAAACAGGTAACCCCTATACCGAAAGAGAATTGCATTTGTTACTACCAGGCGATAACGCGATTACCGTTGACTGTAGCGTTTCAGCCTTATCAGAGCGCGATAATGTTGCCGAACTATTAGTGGAGCTGCGCCAAGTGGATCAGCAATTACGTATCAGCCGCGAAGAGCATCTCATCGAGCAACATAACACGGCGCGGGCATTGATACGTAATTTGGCCCATGAAATAAAAAACCCGTTGGGCGGGTTACGTGGCGCCGCACAGCTTCTGGAGAGAGAGTTTCGGGACGATTCGTTACGGGAATATACCCGTATTATTATGGGCGAAGCGGATCGCTTGCGTGGTCTAGTGGACCGCATGTTGGGACCTACCCATTTACCTGTGCGCAGTAACACCAATATCCATGAGGTGCTGGAACGGGTACGCAGCCTCCTATTGGCTGAAAGTGGCCCCGGGGTGCGTATCGAGCGTGACTATGATCCCAGCATTCCGCCTCTGATAGCGGACGCTGACCAACTCATCCAAGCGGTTTTAAATATTGTTCGCAACGCGCTCCAAGCATTGCAATATCGCGGTGTCATCACCCTGCGCACCCGAATTAAACGGCAGTACACGATCGGCAACAAACGCCATAAATTGTTGTTGTGTTTGCAGATTACCGATAACGGACCGGGTATTTCGCAAGAAATACTTGAGAAAATTTTTTACCCTATGATCACTGGCCGCGCTGAAGGCACCGGTCTCGGGCTGTCCATCGCTCAGATTCTGGTCCATCAGCACGGTGGCATCATTGAATGTAAAAGCCGTCCTGGCGAAACCGTTTTCACAATATTGTTACCCTTGGAGAGAACTGATGGTTAGGAAGGAACATGTCTGGGTGATCGACGATGATCACTCCATCCGCTGGGTATTGGAGAAAGCACTGCATCGGGACAATGTTTTTGTCACCGCTTTTGAAAACGGCATGGGTGTTATGGAAGCTTTACACAAAGAGGAACCCGATGCCATTATCGCCGATATCCGGATGCCGGGTATCGACGGCCTGGAATTGCTGGCCCATATTCGCGATAGTTTCCCGCAGCTACCGGTCATCATTATGACCGCCCATTCCGACTTAGACAGCGCCGTCTCCGCCTATCAGGGTGGCGCCTTTGAATATTTACCAAAACCCTTCGATGTGGATGACGCCGTCGCCCTAGTCCGCCGCGCTTGTGATTTACACCGGCAACAGGAGTCACGTATTGAACCCAACACACCGGTACCAGAAATTATTGGCGAAGCACCGGCTATGCAGGAGGTTTTTCGCGCCATTGGACGCTTATCCCGATCTAACATCACCGTCTTGATCAACGGTGAATCAGGCACTGGCAAAGAGTTAGTGGCGCAAGCCCTGCACCGCCACAGTCCCCGCGCCGGTAATCCCTTCATTGCCTTGAATATGGCTGCTATTCCTAGGGATCTGTTGGAATCGGAATTGTTTGGCCATGAACGGGGCGCTTTTACCGGCGCCCAGGCTTCCCGCCAAGGACGTTTTGAACAGGCCGATGGCGGTACGCTATTTTTAGATGAAATCGGCGATATGCCCCAGGAACTGCAAACCCGTCTGTTACGGGTACTTGCCGAGGGGGAATTCTATCGGGTCGGCGGCCATACCCCCACCCGGGTGAATGTACGGGTCATTGCCGCGACCCACCAAGACCTGGAGCGGCGGGTACGAGATGGTTTATTTAGGGAAGATCTATTTCATCGACTCAACGTGATACGTATTCACCTACCCGCTTTGCGGCAACGACGGGAGGATATCGCATTACTGATGCGGCACTTTTTAAAAGTAGCCGCCGTTGAATTGGAAGTGGAACCCAAAGCCCTGCGTGGCGAAGTAGAGAACTACCTCTCTAAATTGGATTGGCCGGGCAATGTGCGTCAATTAGAAAACCTTTGCCGTTGGCTCACCGTCATGGCGTCCGGCCGAGAGATCCATCTAAACGATCTCCCCCCCGACCTGCGGGACCAACCCACCAGTCAAACCCATGACAACAACTGGGAAGACGCCTTACGTCTTTGGGCTAAGCAAATACTGGCGCGGGGCGAAAACCATATTCTGGATACCGCGCTACCCGCTTTTGAGCGAACCTTAATCACCGCAGCCCTAGAAAAAACCGGCGGCCATCGCCAAGACGCCGCTAAGCTGCTGGGTTGGGGACGTAATACCTTGACGCGAAAAATCAAAGAACTGGCTATGGAATAGCGCAAAAACCTGTTACCTAGAGCGTTTTCGCTTTGGCTGTACACAAGGCAGCCGAGGAGAGGCGCGCGGAATGTACAGTCAGTACATGAGCACGCCGAGACCGAAGGATAACAACGTGTACGGTCAAATGGGAAATGCTCTAAAAAAACGACTCAAAATGGTGCCATAACTTAGCACGAAGGCAGATTTTCTCGCCCGGGTAAGGGCCACATAGATAAGGCTGCGCTCTTCCGTTTCAGCGTCTTCTTTGGACACATTATCGGCTTTGTTTTTTATGACAAAATCTAATGGAATCAACCCTTCATTGGCCGATGCCAGAATGACTCGATCAAACTCAAGTCCCTTAACCCTATGCACTGTTGCCAATTTTAAGCGGTCGTCCTGTTTGCTATCGGGTTCTTGGGGTTTAATAATAGCGGTGGCTATGCCAAGTTCCTCAAGCTTCTCTTGAATTGACAATACTTCTTTGTTTGTTCGCGCGACAACACAGGTATGAGAATGGGGGGAATCTGTTGATTTCTCCAACAGCGCCTTAATAAAACCTGCTTGTTCATCAGGCGATGCAAATTGCTCGACGATTGGCGGCTGACCATGGGTCAGTGATTTGTATAGGGCATTGTTATCCTCACCACCATCTAGATCGTCGATGGTGCGCCCTTCCAGCA
>CAZGON010000307.1:0-3982 GCA_964527085.1 uncultured Candidatus Competibacteraceae bacterium
TTGTCATCCACCACCAATACCCGTACCCCTTGCAGGTCATTATGCCATTGCCAAGCTGGTTTTGCCGTTATGGTAACTCGGCGTTGTAGGGTGAGGGTAAACCAAAATGTGGAGCCTACATCGGGTTGGCTTTGTAAGCCAATCTCACCGCCCATGAGTCGCACCAATTGGCGACAGATGGCCAACCCCAACCCGGTACCCCCATACTGGCGCGTGGTGGAGGTGTCGGCTTGAGAAAACGCCTCAAAGATTTTGACATGGGTCTCAGGTCCAACCCCAATTCCCGTGTCAGCCACTTCAATGCGTAACTGGACCTGTGCTTCGTCTTGGTTTAACACCTTTGAGCGAATCACCACTTCGCCGTGTTCGGTAAATTTAATAGCATTACCAATCAAGTTGACTAATACTTGCCGCAATCGTAATGGATCGCCTCTCACCTGAGTGGGTGTATTAACGGGTAGAGCAAGTATCAGTTCTAGTCCTTTGTGGTGGGCGCCGGTGGCAAGTAAGGTTGCCGTCTCTTCGAGCAATTCCCGTAGATCGAAAGCAATGGTCTCTAGTTTTAGTTTGCCAGCCTCGATTTTGGAGAAATCTAGGATATCGTTAATCACACTCAATAACGCTTTCCCAGACCGTTGGATGACTTCTACAAACTGGCGTTGATGGGTCTCCAATTCAGTTGCTGAGAGTAACTCAGTCATTCCCAGCACCCCGTTCATGGGGGTGCGGATTTCGTGGCTCATGGTCGCTAAAAATTCGCTCTTAGCCCGACTGGCTGCTTCGGCGTCGCGGCGTGCCTGCTCCAGCGCCTTTTCCCAATGTTTGCGTTCGCCAATGTCGCGGCTGACACCAATTAAACCTAGCACAGTACCGTCTTGACCTAAGTAAGGTGTTTTTAATGTTTCCAGCACGGTTCGATAACCATCGGGTAGGTCTAATGGTTCTTCAAAGCGTTGCGTTTTACCTGAAGTTAGCACCTGTTGATCAGCACGGCGGAATTGCTCGGCAACGGTTTTTGGAAACAGCTCAAAGTCGCTCTTGTTTATAATTTCTTGCTCGGTGCGCTCAAGGGATTGAGCAAAACTCTTGTTGCAGCCTAGATAAACCCCTGCCGTATCCTTGTAGAAAATAAGATCAGGTATAGAATCCATAAGGGAATGAAGCAACGCTCGTTCTTTCAGTAATGTTTCCTGGGTTTGTAGAAGAGCATGATTGCTCTCCGCCAAACGGTCTCCCATGAATTTTAAATGCTGTAAGGTGTTGTCCAGTTCTGTTACGGGAGAGCGGGGTGGATTTTGATGGTAATGGCCAAAACCAATACGTTCGGCCAACCTATTAATTTGGCCTAAGGGGGCAGACAAGCTATAGCTCATTTGGCGGGCGCGCAGGTAAAGTAAAACAAAAAAAGCGGCATAAAAGAGGATCAAGCCGCCTACCAATAATACACCCAGGTAGGTTAGTCGCTGACTAAGGTCATTGGCGTGGGCATAAATATTGGCCTCAGGCGCTAGAATCAATAGTTTCCAATCTGTGGCAGGGACGCTAGCCCAGGCGGCGAGTCGGGGGCTTCCATTGAGGATAATGCGGGTGGTGGCGCCGTTTTCTGCCTGGATTTTTGTGCTAAGAGGTTGCAATTTGGGTTGTTTATGAATATTGAAACGCTCGGGTTTGAAAGTATCTGCTAGGATCGCGTCGTGGTAACGGTGTTGTTTAAGTTCTTCAAGTTGCAGATCTGCCTCGCCCACCGCAGGTAATGCTAAGATAGTGCCGTTTTTCCCCAACAACAGTCCATACCCTCCCCAAGGGATTTCCAGATCCAACACCTCCCGAACTAGATTGGCGACCGTCACATCCAGTCCCACAACACCTTCTAGAAAATCACCGTTGTAGACAGGTGTAATGCAAGAGGTGGTCCACCCCTGACCGGCGGGATCGATATAAACATCCGTCCATACAGCTTCCCGCTTGGGATTATTGGCTGCGTCCGCCTCGTAATAGAAGTTATAAGACGGAATATTCATCTTCGCCGTGTATTGATCGAGCACCTCAAAGAACGGGTAGATGCGGTTCATGGAATCAAACGTGTTGAGATAGATTTGGGTCACCAGCGGATTGTGGCGATGCAAATCCTCCATCAAAGGATCTAAACGCGAAGTGCGCAGAACTTTATCCTGCTCCTCTTCACCTACAGATGTAATACCGCTATAAAATACTGCTGCTCCACCGCTGTCGATGCTGGAATAGTACACATCTTGATCGGTACGGGCGTAGCGGCTGGACTCATTTTCTGAAATCTCATCCGGCCTAAGGGGTGTCTGCAATGCCTTAGCGGCGGCGCTGGCGAAAATTTGTGCGCTCTGGGTGACGCTTTCAAGTTGTTTTTGAATCACTACGGTTTCCCGCTGGACAATATGAAACAGCTCAGCGTTAGCCACTTCACGGATAGCTGCAATGTTTTCTTGTTTAGCAAGGTTGTTGGCAAATAGGTAAACAACGATTAGGGTAACTTCAACCAACAACAGAGGTATAAGGGCGGTACGAAAATAGGCACGCCAAATTCTATGAAATAAAGGTTCGGTTAGCACGGTGGTTTTTTTCATTAATGTTAATTCCTTTTATTATTGCTTTATTCCTGGTGCTGATAATGATTTGTTCAGATTATTTAACGGATGTTAACGAAATGACCATTTGAGCTGTCCGTACAGACTGCGTTCTACCTGGGTGGGAAAAGAATAAAGCTCTTGGACAAACTCAAGCCGATTATCGTTTAACAAGTTAGCGCCTACTAAAGCTAATTCTAAGTTTCGAAAAGGTCGCCAGCCAAGCCTTAGGTTCAAAGCGAAATAATCATCGATATGAATTGGGTTACCAACTTGTAAAGAGTTGACTAGCCCAGGCAGTTCGTCCACATAGCGTAGCCATAGATCCAGTTCCAGATTATCCCTAAGATCGTGAGATGACCGCAAAGACACGTTATGTCGGGGCACGGTCGAATCAGTATCCAGGGTTTCGGCGCCTCGCTTGAGATCCAGCTCCGAGTCGAGATAGGTATAAGCTAACTGCAGTTGCCAATGGGTTAAGGGACGCCAGGCTGCCGCCAGTTCCAAGCCGAAGAGACGACCGCCAGATTTATTATCAAAAGTTCCTGGCAGGATAACAAAGGGTCCGTTAGGCGTGGATTCCAAAAAAGGTGTGCCTGCTTCGATGCTAAGAAGATCATCATAATCATGCAGGAAAGCGACCATATCGAGGGAGATGTTTTCCGCTGGCCAAGTGCGGTAACCCAGTTCATAAGTGGTTAATTGCTCGCCATCAAAACTTGGGTCGCCGTTAAGAGCGACCAAAATAGGAAGAGCGCTGGCGGTGTTGGGTGGAATCACAAAGGCGCTGGTGTGTCCGTTCTGTTCACCTCGACCCGGTGTGCGCACGGCTTGGGAAACAGCGGCCCAAACTCGATGTTTGGTGTGGGGGATCCATAGGGCGCGAACACTGGGTTGCCACTCCCAAGCGGTGAAGGAGTTATGCTCCAGTTTAAAACCCGCAGTTACTAAAAGACGGTTGTCAAATAAACCGAGGGTATCTTGCAAAAAAGCACTAAATAGGTGAGTATCGCGTTGGTCAGGGTTCCAAGAAAAGAGCGTTGTGTCAACAAACTCGTCTTTGCTATAACGGTAACCTAAACCCCAGACAGTTTCGTGATATTTACCCCAGCTAAGGTTATGCTGAAAATCTACATCCCAGGTGTCGCGTTCTTCCCGAGCAAGTGCTTCGTCCCGCTCTTCGCGTTGGTAATAGGTTTGCACGGTGAATTGCGAGGTGGCTGACTGGACGAATTCCCAACGTCCTTGCAAATAACCTCCAAAGGTTTGGATATTATCCGACTCTGCCTCAGCAAAGGGGGGGATAAGGGTTGTTACCGTCAGATTTTGATCCAGACTGCCTTGGTAGAGATCGCCTTGGACGTTAAAGACATGGCGTGAGG
>CAZGON010000308.1:0-3890 GCA_964527085.1 uncultured Candidatus Competibacteraceae bacterium
AACCTCTGACATAACAAAATTCCTTATCCCTTAGCAAGACGTGCGGAAAGCCAGCGATAGCGGCTATGTAACCCGGTATCGCTTCGATGGTGAGATCGTCACCATTCTGGCCGTGCGCCATCAAAAAGAAGCTGGCTACTAGTAGTTTAAAATGTAGTAGCTAAAATTTAAGCTGACTTTTTTTATCGATTTGGTATCAGTTATGGAAGCGACTACCAATTAGATCAGCCGCATCCTCCATAGTATCAGCCATTTCTAAAGCCAATAATGCGCGTTTTCGGTCGAGGCCGCCTGCATAGCCGGTTAGCGAGCCGTTCGTACCGATAATGCGGTGACAGGGGATCACGATAGACAATGGATTGCGACCCACCGCGGCTGCTACGGCACGCACAGCGCTGGGCTGACTGAGTTGTTCCGCCAATGCTTTGTAAGACAAGGTCATACCATAGGGAATTTCCTGCAGCGCTTGCCATACGCGATGCTGAAATGGCGTACCCTGCGGAGCAATGGGAGCTGTAAACTGCTGCCGGCCGCTGTGAAAATACGCTAGTATTTCTTGCTGAGCCTCTAGCAACATTGGATCACTATCCCGATGTTTCCATAAGCTATTTTGGATGGGGAAATGTTTCTGGCCGATAAAATAAACGCCAGTCAATCGATTGTCGTATGCGGTAAGGCATACCTTGCCCAAGGGTGTATGAAAATTGCTGAATATCATGAGCTTTTGGTCTCCAAAGAACGCCAAAGATGCAAAGTGGCGTAAGCACGCCAGGGTCGCCAGGTTTCCGCAATGGCCAGAATACGTTTAGACGATGTTTCATTCAGCGCCTTGCGGATGCCATAATCGCTATGGGGAAAGGCATCGGGCCACGCCAGGGCGCGCATGGCGATATATTGAGCCGTCCACTCGCCGATCCCCGGTAATCCACGCAGTGCCTCTATCTGTTCTTGCAAATCTCCATCTGGTTCGAGGCTAAAGTTACCTTGGGACAAACCCTGGGCAAGGGCCAAAATAGCTTGGCAACGTTTACCGGTAATGCCCAGAGCAGCTAATTCGTTTAACGATTTAGACGCTATTATCTCGGCTGACGGGAAGGTCCGATTGAGTTCTTCATAAGGTGTTTCGACGGGTAAACCGAATTGATGGGCAAATCGTCCGGCCAAGGTGCGGGCTGCCCGGACCGTCACCTGTTGACCGAGAACAGCACGCACGGCCATTTCAAATCCATCGAAAGCCCCTGGAACTCGCAATCCCGGTCGCGCTGCCGCGAGGTTGCCCAACTGGCGGGCGATGTCATCGGGATTGCAGGCCAAATCAAACAGCCGTTTGAGTCGACTGAGTACTTGGGGTATGACGCGAGCCAACGACGCTGACAGTTGTACCCGTAAGACGGCTTTTTCCGATTGCTGAGAGACCATCAACCATCCCTGCTGTAAAGCTCCCTGTGGGTCTGGTATGGCCACCGTGCGATAGTAACTGTTTGAAATAACCGTCTCGACACCGGCAATGGCTCGATGGTTTAGAAAATCCATCTGCTCGGACCAGGCATAGGGTGGTCGATAGGCCAATTCAAACACTAACGTCCCGGCGGGGTCTTGCTGAGTGACATGGCGAATAGCTGTAGGGGTTAATCGATAACGGGTTTGAAACAGGTTATTAAACCGGCGCAAACTCCCAAAGCCCGCCGCCATGGCAATGTCGGCGATGGGCATGGCGGTATCGGTCAGCAATCGTTTCGCCAATAATAGGCGTTGAGTTTGCGCATAGGCGACCGGTGTAACACCAAAAACGTCTGCAAAAACACGCCGTAAATGACGGTCAGAAACGGCTAACCGATAGGCTAAATCGCGGAGATGGGTATCGATTAAAAAACCATCTTCGATTAAATGAGCCGCTGTATGGGCAAGGCGGTCTGCGGCATCGACACTCGCTTGCCCTGGGGCCAATTCGGGCCGACATTTTAAACACGGGCGATAGCCGGCTTTTTCAGCGGCTGCGGCGCTAGGGAAAAAAGAACAGTTACTCGCTTTAGGTTTTTTTACCCGACAAATAGGTCGGCAATAGATACTTGTGGATGACACGCCCACGAAAAAACGACCATCGAAGCGGTAGTCACGACTGCATAAGGCGTTATAACAAAGGGTATGATCCAGTAACATAACCCCATGTTAATGGCTCTTGGCAAGCTTGTCTCGCCATTTTCGGACATGGAATTTTGTAAAACATTTAATAGGATTGTGATACGACTTAAGAAGTTAAGAGCTAATTTACTTGGATGTAAGACGAAAAATTTTTGCTCGATGTGCGTAAGTCCCGTTTCTATTAATTATTGTCATTGCGTCAAAAATTTGACAATCACTCATGAGGCCATCGAATACGGTAACAGTTTACTGACTTCTTTGATCAACATGGAGACGGGACTACGTGGCTATCTGATTGCTGGGGAGGAGAATTTTCTGGAACCCTTTGAACAGGGTCAACAGGTATTTACCGAGGTGCTGGCAAAAGCGAAGCAGCACGTCAGCGACAATCCGACCCAGGTCAACCGGCTGAACGAGCTTGAGACGTTAAAAAGTGCATGGATTGATGACCACGCTAAGCCGGCCATCGTACTGCGTGGTAAAGTGAAACAAGGTGCTAGAACAATTGCTGATGTAACGGCGTTTATCGAGCGCGGTCTGGGTAAACAATCTATGGATCAAATGCGTGTTGTACTTGCTACGTTCGTTAGCGAAGAGGAAAAATTGATGGGCGTGCGCCAGACCAACGCCGAGAGTGCTGCTAATTGGACCATCTATCTATCACTTTTCGGTGCACTGTTTGCCGTGCTCTGCTGCATGGCGATCGTCCTTGTCATTACGCGTAACATTATGGCCCAACTTGGCACCGAGCCAGCAACTCATTCTGGCTGACGCTCAGGCGCTAGTCCTCAATCTCAATGAGCACCACCAGAACCTGCTGGAGTTGCTCGGTTATGCCTATGAAGCCCTTTATTCCTAAATTTAGAAAGGGGTATGCGGAAAGTCGGTTTTATCATTCCCTTTGGAGTTAAACTGCGTATAAACCAAAAGTTGAGGTATAAACACTGCTTTTTCAGTGTTAAAAATCACCCACCCTAGGCCACCTTTTTAATCAGATCCCGCAGCCTGCAACGCACCTGCTCCAGCATAGGGAGGGTAATATCTTGCCAGTATTCGTCGCTTTGCAAATCGAGGATCAGCAGATCAAGATATCCTTACGGGTTTTGCGGCGGTTGACCATCAGTTGCAACTCATCCTTGCCCGCAAAACCCTGCGCTTCCTGGGGTGGATAAAAGCTATCGTCCCACAGCCAGGTTTGATAACAACAAGCTAA
The DNA here is from genome assembly GCA_964527085.1 of uncultured Candidatus Competibacteraceae bacterium. Lineage (GTDB taxonomy): Bacteria > Pseudomonadota > Gammaproteobacteria > Competibacterales > Competibacteraceae > CAYRGG01. Next base: position 3,356 of record CAZGON010000308.1, read on the forward strand.
CCCGCCGGGAGCGAAGCGAACTGATCGGGTTGAGCGCCTTGTTAGGCTTTACTCTGAAGCCCATTCCATTTTGAGCTTGCGATGATGTATTGCACAATCACGAAGGTATAAATTAATGAGGCTTTGATAAGGAATGCCCGTTTCTTCGGCCATAGCTTTGAAATAGCCCACGGTGTCCCTGTCTAACCGCATAGTGACCGGTTGTTTGAGATATTTAATGAAAGGATTTTTGCGACCTTTCATTTTAGAAAAATCATAATGGTCTCTCATTTTCGCTGTTTCCAATAGTCTTGCTCTTCGTCTTTGTCTGCTTTTCTCGCTGAGATGATTCGAACGAGCGTTTCGCTCTCTCTAAAACAATGACAAACAATAAGAACTTGTGGTTTTAAGCTCAGCCCAAGCAGGATAAAGCGATCTTCGTCGTCTGAATGGTCTGGATCGTAAAATTAAATCGCACGTTCATCCAGCTCGCTTTTGGTATCCCGGTCCTCCATGGGGATGGCATCGAGCATGGTCACCACCCGCTGCAACAGGT
>CAZGON010000309.1:0-3882 GCA_964527085.1 uncultured Candidatus Competibacteraceae bacterium
GGTTTTAAAGTAGCTGATCCAATCCAGCACATCCGGTGTTACACGGCGTATCCGGTTGGGAAACTCCGTACCCGAGGAGCAGGTCGTGCAGGAATGGGTGCTGACGACCCCGAAAATCACTTTGCCACTGCCGTTCCATACGTCCGTCCAAACCGACGAACCAGAGTGACCACCACTCAAGTCACAGTTGGTGGTAAAGGTCGATTTCCAACCATCACCGGCGGATGCGGTCCAAATGAAGCTACCGATTTCACAGGGGTTTTGGTCTTGGTAGGCCCAGCCTTGTTTACAGGTTTCGTAGGTGTTTGGAGGGCCGGACAGACCACAAGCGGGATAACCTCGGTTGAAACAATTCCCGCCTAGATAGCCAGGACCAAACGGCACTTTATCGCAATAGTCACGGATTGTGCTTTGATTGGTGGCCACATACCCCATCCAGCCGGTCGCGTTACCCGGACGTCCCCGGGTTACCATGATGCCGTAGTCGTAGGTCCAATTGTTGTCGGTCTCGCGGAATTCCGCCGGTGTAAAATACCAACGTGCGTTGAATCCACCATAGGGCTCACAGGAAGCGCCGCTGCAAGTACCCTCTCGCCCCGGACGAAATCGTGTTGCAGGCAAAGAATACCACGAGTCCGTTGCACTATTCCAAATACAATGGGCGGCGGTGAGAACATGACGAGACCCGATTAATGTGCCAGTGCAACCGCTGGTCTCACTGCCTCCTAACTGACCGATTGTCCGGTAGGGGTAAGCGGTATTATTAAAACGGCGGGTGCGTGTATCGACGCCATCGCTCCAGCCCTTTTGCTGGTGGTCTGTTGCAGTCAAATCATCAAGAGTGTCATCTGTTTGGTAATCAGAAACCAATTGTCGACTGTTGCTACTACCGAGATTCGGCGAATTTTGACCCGCTTGCTCCATGTAGGCGCCAATGGTTTGCGACAACTCCACAGGCATTTCTACTTCGTATTCGAAGCCAGTCTCCAGATTAACGGCTATCCACCGTTGCGAAGGAGGCGGTTCTACATTATCAAACGCGGTGGCCTTTTCGTCTGCGAGGTCATCAACAGATTGCACATGTTCATGCCATGCCTGATCGGGGTCGATATCGGTGTTCTCCGTGATCGGCGCCACGCCCCGCCATTTCCATACCATGCTACCGAATCGCGGTGTGGCGCTACTTTTTTTGCCCATCGGAGGTAGTTCAATGTCGACGATAAGGTCTTCCCCATGGCGGATGGTGCTTTTTTCCTTGGCAACACTACCCTTGTAGATGGAGGCGGGCGGATCGAAGCTCCAGAGGATAGTGTCGTCAACCTGTTCGGCAAATGCTGGGTTGACGTGCACCAAAAAAACGGCCACGGCTAACCAAGCACAGAATGTGAGCGATGCGCCTGTAAACGTCGAATACCGATTAACGTTCATAGACGGAAGATTTTTTTGTAGGTCAATTGTAATCATATTTGAACTCCAGATATATTGAAAATGTGACAGCTTACTTCTTAGGGCAGTGTCTAAACTATCAACCTATTGATGAAGCTACTTGCAAGAAACAATGAAAAATTCTGAGGAAAAATTAAGGACTATGCGGTGGCCTTTAACACCCTAATCCCAGCCCCCACTTAGTTTGAGGCTTACTCGTAAACGTAAGGCTAAGTTTCCAACTCGTACACCTAAGCCTCCTCCTTGGCGCCGCTGAGCCCGAGACGCCAACGGGGTGTTTCATGCAAGTGGCAGCGTGACTTTAAAAATAGCCCCATTTCGATCCGGCATATCTTCTGCCCACGCACGGCCACCATGGGATTCTGCGACCAATTTCACGATGTGCAGACCCAACCCCAAGTTATCGCTGTGCTTACGTTGGCGTTCGCGCATGGATACAAAAAGTTCGAAGATACGCTCTTTGTCCTGGGGCAATGGTTCGCCTCGGTTGGCAACCGTCAGCAGCGCCTGGCCGTCTTTGCGGCGTAGTGAGATGCGAATCGGCGTATTTGGCGAGCTATGATCGACGGCATTAGAGACTAATTTGTCCAGCAATTGAATCAATCCCGCCTCGTTACCCTGTATGTCGACCTGAGTTTCGCAGTCCACTTGCAAAACGCTTTCTCGATAGATCGCTCGATAGCTATCAATCTGCTGCTCGATGAGGGTGGACAAATTGACCCGCTGGCGGGTTTCTTTGTAGAAACTCGCTTCCAGCGTGCTAGCATTGCCCATGTTCTCCAGCAGATTATTCATATAGCCAACGCTGGTTTTCGCCCGCTCTACATATTTTCCGATCTCGCCTTTTACAGCCCGCCGCTCGATCAAATCGAGGGATGATCTAAGGCCAATGGTGGTATTTTTTAATTCATGACGTAAAAATCGCGCCATGTTCTCCAGCCAAAGAATTCGCCGTCGGTTGGCTTCCGCCAGTTCGGCGCTGCGAGCCGCGACCTCGCCCTCTAGCTGGTTACTATAATGCGCCAGCTCCGCATCGCGGCTTTGAATTTGCGTCAACATGTAGTTAAAACCATCAACCAGCGCCCCGAGTTCGTCGTCACTCATGCGCTCCGCACGGATAGCGTAATCCCTGTGTTCGGAAACGGCCTGCATGGCTGCACGCAAGTTAAGTATGGGTGTTGAGATTAGCCGCTGTAGCCGTGAAGATATGAACCATGCCAGCACAAAGGCCAGCAACACAAAACCCGCAACCAAAACAAGGTATCGAAAAATGATAGGTTGCAGCTGGGCTAGATCAAAAACCATATCGAATAGGATATGGACCTCACCGATGCGCTCGCCGTCGAGAATGATGGGGGAGCACACGGATAACCAGCTGGTTCCGGTTAGTTGATTTTGTTGCGTTTCGCACCCGTATGCCAAGGTGTATGGGTGTTCCTGGCGTAGATACGGAAAGGTTTGATAGCGTGAGAAGACTTGATTGTTGGGTGTTAAAATGGCTGCCAGGAGGGGTTTGGCCTCAGTGCGCAAGGCATTTAGCGCAGCTAGATTTTCCGTCGCCGTCTGGGGATCGTCGAAAATCAGGGCGGCAGTGCTACGTGAGCCAATAATCTCTGCCACCGTGGTGAGCTGTTCGATGCGTTTCTGGTAAATGGAGCCTTTTTGCTCGATAACTTCGTTTAACACCACGGCAACCGCCATCAGTAGCATGACGGTCACCGTGGTCAACATGGTTATGGCGGTGAGTTTGTGGGCGATGGGTAGTTTAGTGAGCCGCTGCATTAGGGTTTGCTTGTGCTGCGGTTGTCGACAATTTGCGCCAATTCCAACAGTTTGGAGCTTAACTTTAGCTGCGCTTGCGCCGCGGTCTGTGGGTTTATGCTGAAGCGTACCCGCTGATTGATGACATCGAGGGTTATCATACCGCCGCGCTGACAAAAATCCGGAATATCGCTCACGGTGAGGATAGGCAAACTCTCCAGATCCTTCAGAATCACCTCTAAACGCCACTCCTCGGAGCGACTGATAAACAAAATATGACAGTCTGTTACCACCGCAACCCGGGGGTAGCGCCTTATTTTTAAAAGATGTTTGCCAATAGACCTACCTTCCATTTGGTCTAAGGCCATACCGAAGGGGTCCTCGCCGAGTACGCAAAGGTTGAGTGGTGCATCGGGCGTCGGGAAACTGTCCGCAGGCCAGCGGGTGAACTTGGCAAAATTGTGGGTGTAAGCCGCCATAACGGCGTATTCATCGAGAGCAAAAGCGAAGCTAACGCTGGCAAGCAGGCTGATACCAGTTAATAGGCGAAGTGCGCTAGAAGAAGCTCCGGATGCCCGGCGCAGAGCGTCTAAAAACTCCATCTGATCTGGCTATAGACACTGCGCTCGGTCTGCACCGGGAAGGTATTGGCCTCGTTCAGGTACTCCATCCGGG
>CAZGON010000310.1:0-3876 GCA_964527085.1 uncultured Candidatus Competibacteraceae bacterium
CAGCTACGGGTTAGTGCTAGAGGGAGGCGGCATCGGCATTATTTATCTGACCCTGTTTGCTGCCGTCAATCATTATGATCTGCTTTCCTCTGCGGCGGGGTTAACACTAATGGTCACCTTAGTTATTGTCGCCAATGGCTTCGCTGTATTACAGAATGCTCGCAGTCTTGCCATCCTAGCCACCATCGGCGGCTTTCTTGCCCCAGTGCTTATATCCCGGGGCAGAAATCACCTTTTTTTGTTTTCCTATTACGCTGTGTTAGACGCCGGTATTTTCGCGATTGCGTGGTTTAAAGCCTGGCGGGAACTCAACCTCATTGGGTTTTTGTTTACCTTTATCATCGCCTCCCTGTGGGGTTATCAATACTACCAACCCACCTATTTTTCCACTACTGAACCCTTTTTGATTGTCTTTTTTCTGTTCTATGTGGCCGTCCCTATCCTTTACGCCTACCGACAACCCCCTCAGCTCAAAGGTTATCTGGACAGTTCGTTGATTTTTGGCGTTCCCCTGACCGCTTTTGGGCTGCAAAGCGCCCTTGTGGCGGATTTCGAATACGGTCTCGCTGTTAGCGCCCTAGTGGTAGGCATTTTTTACGGCAGTATTGCCAACGCCCTCCGGCGTTGCAACGACTTAGATCTGTTAGTGGAGGCATTCTTTGCCCTCGCCATCGCGTTTGTCACGTTGGCTATTCCGCTGGCCGTGGACGGACGCTGGACCGGAGCCGCCTGGACCTTGGAAGGTGCGGCATTGGTATGGGTTGGCGTTCGCCAACAGCGTTTTTTAGCACGCCTGTTTGGTCTTGGCGTGCAGTTGGCGGCGGGTATGGCGTTTCTGATTGCCTTTGATAAACCGGCCACTGACACAGCTGTGTTCAACAGCCTATACTTGGGCGGTCTCATGCTTAGCCTGTCTGGATTACTCTCGGGATTTTTCCTTTACCAACACAGAAACGCCCTCCTTAAAGCCGAGGCACATACACCTCTCGCTGCTTTGATCTGGGGATTAGCTTGGTGGTTTGGAGCGGGTTTACATGACATCTGGATTTATGTTGCACCCATTGATCGGGTCGAAAGCACTCTGATTTTTGTCGCGTTAAGCTGTGCAGCCATGGCTGTCCTTAGCAGACACCTTAGCTGGCGTCCGATGGGCTTTCCGCCTCTCGGTTTATTACCAATCATGGTGATACTGGGTATTTGGGTTTTGATCGATCTATCTCATGCCCATCCGTTTGCCCGCTGGGGCTTGTTGGCCTGGGCTTTAGCCTTTGCTGTCCAGTACAGTTTGCTTTGGTATTTTGAAACTTATTGGCCCACCTATATAGTGCGCCTTAGTCATCGGGTAAGTTTGTATTTAGGGGTTTTTTTGCTCACCTGGGAAACAGCCTGGATAATCGACCGCTGGTTACCCGAAACCTGGAGTTACAGCATCTGGGGGCTTCTACCGGCTGCCACCATCTTAGGGCTATGGGTGGGGGGCGAAAAACGTAATTGGCCGATACAACGCTTTAAGGCTGACTATTTTGATGTTGGACTCTTGCCGGTGGTTTCCTTTCTAGGACTGTGGGTGATACACGCCACTATGCAGCTGGGTGATCCTCAGCCTTTGCCTTATTTGCTGTTGCTAAATCCCCTTGAACTGATACAGCTATTTGCGTTGTTTGCTCTACTGCATTGGACACGCAAGACGGCCTTGCCCATATCCGTTGCGGGACGCTGGTATAGCTGGGCGGCGCTTGCCTTTATTGCACTTAATGGGGTTATCGCCCGAGTTACCCATTTTTGGGGAGGCGTCCCCTTTACCTTCTCTGCCCTGTTGGAATCGGCACGCTTTCAAGCTACCCTATCTATTGTCTGGACACTGCTGGCCTTGAGCCTGATGACAGCGGCAACGCGGTTTAAAGGTCGGGCGGTATGGCTAACTGGCAGCAGCTTGCTCAGCGTTGTTGTCATTAAGCTATTTTTAGTAGACTTGGTCGGCGTCGGCACCCTGGCTCGCATCGTTTCATTTTTAGTGGTCGGTTTGCTGATTCTTATTACCGGCTATCTGTCGCCTCTGCCACCACAAACTGAGCGATAATATACAGAGACCATATGGATGTAATGTGTTTGTTTGAGCCGCTGCGGTTACCACAACGACCCAAACAAGCTAACCTGTTTCAACATAACGCTTTTTGAGCATGTTTGGTTTAGGCTAACGGTATGGCCTAGAGATTAGAAATTTGAGTATTGTCCTTATCAAAATTGCGGCCTGATTCATTTAACCGAACAAGTTCGATTGGGTTGTTAACAGGAAAGGACTTTTTTGGGGCTAAAATAATGGCCACAAGATCACATAGATACGCATTGGACTTTTCATTACGCTGCGACAACATAAAGACATACCAAACCATAAGAGTCACTGCGATCATTTCGCCACCATCCTCAATAACACCTAATATAAAATTTACCCACCATCCTAATTGAACCGCAATATGCGCCATATCGACAACAATACCAAAAAATACCAAAATACCCATTAAAAGTATCAAATCTTTGGATATATTCTTGAAGTCTTGTGACCCACGCCGATAAGCCAATACACCAAAAAAAAGTAGACTTATTCCCACAGTTGCCGAGACAGCCATTTCCCCATAATCCTGAAGCCTTAGCCCAAAAGCAGGTGTCAAATTAAGGTTTTCTGCCGTGTAAATTCCAACAAACTCATGGATGTGTAAAGCGTCATCGAAAAGAAGGTAGGTAAAAAGCAGTATCCAAACCATATACAAAGGAGACTTTTTTTGTAGAGAAATATAAGCTAGCAGGGTAATTATCCAAATCAATTTGAGATATTGATACATCTCGGCATACCCGCGGTCTTTTTCAACAGAAAGAAGAGGGTTTTCCAAAAACGGTGTAAATGCTTCAATAAAATGAAGCGCGAAGTACACAAAATCCCCCAAAAGAATCAGTATTAAAAATAGAGTTGCGCTAGGTTGATTGAGATTTTTAATGAATTGCGATGTTGATAATGTTTTGCTCATAAACTTAAATGACCACATTAAATATTTCTAGAATTTCGATCCAATAATAAACTTTGTCATAAAAATGTCATATTTAAATTTTATGATAGTGATAAGGAATGTGTATGTCTATTAGTAAATGTTAAATCATTACAATATCGAATTTTGCTCGGCTGAGCCGCCAGATATAGCTAGACATGTTCTGTATTATTTGATCGGTGATGATCAAACCCTAGCACCTAAGTCAAGCACAGAACATTCTGAGACTGAAGACGCCCAAGGATTCGGGCTGGCATAAGGAGGTATAGGTTTAGGGTGGCGCAGAAAACAAAGAACTACCCACCAAGGCATCCATTCTACGCAATCGCCGACTAATTTCCCGGGCGATATTTAGCACAAGCATTGTGAAAGCATTCCGATTATTTTTGTATATTTGGTATATGTCTTGATGAGAGAGACTGAGCGTCAGAACATTTTCTAGCGCTCTTACTGAAGCCGAGCGGGGTTGTATGTCAATCAGTTCCATCTCACCGATGGTGTCTCCCTTGCCAAAAATAGCGAGACTTACTTGTTCAACGCCAGCCGAGCTATGCACTTCTTTCAAAACCTCGACTGAACCTTCGCAGACGAAATATAAACGGTCGCCTTGCTCCCCCTCCCTGGCAAGGAACTCTCCCTTTGTGAAGCGTTCTTCCCGCAACAGCGTCTGAATGCTTTCCATATCCCCCTTGCTAATACCACCAAACAACGCGTGTGATTGCAAGAATTCTACGTTGACCATAAAGGTTACCTTTGATTTGAATAGCTAATCAAACAACAGCAAGTTAAATGACCTCCGGCAAAGCCGGAGGCTTATTGGGTGAGCCCCTCAAAG
>CAZGON010000311.1:0-3852 GCA_964527085.1 uncultured Candidatus Competibacteraceae bacterium
CGACCCCCACCATGTCAAGGTGGTGCTCTAACCAACTGAGCTACGCGCCTGCTGCTTAGCTAGTAACCGCAGAATGCTGAATAGTACAAAACACAGCCGAGCTTGACAAGCGTATGATGATTAATAAATGGCCAAGACAATGGTTAATGCCATCCCTAATTTTCCCCAAGGAGCCACCTAGTTAGCGCTGTCAATCTATTAAAATCGGTTCCCGTTAGACCATGGCCATCAAAAACAGCACAAAGGCAACTACCAAGACTAAGGGTATCAGTACACTCGGCCAATCTTTTTTGGCGTTACGGCTACGCTCCAGAGCGGCTTTGATGCCAGGGCGAAATAAAAATATCAGCAACACCGCAAATGCGCCGATTAAAATGATTTCCCATGTAGCAGCAGTTTCCATAGAAGTCCTCCCAAGGTACTCTTACAGACTATAGATTGAGTGAGAAATAAATAACGTTTCGTGTAACTGCTCACCCGTCATTCCGGCAGGGATTGCCGGAATCCAGTTGCCAGGGAGGGTGGCAGGCGGTTGTCACCCGCGCTTGCCGTCCACGGCACTGGATTCTCGCCAGTCCATGGCGAGAATGACGCAAGGGGGAGTAGTTGCCGTCTCGCATCATAAACAGTTTGTTAGGCAAGCTTATTACTTAAAAGTTAAATGGTCTGATGAGTACAATCGATAAGCAAGAACCCATGGTAACGATGACTGTCCACGACAGCCAGATTACCTTACTAGGTACCGCCCATGTATCCAGAACGAGCGCCGCTAAGGTAGAAGAACTGATAGCGACAGGGCATTACGATGCGGTGGCGGTGGAGTTGTGTCCCAGTCGTCACAACGCCATTGTCAATCCGGATGCTTTGGCGCAAATGGATTTATTTGTTTTATTACGCAGTGGTAAAGCGCCCATGGCGGCAGCAAGTCTAGCGTTGGGCGCCTACCAACAACGGTTAGCCGAACAGTTTGGTATTGAACCCGGCGCTGAAATGCGCGCCGCCATTGCCGGCGCCAAGCAGTCTGCCTTGCCAGTATTGTTAATCGACCGGGAGATTGGCGTTACCTTAAAGCGGATTTATCGAAACGTGCCTTGGTGGCGGCGTTTGATGCTGTTTCCAGCTTTGCTCGGTAGCGTTGTATCCGGCGCCAAAGTCACCGAGGAGGAAGTGGAACGCCTTAAAGAAGGGGATGTTTTGGAAACCACCTTTGCGCAGTTTGCTGATCAGGAGCGTGAACTTTACGCCCCTTTGATAGAAGAGCGAGACCGTTATATGGCGGCGCGTTTGCAGCAAGAATCCGCTGCGGAAAAACATCAGCATATTTTGGCGGTGGTGGGCGCCGGGCATCTGCGAGGGATTACAGGTTATCTGCAACAAGACCCACAATTTGCCACCAAAACGGTGACCGAGCTAGATCATATTCCTCCTCCAAAACGCTGGCCTAGGTTGATACCGTGGCTAGTGGTGATAGTTATTTTATTAGGTTTTGTCATCGGTTTTAGACGCAGTTCTGAACTGGGTTGGCAACTGGTGTTGGATTGGGTGTTGATTAATGGTGGTTTAGCCGCGTTAGGGGCTGCCATTGCCATGGCCCATCCGCTTACGGTATTGGGAGCCTTTCTAGCGGCCCCGTTAACCTCTTTGAACCCTACCATTGGCGCTGGTATGGTGACTGCGGGACTGGAAGTCTATCTACGTAAACCAAGGGTAGGGGATTTTAGCCGACTGCGCCGCGACACAGCTCATTTCAAAGGCTGGCGGCACAATCGAGTGGCCCGGACCTTGTTGGTATTTATATTTAGTACTTTGGGTTCTGCGATTGGCACTTATGTAGCGGGTTTTCGGATTTTTGAGCGTCTAGCGGGGTAGCTGGAAGCTGGCTTAAAGCAACGCCGCTGAGAATGAGTATCAAGGCAGCCAAGGCATTCCAACCGGGCCGTTCCCCTAAAAACAAAGCGCCCACCGTGACTGCCCAAAGCGGAATAAAGTAGTTGATCAACGACAAAAAAGTTGGGCCTGCTGATTCGATCAGCTTAAAGTAGATAATGGTTGCAATGCCGGTGGAGGTAATACCCAAGACAGTTACGGCGATTAAGGAAGTTAGCGAAGGATTTAACTGCCAAGGCGCATCTAACATACTGGCGCTAGGTAGCATAATCGAGCTGGCCACTAAGGTGACGCCAGCCGCAGCCACTACGGCATCGCCTTTAGGGCGACGGCGAGAAATAATGGTATTGACGGCATAACAGAATGCGCCACCCAGCACCGCCAGCTCGGCGAGTAGGGTTGTGTCAGAACCCTGTAGAGCGTTGATGGCGTCCTTACCCATCAGTACCACAATTCCGACAAAGCCCAAGCTAAAACCCACCAACTTTGTCATCTTTATGGATTCGCCAGCTACAAAAAAATGAGCTAGAAACAGGGTGGTCAATGGCATGACCGCCATTAAAATCCCAGCCACTCCACTATCGATCTGCTGTTGCCCCCAACTGATCAGGGAAAAAGGTAAACAGTTACCGATAACCGCGATTACAACTAAGAAACTCCACAATTTTTTAGAGGTCGTTAATCGTTTCCCAGCGCCATATACCACTCCCAGCAGGACGATAGCGGCAATCAGTAAGCGGCCACCCACTATCGTCATGGGTGGAAGTGTCGAAAGGGCAATTTTTGTTAGCAAAAAGGAGCTTCCCCACATCATGACCAGTGCCGCCAGTAACAGCCAATCCAGAGGTCGTGGCGTAAACATGATCCGTCGAGTAGTCGTGAACTAACTGTATAGTTCTATTTACTCCTTACCTTTGTCCCCTGGTTTAGTACCACTAGGCGGATAGAGAGAACCGGGGAAAGGTGAGATATTGTCAGCGCCTTCGCTGGAGGGGCGGATTTTACTAACGCCTTCTTTTTCCATTTCATCGATGCGAACGATGGAATGGATGGGGATAAAGGTGCGCCGTACACCGGAAAATTCCCCTTGCATACGTTCCTCCGCAGGGTTTACCAACATCGATGATTGTTCACCGAAAATCAGCTCTTCCGCTTCGACAAAGGCATAAAAATCGCCTTGATAGATGCGCCGTGCGTAAAGTTCGTAAACCTTTCCTTGATTTAGGAAAATCACCTTGTAGATACTTTTCATTGTTTTCATAGGCACTGGTTTGAATAATAAAACAGCTTCTAGCAGTGCTGGCTTAGCCAACAGCTCGAAAAAAACTTAATCAATGGGTTGTTCTATCTGAATAGACTAACAGTGTAAGACAGTCGCAGCGGACATCCGCCCTGTACTTTTTAAACTGGTGGTCAAACAGCTGGATTAGGACAACAAAAGTATCCTAACAAAAATACGCTATGGTTGCTGGCAATTTTGCGATAAGGCTTACCACCTATCAATTTTTAATAACCTCATGAAAGAGCGGTAAAGGCAAGTCATTTTGCAGGCATCGCTTCAGACGCTTCAGACGGCGTAGCCCGCGCTTGAAATATAGGAATTAAATCACCGGATTGGTGTGACATATTACCTTTGTACATTGCTGCGCAATGTGTGCGGTTTCTCGGCTTTGCCGGAAAACAACCCCCCCCAGCCCCCCTTTAAAGGAGGGAGAAAGAGCAGGTGGCTTGCAGCATGGCGATTTAGCATTTTTCAGCGCAGATTATCGGCAGACGCACAGGGGAGCGGTTTTGGCGTCAGTCGGGATACGAACTCAACGTCTTTAGGTAATTTTCGCAATCAATTGGTTTAATTTAATATAGGACTTACGCAAAAAGGACTTGCGTAGCTCGTGAAAGCTCGTGAAAGCAGTGTCGACGGCCCGGAAGGCCGTCGTCAAGCCCACAGGGAAGTGTTCACGGCGT
>CAZGON010000312.1:0-148 GCA_964527085.1 uncultured Candidatus Competibacteraceae bacterium
GCTTACTGGAGACACAGCCTATCACAGGATAATTATCCAGAACTGACGTTAAGTAGCAAGTAACCCGGATGTAACGGAATCTGGGAATGAATTTAACAATGAAATATGTGAAAATTAATTTTGCCCTGGATTTTGCTTCGCTATATCC
>CAZGON010000312.1:202-3786 GCA_964527085.1 uncultured Candidatus Competibacteraceae bacterium
TAGCTACCAACTAAGAGAGACGGATAGCAAGTAACAACTGGGAATGACTTTAACAATAAAAAACGTGGGATAACTAGGGTGAGTTATCCCAACGTTAGTTTTAGTTAATCAATGGAAGGAAGGTAAAAAAAAACGACTAAACCTGAGACTGTAGATAATTCTCTAACCCTAAGCTTTCAATGAGCGCTAACTGGGTTTCTAACCAATCAATGTGTCCTTCTTCGCTCTGCAGGATGGTTCCCAGCAGTTCTCTAGTGACATAATCGCCCGAAGATTCGGCGTAGCCGACTGCTTCCTTGTAGAGAGGGTGCGCCATCTGTTCTTGTCTAAGATCGCATTTGAATAGTTCTGGAACATTTTCTCCAATGTAGACTTTACCCAAATCCTGGAGGTTAGGAAGACCATCGAGAAATAGAATACGCTGAATCAAACTATCGGCGTGCTTCATCTCATCGATGGATTCCTCATATTCTTGGGCACCCAGCTTTTTGAGACCCCAATGGTCAAGCATTCGCGCATGAAGGAAATACTGATTGACGGTTGTCAACTCATTTTTTAAAGCTTGGTTCAAAAACTCAATGATCTTGGGATCACCTTTCATAACCAAATGTCCTCATTCTCGTTTCGCAAACTAGTTTGCCATACTGTCCACATTGGACTTCTTCATTAGACTCGTTTCTAAATCATTTACTCAATGGAGACTATGCTTTTGGCAAGTTTTTTTGCACCACACGAAGATACCTGCGACAGGACAATGGGGTCAACTGTTTACTTTTTTCAAAAAACGATGCTTAGGCCATGGTTTTTTTAAAGAAATTTGAGGTTTTTTAGAAATTATTTACCAAGTTGCTTTTTCAAAGTGCAGCTCTTGGTTATGTATGGAAGGTAATTCAGGTCGCGATTCGTACAAAATCTCTCTCACCTGAGGTGCGCACTTGCCACAACCGGAGCACACTCCTAATTCCCGCTTTAAAGCGCTCATACGGGTGTTGCCTCGGTTAACCGCTTCACGGATTTGCCGGTCCGTTACCGCTTTACAAAGACATATATACATGATTTATATATAAAAATAAAGTAGTGAAACAATGCAGTTCAAAATAAGAAATTTATTAAGACAAACTATAGTCGCAAATAAGAATGATTGTCAATCATGACCAACTATTTTTCACTTGCTAAACCACTCAGTAATTTTGCTGTAAAAGCAGCGCTTTACATCAGATATTTGGCGTCTGATAAATCAGGACACTGTCTTGTTTACGATTTTTAAAGATTGCTACCGGTGGACCCAGCGATTCGTTTAGTCGTGCTGTGATGTGTGGGGTTTTGCGACTCATGGCCAAGGCTAGATAGTCGTAATTTTCCCAGAAACGCCGTTCCAGCAGTTGTTCAACAATAGGCCAGGTGGGCCGTTGCCGCCAATCAATGGGTCTGCCACTGTAATAGATTAATTTACGGTCATTGCTATAAAGACGCGCCTGAGCTGGAACATGGTCAGCTAACCAGTATCCCGCCTCGCGAACATAGACTTTTGAGGATCCGCCTACTGACACTAAGCCATCGAGACTCATGTATAGCAAGACAGCCACCAGTAAACCCATCAACCAGGGTCTGGATAGCGGTTGTTGATGGCGTAATTGCCAACGGTTGTGCAGCCCGGTTAGGATGAAAGGAATGGCCAGCAGAGCGAGCAACATCAGGGGCACAATATGGCGACTTTCCAGAAAGAAGAAATGCACGGCAAAGGCAAACACAATCATTAAATTAATCAATGTCAGCCAAACAAAGATGCTACGCAAGGCTGACGGTGGTTGGAAATGGATGCGCAAACCCACTGATAGGGGCAGTAGCAGCGTATATAAGGGACTCAGTGTCTTAATGAACTGGTCCAACACAATCACCAGGAGCGTCATTATCACGGCAGATAGAGCGTATTCCTCGGAATAGCGGTTAAGGATAGCGCTAGCCAGTCGATCTGCCTTGTACTCAAGTTTACTAGCAAACGCGGAGCCAATATCAGTCCAGGTGAATCTCGGCAGGGGTTCATAGAGGCGGCCTGCCAACTCGCGAAAACTGCTATCCAAGGCCGCCCACACCAGTAATCCGATGGCCATGAATAAAGTGATGCTATGGGCTAGCAAAAACTGCTTGGTACGGGTTTGTCGTGAGGTTTCGGGGCGTAACCAGACAACGGTGGGCAATAGTAGCATCACGACCACCCCCTCGATGCGAAATAGGCTAGCTAAGAGGATAGTCAATCCCCAGCCAAATCCAGAACTCCAGCGAGGTTGGCGGTAAAAGCGTATAAAAAACAAAACGGCTAAAAGATAGAAAGCCCAATAACCGTGATCTCGGAAAATTTCGGCGCGGAATTCGTTGAGATAGGGGTGCGAGAGAATCACAAAAGCGGCGATGAACTGGGTTTTTCGATCACCGCCCAAAACCTGAATAAGGCTCACAAACGTGGTTGCCAAAAGCGCCGTGAAAGTAGCATTTAAAAGCTGCGCTGAGTTTTCTAAACCCATATTAAAGAGCTGGCTGACTTTGGCGATGAGCCAAGGATAAAAAGGCCAATTATAAAGCCCATAAGCGCCGGCCCAATCACCCTTTAAAAGTCTTTCCGCAGCGCCTACATAAATAATGCCGTCGTTATTGATGGCGTCTTGAGTGTAGACAGCCCAGCCAGACAGGAGAAAACTCAGCAGCACCGTGATGAGGTGTGGGTCAAAAAGCAGTCGGCTTAGCACAGACTGGGGTTGAGCAGTCCAGGGCAAAAAAGCAGAGCGATGAATCAGCATCGATTTTAAGTTTTTATTGACATTGTTGAAGTGACCGAAAAGATGCCACTATAGCAGAGAGTTTAAACGCAGAGCTTAAGCAACAGGGGGGTTGATGCAACATTCAACCGAACCAAAGGAGAAAACATGTTTATTGTGACGGGGGGCGCTGGGTTTATCGGGAGTCATTTGATCAGGGGACTCAACGCCTTGGGTCATCGGGATATTCTGGTGGTGGATAACCTCCAGCGAGGAGAGAAGTTTGTAAATTTGTTGGATCTTGATATTTATGATTATCTGGATAAAGACGATTTTCTGAAACGACTCGATGCCGGTGATGACTTCGGTGTTTCCCTCGACACGGTCTTTCATCAGGGCGCCTGTACCGTAACCACCGAGTGGGACGGCCGTTATATGATGCGTAATAACTTTGAGTTCTCTAAACGACTGTTGCATTACTGTTTAAAACGCGGTGCTGCCTTCCTCTATGCGTCCTCTGCCGCCGTGTATGGTAACAGTGTCACCTGTCAGGAGGAGTCCTGTTTTGAGACACCGTTGAACGTGTATGGCTATTCAAAGTTACTGTTCGATAATTATGTGCGCACGCAACAGGCTCATCACTCCAGTCAGGTGGTGGGGTTGCGTTATTTTAATGTTTACGGGCCTCACGAGCACCACAAAGGACCCATGGCCAGTGTGGTTTTGCATCTGCGCAAACAACTATTGAGTTCCCAGACGGTGCGTCTGTTCGGCAGCTATGGAGGTTTTCAGGCGGGTGAGCAGCGGCGTGATTTTATTCATGTGGACGAC
>CAZGON010000313.1:0-3612 GCA_964527085.1 uncultured Candidatus Competibacteraceae bacterium
TTGCCAGGCACCACGGTGACTTGAGTGGCAGACCCCAGCGCCTGTAACCATTGAGCAGTCTCCTGAAACTCGCTGGGAAGACCTAAGTGGGTCAAATCACCGGTAATGACCAGATGCTCCGGTTGCCTCTGCTGGAGATCGTGCACCAGAGTAGCTAACACTGTAGCGCGATGTTCACCGCGTCGGTGGGAGCGCCAGGAAAGGTAACCAAACAAACGTTTGGTGAAAAGCGTGCGCATCTTGACATGGTCAAGGGAGGATAAATGAGGGTCCGACAGGTGCGCAAAGGTCAAGGCATCGCCAACCCTGGAAGCTTGCCAATCCATATTACTATCAGACACCCCTGTATTTAGATTTGCCATGTCCATGCCCCCTTCCTATACGGTTAACTTTGTGCAACATCCGTCCACTTCGAAAGTATCCCAGGCTTCCCTTATTAACGATAAAAAACCGCTTTGTGTAGGTTTAGTCAGCAATCGCCAGAGTGGCCGGAACCGCCAACACTTTGCAAAAATGCGTAAAGTTTTAACAGACTATCCGGATGTTATTCATTACGAAACCGATACACCAGCTGAACTTACCCAAGCAATCCAACAGTTTGCGCAGCGGGGCGTTCAAGTACTTGTTATAAACGGTGGCGACGGCACCGTGCAGGCGACGCTGACAGCCCTGCTCCAGCAACCGTGTTTTGCGGTTCTTCCTCTGTTAGCCATTCTACCCAGCGGCACTACCAATATGACAGCCGGTGATGTGGGCATCCAAGGCAGTCCGCAGCGGGCACTGGGTAAACTGTTAGCGTGGTCTCGCCAGCCACAAAATCCCGTTCGTTTTATAAAGCGCCATATATTGCGGGTAGAAACCTCAGATGCTTGCCTATTCGGGATGTTTTTCGGAGCCGGTGCTATCATACGAGGTATTGAGCTTTGTCACCAGCGGCTCTACACCCTTGGATTGCGTAATGAATGGGCGCCAGGCGTGGCCACGTTACGCATTCTGGCGGCCATTGCCCGACGGGATCCCGCTTATGTGGCGCCAGTCTCCATGGGCGTCGGCCTTAACCGACAGCCGTCAAGCCCCTCCCAAGACTACCTGGTCGTCTTGGTGAGCAGTCTAGAACGGCTTTTTTTGGGTCTGCGACCTTACTGGGGTTGCGAATCTGGCGCTCTTTTTTATACAGCGATTCGCGCTCATCCAAAACGGGTCTTACGGGCGCTACCACCGTTGTTTTGGGGCCGACCGAATCGGTTTGGTACGCCTGACAATGGTTACCACAGCCACAAGGTCAATCAAATTCAACTTAACCTAGACAGCCAGTTTACCTTGGATGGCGAACTCTATAGCAGTCCGGAGGGCTGGGTACGAATTAGCCCCGGTGAACGGCTGTCTTTTATCCAACTTTAAAGATCTCATGCCACCACCTAGCTCCCTTATACACTGTGTTGAACGCTACAGTCGACCAGCGCCACCGGCCGGCGTGACACATCTGCAAGAGATACTCTGTGACCGTTATGGTGATGCCGTATTAGCCGTGCTGTTTTATGGGTCATGTCTGCGGCATGGGGACGCTTGGGATGGTCTCGTGGATCTTTATGTGGTAGTGGACAACTATCGGTCTGCTTATCCTACTAGCAAGCTATTACAGTTTCTCAATAAGCGATTACCCCCCAATGTCTTTTACTTAGAAACACCCTTCCAAGGGCGCACCCTACGGGCTAAATACGCGGTGTTGTCTCTCCAGGATTTGCAGCACGGCGTCTCTATGCAGTGGTTTCATTCTTATATATGGGGACGTTTTGCCCAACCCACCGCCCTTATCTATACCCGTGACGCGACTATTGCCAAACAGGTCTTTACCGCTTTAGCCCAAGCCGTAGTCACTCTGATAACCCGTGCGCTACCCTGTTTACCGTCTTCCTTTAGCGCTGTTGAACTGTGGCGTGCTGCCCTTGCCCTGAGTTATAGTGCTGAATTGCGGGCGGAACCGCCGGAGCGTGCGGCGCAGTTAGTGGAACCCTATGGGGATTACTATGAACAGGTTACCGAAGCCGCCCTAATGGCAATCCCCTATCCTATTCATAAAACTGCTAATGCCAACCCGGCCCACTATGAGAGCGATATTGCTCCCCGAGTGCGCCGTTCTAGTCACTGGGCTTGGAAACTGCGCCGACTTCAAGGCAAAGGGCTTTCCCTATTACGTCTTATAAAATCCCTGCTCACCTTTCAAGGTGGGGTGGATTATATCGTCTGGAAACTGGAACGCCATTCGGGTACCCCTATCACGGTGACACCGCGTATTCGACGCTACCCCTTGCTGTTCGGGTGGAAACTGCTGTGGCAACTATACCGGCGGCGTATTTTCCGTTAAATCCTCATCGGTTTTATCACCGTAATTAAAATTTTCTGCCCGTTGCATGGCGGTTTCAAAGCGATCTTCCCAGTGAACGAGATTACGGCGGGCATCTTTTACATAGGCAGTCCATTGGATCATATTCAGGAGACCCATATTGATTAAACGGCCCAACGGCTTGAGGGGTCTATCAATGTCTATAAATAACACCACCCGTTCTTCGTCGGTGTTATTCCATACCTCGTGTTCATAGGTGTCATCGAACACAAGGCATTTGCCTTCTTGCCATTGTAGGCGTTGGTCGTCTATCCGAATCACGCAGTGCTCACGCTGCTGGGGTACCGTTAATGCTAAG
This sequence comes from uncultured Candidatus Competibacteraceae bacterium, assembly GCA_964527085.1. Lineage (GTDB taxonomy): Bacteria > Pseudomonadota > Gammaproteobacteria > Competibacterales > Competibacteraceae > CAYRGG01. The sequence continues at coordinate 2,703 of CAZGON010000313.1, forward strand.
TGACAACGCAGTAATCCCTTGGTCACACCCCGATGAGGAGGAATATGATAACCTGGGGCCAAAATGGAAAACCAAGCGTTTCGTAAACTAGAGATGGTCTCTAGCACACGCACGGTCTCCGGGCAATAGTGACAATTGCGCGCTGCTTGGCGGCCAAATCCATACAGTACAAAGGTTTTCCAGTTATCACCTTTTGCAATCCGTTGCTGATCGGGAGAAATCTGCTGAAAAGACGGTACATATTCACGAGCCTTGAGAATGGTCTCGAGCTCGGCTCGAATGGGTTTCCAGTTAGCCTCGAGGATATCCACCCAGGTAAATTGTTTGGCATCGAACACGGGCAAGTCGCCGATTAACGATTGTCGACCGATAAAATGATCTATGGTCTGTAGCGTATACCTACCATATTTTTTGACATAGTGACGCCGTAACTGCGATAAATGTTGGAAAAAACTCATTACTATACCTTTTAGCTAGATGCGCATGTTGTATTGAATGAATTTTAGTTATAAAGAATTTATAAAATAATATCTCCATGTTATCAACACCCTCTGAAAACCAAACCAAAACGCCTCAAGTCTGGCTATTGATGGGTTACCGAGCGGGGGAAAGCGGGCAACTCATGGCATTGGCGGAAGCGTTGGGTTGGCCTTTTGAAATCAAGCGGCTTGTCTATCGAAAATGGGGGTTTTTGATCGATTTGCCATGCCTTATTGGCCTAGGTGGCATCCATATTCGACACTCTAGCCCATTGGAACCGCCGTGGCCGGACGTAGTGATTTCTGCGGGTTTGCGCAACGAGCCGGTGGCGCGTTGGATTCGCCGTCAGGCGCAAGGCCAGGTGCGCTTAGTCCACATCGGCCGCCCCTGGGCGGCGTTACACCACTTTGATCTGATCATCACTACCCCC
>CAZGON010000314.1:0-3610 GCA_964527085.1 uncultured Candidatus Competibacteraceae bacterium
GCCGGGATCTATAACTTTGAACTGGATCATAACTGATTTTTGCAAGAGGTCTATTTAACAGTTTTCGTGCACCGCTGCTTAAAGTGGAATTTCGTTTGCTGGGTAAATGGCGCTTAAATAAACTCAAAATCATCTCCCTTCATAACCTTTCCAAAGCTCAAACAGAAGCCTTTGGTATCGCCCTTACCGCTTATCTCGGTAAACGTTGGCGGCAACCCAGGGCGCGTGCCCAATATCGCTATGACTTGGCGATTCTTCATGATCCTAAAGAGACGCTGCCCCCCTCAGACAACCGCGCCTTAAAAAACTTTATCAAAGCGGGTAGGGAACAAGGCATCGATGTGGAATTAATTGAGAAGACAGATTTTTCCCGGTTAGCGGAATACGATGCGCTGTTTATTCGCGAGACCACTGCCATTGACCATCATACCTACCAGTTTGCAAAAAAGGCCGAAAATGAAGGTTTAGTGGTCATCGATGATCCCAATTCCATCCTCAAATGCACCAATAAGGTTTACCTAGAGGAATTGCTGCATACTCAGCGTATTAAAACGCCAAAAACTGTTATTGTCAGTCGTGACAACTTAAATACGGTAGAGAGTCGGATTGCTTACCCCTTGGTGCTAAAAGTACCCGACGGTTCGTTTTCCCGAGGCGTATTCAAGGTCAACAACCAGACCGAGTTGACCACCACGGCTGCAGGTCTCTTCAAGACGTCGGATTTGATCCTTGCTCAGGAATTTCTTTATACGCCCTATGATTGGCGGGTCACTGTGTTAAATAAAGCGCCGCTGTTTGTTTGCCAGTATTTTATGTCAAAAAAACATTGGCAGATCTACAATCATAAAGGGGGTAAGACCCAAGGCGGTGGTTTTAAAACGTTTGCCCTGGAAGAGGCGCCCGAGAAGGTGTTAAAGACCGCTGTAAAGGCGGCCAATCTCATTGGTAATGGGTTGTACGGTGTTGATTTAAAACAAACGGATAAAGGGATTGTGGTCATCGAAATCAATGATAACCCCAATATCGATGCAGGGGTGGAAGATGCCGTTTTAAAAGATCAGCTCTACAAAACTGTAATGGGGGATTTTGTCAAGCGATTAGACGCCTTGCGTAAGGTTTAGTCCTTAAAAAGGCCACACCTGAGGAATGATCAACACCGTCGCAAGACCCACAATAATATTGAGCGGTATACCTAAACGCAGGTAATCGCTGAACCGATACCCTCCCACACCGTACACCATTAAATTGGTCTGATAACCGATAGGGGTGGCGAAACTGGCCGACGCGCCCATCATAACGGCGATGACAAAAGGCAAATGACTGACCCCTAAATTGTTGGCGGCAGTGAGTGAAATAGAAAACATCAATACCGCTACTGCGTTATTGGTCACAATTTCGGTAAGAAACGATGTCAACAGATAGATGCACGCCAACACTAACCAGGGGTTATCCCCGGCCAATGCAATGAATTCGTAAGCGATAAACTCGGTGGCGTTGGTCACATCCAGGGCCTTGCCTAATGCAAAAGCTGACGCGATAGCCAGCACCACTTGCATATCGATACTGCGGCGTGCCGCCGCCACCGAGCAACAGCCGCTCATGAGGGTCAAAGCAGCGCCTATCATGGCGGCAATCAGCATACTCAACCAGCCAAAAGCCGCGCTGACAACCACACCGATGAGAATAAGCCAGGCCAGCCAAGCACGCTCATGGCGGGGCAGAGAAAAATCAGCCACGGAACTAATCAACAGAAAATCCCGCGAGTTGCGGTGACGCTCTATAAACGAAGGACGGGTTTCCAAAAGGAGCGAATCAGCATTTTGTAGACGGATATTCCCCAATTTCCCGCGCACGCGCCTGCCATTACGGGCCAGGGCGATCACCGAAGCGCCATAGACAGTGCGGAAGCGGCTTTCACGGATGGTCTCGCCCAGTAAAGGACACTGGGACGCCACCACCACTTCCACTAAACAGCGCTCGGGGTAGATATTTTCTAGGGTAAAAGATCGCTCCAGTGAGGGTGTAAGACCTTTAATACATTGTAACTGCATCACCGATTCAGTGACTCCGGCAAACACCAGCCGATCCTCCGCACAAAGCCGTTCATGGGGACCCACCGCAGCGATAATATGTTGATCACGCTCAACTTCTACTAAGTAAAGGCCGTCTAAATCCCGCAGACCCGCTTCTTCCACGGTTTTACCCACCAACGAACTTTTTGTCTCCACGGTCATTTCAAAAGTGTATTCTTTAGGATCGCCAAAGACAGCCGTGATAGGAATGCGATCTGGTAGCAGATGGCGGGCAAATACCAGTATATAAGCCAAACCCAGCACGGTACTGGGTACGCCTACCCAGGCGATATCGAATAAGCCAAGTTGAGTTTCAGTGCGGGCGATCAAAAGCCCGTTGACCACCAAGTTGGTGCTGGTGCCGATGAGGGTAAAAGTACCGCCCAAAACGGCGGCGTAACTGAGTGGCAACAGCAGCTTAGAAGGCGAGATGTGTAAACGCTTGGCCCAGTTTAAAATGGCGGGAATAAACGTGGCTACCAGGGGTGTATTGTTCATAAAACCGCTGATCAAGGTCACTGGTAACATCATCCGCGCTTGGGCGCCGACAATTCCTTGAGGACGTCCCAATAAATAGCGCACTAGTAATTCTATGCCACCGGTTTCCCGAATGCCTGCAGCCACCACATACATCATGACAATGGTCATTAACCCCTCATTAGCAAAACCGCTCAACGCTTGCGCAGGGGTTAGCACACCCGTAACCAATAACACAATGAGTCCAGCAAATAACACCAATTCCGGCGCAATTCGGGTAACTATCAGTAAAGCCAGTGAGGTCAGCGCCACAGCAACGGCTAAACAAGCCATCAAGCTCATGACTTTCTCCTTAAGCTTAGGAAAAGGATTAAACAGTTAGAGATTTATTAAGAAGCAATAAACTAATCTAGAAAAGAAATAAAGGAAGGTATGTTGACATGGGGTTTAATATGTTTCGCATCAAGCATCACCAGCGCATCCGGTCATCTCAATAGCTATATACAGCACACCCTGTTATTGAAGTGGCGCAAGCATAGGCTAGTAAATTCTACAATGCAAGTACACGCGCCAGAAATTTGATGACCTTTTTTGACCCAAGTCTGGCTCGGCTTGATGGAGCCTTTACTGGGCTAGACCCAGAAGCTACCCGGAAAAATCGCCTTTGTTTCTCAATAAGGATTTTTCTAACTCAACAACCTTTTGACGGCGGCATGAGGCCATTTCCCGTTACCACTCACAGTAGAGAGGCTCTCTTTGCTAAATTTTTTGCAATTGCCGACAATGACATACCCGCGTCGCGTAGCTCTTTAACTCAGGTCTTTAGTAATTTGGTATCGGCCACGGGTGCTGCTAGAGGTGGCTTACTTAAATTCGGCTTACCCTAAAACCGCTTGGGTTTTTTTTAAAGACCCCTCTAAGTCAGCAGCAATGTCCTCTAAATACAGGCTTTTGACGTGGAGTGACTGAGCTTGTTTGCGTTTGTTCCAATCCAAACTATCGTTGTTAAATAACGTGAGTTCTGGATAAGCCTGGGGTTAATGGGTACCTCCTGAAGCCGA
>CAZGON010000315.1:0-3581 GCA_964527085.1 uncultured Candidatus Competibacteraceae bacterium
GCACGCCGATACCGAAGGCTAACGATGTGTACAGTTGAATGGGAAATGCTCTAAGCCATCATTCTATTTCTCACCAGTCTAATGGCGATCAGTAAAGCGACTACGGTGTAAGCACTCAGTACCAACAGGTGCAAAACTGGCTGCTCTACCGGAAAACCTGTCATTAACGGCCTAACCACTTGGACCGCGTGGGTCAACGGCAACAGATTAGAAAAGGTTTGCACCACCGGCGCCATCCGTTCTAAGGGAAAGAAAACCCCACCAATCAGCAGCATAGGCGTCACTATCAAGGTGCTGTAATAGAGAAAAAAATCATAGTTTTTTGCAAAGGCCGTGACCATCATCGCCATGGAGGCAAAACAAAATCCCATCAGCAACACCACTGGTAAGGTCAGTAGAGCATACCAACTCGCCACGGCTCCCAGCAGTGCAGCTACCAACAAAATCGCCGCCGCACTGATCAGGCTTTTGGTGCCCGCCCAAATCACCTCTCCCACTACGATATCTCGAATATCCAAAGGTGTCGCCAGCATTGCATCCCAGGTTTTTTGCACTGACATACGGGTATAGGCGGAATACATACCCTCAAAAGACGCCGAAAACATCGCGCTGGAACAAACGATTCCCGACGCGAGAAAAACCAAATAAGGCATATCTTGCACATCTCCCACGAAACTACCTAACCCATAGCCGAGCGCCAGCAAATACAACAACGGTTCACCAAAATTACCCAACATCGCTGGACCTATCAACTTAAACCAGACCCGGAAATTACGCTGCCAAACCGGCAACCAGCGTAACACCAATGGAGCACTCGCCGTAATGGGCATCGTATTATTGGTCATCGCGCAGCTCCCGGCCAGTGAGTTTGACAAAAACGTCTTCCAAATTGGCAGGTCGATGCAGATAGGTAAGCTCAGGCTGTTGATTAAGGGCTATCAGTAGCGGCTGCTCGTTATAAGAGTAATAAAAAAACGTTTCACCCACCTGCTCACTGCGCTCTGCCAAAACCTCAGCGACTTCGCGATGCCACTCCTCTAAACCCGATCCAAACACCTCGACCACATGGGGTTCAATGTATTTACGAATCAAGTCACCGGGACGGCCACTGTCTAAAATTTTGCCGCCATCCATGACAGTGACGCGATCACATAGGCGCTCGGCTTCTTCCATATAATGCGTCGTCAGCACCAATGTCATCCCTTGATTACGCAGTGCTCGTAGCCGCTGCCAGATGAGTTGGCGGGCTTGCGGATCGAGACCCGTGGTAGGTTCATCCAATATCAAAAGCTCGGGGGCATTGATCAGTGCGCGAATCAACGACAAGCGCCGTTGCATCCCCCCGGATAAGGCGCTGATGGGGGCATTCTGCTTACCCGTCAGGGAGGCAAAGTCGAGCAACTCTTGGATGCGGTTTTCCAGATCTGCTCGCTTAAGACCAAAGTAGGCCCCGTAGGTGCGGAGGTTCTCAGCCACGGTAAAATCCGGGTCTAGATTATCTTTTTGGGGCACAATCCCAATCCGTTGCCGCATCACAGTGGCGGCCTCCGGTATCGGGTAACCCAGTACTTCCAATTGGCCCGAAGTGGGTGGCGTGTTGCCGATCAACATGCGCAGTAGCGTGGTCTTGCCAGCGCCATTAGGCCCCAAAAGCCCCCAGTATTCACCGCTTTGCACTTCAATATCGACGCCAGCAACTGCCAGATAATCCCCGTAACGCTTGGTAAGCTCATTTGTTGTAATGATTTTATTAACCATAAAAAGACCCGCTCAAAAAACTCAGCGGGTCCTAGTGTAACCTAATGTTGCTCAAACAGCGTCTAAGTTACTCAATTTGTCTCAAACCGGGGGCTACAAAGCTTAGCCCGTTTGCGCCAGGAGGCGGGGAGGCCGCTCAACTTGGAAGCGACTGACTAATTGCTCTAATTCAGCAGAAAGCTGCGCCAATTCCTCGCCAGCAGCCTGAGCCTCTTTAGTTTTGCTGAGTGTGCCTTGGGCATCGTGCGTCAACTGAATCGTGTATTGAGAAATTTCGACACCGCCCTGAGCCGCTTCCGCCATAGTACGACTAATTTCATTGGTAGTCGCCGTCTGTTCCTCAACTGCGCCAGCGATGGTGGTCTGTATATCACTGATGCGATTGATGATTTCCCCGATGCTATTGATGGCTTGCACAGCACTGTGGGTGTCGGTTTGGATGGAGGCAATTTTTTGTTCAATATCTTGGGTCGCCTTAGCAGTCTCCTTGGCGAGATCCTTAACCTCATTGGCCACGACAGCAAAACCCTTGCCTGCCTCACCGGCTCGAGCAGCCTCAATGGTGGCGTTCAGCGCCAATAAATTGGTCTGCTCAGCAATAGAATTAATGACCTTGATCACATCCCCGATACCGGCGCTGGCATTGGAAAGTTGCTGCATGGTGGTGTCGGTACGCTCAGCCAGTTGCACGGCATCCGAGGCTACCCGAGCCGCTTCCGCTGCGTTACCCGCTATTTCCCGGATGCTAGCGCTCATCTCTTCGGCTGCCGCAGCCGCACCGTTCACATGACCTGTTACTTGTTCAGCGACGCCTGAAGCCGCGCCTGCTTGTGTCGCTGTTCTGTCAGCTGTCGCATTCATCTGTTGATTCAGTAGCGCTAAATCGCTAGACGAACGGGCCACCGTTTGCGCAATATGATTAATACGTCCAAGACCTGTGCAAAGCTCACTCAGAAATCGCTTTAAACCAACACCCATGCGCCCGATGGCATCCTCGCCTTCAACCGTAATCGTACCTGTTAAATCACCTTCCGCTGCAGCGTCCACCACATTAAGCAACGCGTCCACGTTGGCTCGCAATTCATTGGCTATAACCAACTCTTGCTCATGATTGAGACGTTCCTGTTCTGCCTGTTGACGTTCGTTTTCCGCCATCGCATCTAGGGTGCCGTTGATGCCCTCCACCAGCTGAGCGTAAGCACCGGCAAATTGACTGACGTCGCCGCGCCGACTTAGATCACCAGCCTGAGCTGCTGCGATCATACCTTTTGTTTCGGCCACAAGACCGGCGAGGGTGATGCTCGCCTGGGTGACACTATGAGCCAACACATCCCGCTCAGAACGAGCATCTACATGCAGATCGATAACACCTCGACTTAATTCCTCTATCGCCCCCGCTATTTGCCGTATGTAATGGATGAGACTGCGAAACGCATCGGCCAACACCCCAACCTCGTCTTTGGAGTGGTAATCAATACGCTGATCAATATCACCACCCGCGATGTCTTGCGCTTTTTGAGCCATCACACGGATAGGCCGAGTGATACCCCGCGCCAGCCAACAAGCGGCTATAAAACCTAGACCTAAAGCGATCAACCCACTAACGGCCAGAAAGGTTTGTAAACCCGTCACGGTCGCCTGATAGGCGCTTTTGTCCAAACTAATCTCAATGACACCGATGGGGTTTCCCGAGAAATCCTCCAGCACACCGGCATGAACAGCTCGTAACAAACCCTCATGTTTTTGGTCGCGCTCGATAACCGTATTCCTATTTAACGTGAGTTCTGGATAAGCCTGGGGTTAATGGGTACCTCCTGAAGCCG
>CAZGON010000316.1:0-248 GCA_964527085.1 uncultured Candidatus Competibacteraceae bacterium
ATCGGTGGCCAATTTCCAGGCTATGGCGGCAATGATTAGTTGCAGGTCCGCCACCAGGCTAGTGGATAACAATACAGCGCCCATTTGGGAATGATCTCCCAGTTTAAGTCCAGTGGCGATAAGATTCACCAAAATCGCTGCATACAATATCCAAATATTGTGGTGTTTGGGGTTGGCTATTTCACCCACCACAAAATCCACGTTTAGTGTCAATGCAAGCACGATAAAAAATCCGAAAACAACTTTTT
>CAZGON010000316.1:258-3579 GCA_964527085.1 uncultured Candidatus Competibacteraceae bacterium
CCCGGACTATTGTTGCTCGTTCTAGCCGACGCCGTGGACACCTTGTGGGCCTGACGATGGCCTTGCCTAACCGTCAACACCGCTTTCACGAGCCACGTAAGACATCTTGGTAAGTCATCACTCTGTGGTGTTTAGGTTGCACACAGCTTCCTCGGTGTGCTGTTATACGTTGCCAGCGTTTTGATGAATAATTAAATTCAAGAACGAAACTGTTGGCAAAAGGTTTCGATTGCCGCCATGTACTCGGAAAAGCCCAGCGCCATAATATTATTATGGTTAGCATAGGGAATTCTAAGAAAATCTTTATCGCTAGCGGGACAGGCTTGATAAAGGGCTTCTCCATCGGAGAAGGGTATAATGTGGTCTTGTTCCGCATGAATAATTAAGGTGGGTTTTGTAAAGTTTTTTATTTTTTCCAAATTGCCTATACCCTGCTCCTCCCTAAGACCTAGACTGTCAGCGTCGATACCCACAAGCTTGAGTAAGGGTATCGTATAGGCAAAACCACTTTCTATAATGAGGCCCGCCATTTCATCAGCGTAGTGATAGGCCAGCTCCAGCACAGACGCACTGCCTAGGGAGCGTCCCATAAGGATTAAAGGGCCCGTATAGTCATGCTGCGTGAGCCATTCTTTGAAAAAGTGAAAAAGCGTATGACAATCCTTCATCATGGTAGATACCGTGGGGGCGCCGGTGGAATGTCCATAACCTCGATAGTCGATGGCTAAAAAATTGATGGCTAAGCCATTATAGACAGAACCCAGATCGGCGTAATCGTCGACGATTTCCCCATTACCATGAAAGAAAAGAATGTTGGGCGCACCTTGGGCGGTCATATGAAGCTCACCGCCAATATGTACATTTTCGTCAACAGGAATCAGCATTTGGTGGGCGGTGCTGACAGGTGCGCCACCGTAACTCGGTCTAGGATGAAACAAGAACCCTAGGATCTGGGGATGGTCGAGAAGGGAGTAATCGCCTCTCAAAGCCTCTGCCATGGATACATCTCCGGGATGGTTAACATACATAGAATAGAGGTTATTCAATCACACTCTTCTATTGTAGTTGAACCCTGATCAGTGCAGGCGGAGTTTTGTTCCTTCCATTTAACGATTCATAAATCCCTGGCAACCCGAAAACCAATAAAATAATCGTAGGAATCGGGGGTCGCTTTGTGTCGGTCTGCGGCGCGGACGCCACGGGGTTGATCGCTCCAAGAACCACCCCGCGCAACAACTTGACGGGTAGGGTTTTTCTCAGCGCAGTGCAAAGCTGCCTCGCGATAGGATTCCTCATAGCTGGAGCAGGTCCACTCAAGCACATTGCCTAACATGTCAAAAAGGCCAAATGCATTAGGTTGAAAGCTACCTACAGGGGCTGTGTAAACATAACCATCACTACAGTTCATCACCGTCCAACCTGCAAAGGCGGTTTGGCCCACCAGGTCTGCGCCATTGGCATAAGCACAACCCTGGTCAGGATTATCTCCCCAATAGCGGGATGTGGTCATACCGGCACGCGCCGCATACTCCCATTCCGCCTCTGTGGGTAAACGATACTTTTCCCCTGTCTGGTTTGCCAACCATGCGCTGTAAGCGGTGGCATCCTGCCAGGTTACATTAATCACGGGGCGTTTACCGCGACCCCAACCTTCATCTTTAGGTTCACGGTGTTGCGTCTCGGCAACGAAGCGAGCGTACTCGTTAAACGTGACTTCATAGCGGCCGATTGCAAATGGTTTGACAATTTGAATTTGGCGTTGGTTTTCATCCTGGAGGCGACCGGTCTCATTCAACGATGAACCCATGTGAAAGACGCCTGCTGGAATCAACACCATATCCGGTCCTTGCTCCCCGGTAGTCAGTGTATCCCGGAAAATCCGATTGGAGTTCGAAGGAGGCTCAGACTTCAGGTGTTCCAAAGCCGCTGTTGCAGCCTGGCGATGGCCACAAAGGGGGGCGCAATGATCTAAATAAGCTTGGTAAGCTGTGCGTATATGGTGTTCCTCTGCTTTAGCAAAGGCCGTATCGTCTTGGTATTTAGCCTCCGTTTTGTCTAGCGCCAGGGTGAGCTGTGTCAAGGCGGGATGATCTGATTGTATTGTCCTGCCTTTAGCCAACCAACGGCGTGCTTGATCGAATTGCGTAGCCGCTATCTCTTTTTTAGCGAGTTCAACATAGGCCAAAACGATGCGTTGTTTGGCCTTTATGAGGAAATCGTTCTGGGCATCTATATTGGCCAGTTCATCTAAAATAGCTAAAGCCATCATGAGGTCTTGATCGCTGGTGTCGCGGGTCTCTTGAGACAAAGCCTGATCAAAACGGGTTTTTAGCGTATTAATATGGGTTTCCCGCTGGAGTCGCGAAATGGCGGTTTCCACCGTTTCACGGTGTCCACAATCAGGGCATCGTTGCAAGTAAATTTCATAGGCCGAGACGGTATCAATGCGTGCTGCAGCTGCAAAGGCGCGATCATCCGTCTCGCGACGAGTTACCTCGTTTTCGGTGGCTTGGTCCAGCTTAGCATCCAGGTTTTTTGTGTCATCTGCAACGGGTGATGGGGTTGCCGCCAATGTTTTAGGTGGGGGCATGTCTATTGCCTGTGCTACATCGGCGCCAGATTCCTGTAGTGATGACGGCAAAGGTTCTTTAAGGAATCCGTACCACGCTTTTTGCAACTCATGCCACAGGTCTGTTTGAGGTCCGTACCATCCATAGAGGCCGACAAGACTTAAGCCAAGTAAAGCAACCAATACAACCCGCCTTAGCATAGGGGAACGGCGACTACCCTTACTGGTGTCTTGGACAACTTGTAAATGTGTTAACAGTTCACCCGCAGTAGGAAGCGCAGCGTCCTGTTCCTGTTGTAAATGCCGAGACAATACGCGCCAGGCGTTTTCTGTTAGCGAGGAGGGTTGTGGCAACTTTTCTTTGACAGGGTATAGTTGTGTCGCTGCGGCTTCTCCATAATAGAGAGACTTGCCTGTAAGGAGTTGATAGATCAATGCTACTAGGGCGCGGATATCCTGTTTTAAACGGCCTTGATTCATGGACTGGGATTCTGGGGTAAAGAACCTTGGTAGCGCTGAATCTGGCTCTGGGTTGCGGGCTAACAGGTTACTGCCATCCCGGGGTTGATAAGCTAGCCCAAAGTCCAACAGTTTGATTAAACCCTGATCGGTGATAAATATATTTTCTAGCGTCAGATGACGATGGGGCACGCGATGATATTGGTGCGCATAATCGAGAGCCACGGCGGCAGGACCTAGAAGATCTAGAATGCGTGTCAGAGGCAAACCAGGTTTGCCTTCCTTGGACAATA
>CAZGON010000317.1:0-3557 GCA_964527085.1 uncultured Candidatus Competibacteraceae bacterium
GGTAAAGCCCATCCTAAGGATGAAGATGCAAAACGGATGTTGCAACGCATGTTTGAGTTAAAGTCAGATCCCAGGGTCGCGGGTCGTGTCGCATTTCTTGAAGACTACGATATGGGCACCGCCAGTATTTTAGTCTCTGGTTGTGATGTGTGGTGTAATCTACCCAGACCCCCCTTGGAAGCGAGCGGTACCAGCGGTATGAAGGCGGCTTTTAATGGCACTCTCAATCTTAGCGTGCTAGATGGTTGGTGGGCGGAAGCTTATGACGGCAGCAATGGCTGGGGTATTGACGGTGCAGAAGATCCTGACGACAACGCCAAGGATCACCGGGATGCCACTGCTTTTTATGATTTGCTGGAGCATGAAGTGTTGCCTTTGTTTTACGATCGCGACGAGAAGGGTGTTCCCCATGGTTGGGTAAAACGCATGAAAGCTTCTATCCGAACCATTTCGCCAAAATTCTGCGCCACCCGGATGGTGGATGAATATGCACGCAATATCTATCCCCGTTAGTTAATGGGAAATGGGGTCAAGTCTTGCATTGTGCATTTGGCTAGCCAAATGCACAATGCAAGACTTGACCCCATTCACAAATCGCGTATTTCGTGCTGTGGGTTGGTCCGCTCTGCAAGGAGTTGAGCTTCCATGGCTTCCCGATTCATAAGGTGTTGTTTAGCGCCATAGGTTTTAATAACCTCTTCAGCGTTCAAGACACCCATTAATGCTGCTTCTTTACAAGGTTTATCGAGCAACAATCCAGCTACTAGCCCGGCTCCAAATGCATCACCTGCACCGGTGGTTTCTACTACTTTGATACCTGCAGCAGGTAAGATCCGCCAACCGCCATCGCCCCATGGGGTATTAGCAAAAACCCACACCCCTTTGGCGCCATCGGAGATGGCGACTAAACTGGGACCGTAATTTGCAAGTTGGCGCGCTAAATCTATGGTTTCGCTTTTACTTATTAAGAGGTTTGCTTCTTCTCTGTTTAGAATAAGTACATCGGTATAGTCAAGGATGCCCTGCAAATAACGTAAACCTTGGCTACAAATATAAGGATTTGGGTTATAGGCGGTGTGCATCCCGCTACGGTGTGCGAGAGCAAACAGCTGTTTTTGGGTGTGTAGGCTTTTATCCAGCATAGAGGTGCCGTATAGCCAGTGCGCCTTTAAGCGTTCGGTGGGGAGGCGCTGATATTCAAGTTCATTATTACACCCTTTAAAAGAGAGGATGGTGCGGTCATCCGCTTGACTAGTGAGAATAAGACTATAGCCTGTTTCACCTCCTTTTTCGCCAAGAAAAGCGATATGGTTAGCCTGTAACCAATCTAGCAGTAGCTGACCATGGGTATCCGTACCCAGTTTTCCGACAAAGGCGGTATCAAAGCCAAGTCGGCTCAAGGTGGCGCAGACATTGGTCCCCGCACCGCCTGGATGAAAGGCAAGCTTTTCTATCAATAATTTGCTGCCCAAAGGATAGGCGAGTAACCGTTCAAGCACAGGCTGACCGTGATCCATTCCTTCGATTTGGATAATTTTTGCCGCGGTTTTTATAAACACATCCATGCTGGCGGAACCCATAACGATAACGTCAAAAGGCATACACCACGCACCTCCGATCGTGTTTTATAGATCTTATAACGGCAACCATCTTGTTTCTGTTAAGTGTGCTTTACGAGTCTGCTGTAGCGCCAAGCATGGCTTTTTTTGTCTCTGGCAAATCTTTATTAACCATATTGGCGCTGTTTGTAGTGAGTATTATGGCAGCAAAGCCGGTGTCGTTGCTGTTGCAAATGGCCTTGAGGTAGCGGTTAGCGTGGCTTCAAGCCCATTGAAGAGGCGTTCGATAAGTCTTGGTCGTTTTGTGTAATCGACAATTTCCTCAGCGCCAATAACGTCTTCGGCAACCTGGCGAATATCGGCTAATTCATCCACTAAGCCAAGAGCTACGCCTGTATCGCCGGTCCAAACCAAACCGCTGAACAGTTGTGGGTTATCCTTTAGCCGCTCGCCGCGCCCTGCTTGGACAGCATTGATAAACTGTTGATGAATTTCGTCCAACATCCCTTGAATATGACGTATATCATCGGACTGCTGAGGGCTAAATGGATCTAAGAAAGCTTTGCTTTCGCCTGCCGTGTAGAGGCGGCGGCTAATACCCAGTTTATCCATGGCTTCCACAAAACCAAACCCATCGGCGCGCACGCCGATGGAGCCGATAATAGTGGCTTGGTTGGCATAAATTTTTTGCGCTGCCGCGGCAATATAGTAACCGCCGGATGCGCACAGATCAGCAGCCACAGCATAGATGGGTTTATCGGGATAAGCCTCGCGCAGACGGTTGATTTCATCATACACCTCACTCGCTTGCACAGGACTACCACCCGGACTATTGATGTGAAGAATAACGCCTTTGCTATTATCGTTTTCAAAGGCAGCCCGTAGACCGGCAATGATATTCTCGGCGCTGGCATCGGCGCTACTGGCGATGAGTCCTTCTATGTTCACTATTGCCGTGTGGCTTTGGTCGGTTTTTGCCGTACTCTGAGTCATAGGCGCATAGACCATTACTAAAATCACTACCAGATAAAGAAAAAACAGGCTTTTAAAAAAAATTCCCCAGCGTCGTGTACGGCGTTTTTCAGTTAGCGCGGCGAAGGCTAATTCAGCAAATACATCCTGGCCTGCGGTTTCATGACGTTGGTTGAGGGGTGATGCGGCTGTTTTTCCTGGTTCGTTCATAGTGTACTCTCCAATTTTTCAATAACTCGCTTTAGGTCCTGATCTAAAGGAGCGTTTACCGAAATTAGACGATGGCCTAAGGGCAAATCTAGGCTATGGGCATGTAAGAAGAGTCGGTTTAACCCAAAACCCGCCATCGTTTGATTAAAGTGAACCTCCCCATATTTGTTATCGCCAGCTACAGGATGTTCCAAGCAGCTGGCATGTACGCGAATCTGATGGGTACGTCCCGTTGTTAAAACTATTTTTAATAATGACGCCTGTTGAAACAAACTAATAGGTTGAAAACCTGTTTCTGCAGGTTTTCCATCGCTTGCCGTCTTGACCACACGCTCTTGGCCCCGTAGGCTCTTGCGAAGAGGCATGGAGAAATGCAAAGTACCGTGTTGCCAATGACCCTTCACGAGGGCGAGATAGCATTTTTCTAAGGTACCCTCTTGAAGTGTTGTGTGAATTGCCCGCAAAGTGACCAAATTCTTGGCTAAGATAAGACAGCCGCTGGTATCTCGGTCAAGACGGTGGGCTAACTGCAATGACGGCGCAGTTGGACGAAGTAGCCGTAGCGCATCAATAACGCCAAAGCTAAGCCCGCTACCTTTATGGACAGCAAGACCTGGAGGTTTGTTAATAATCAGTAGATCTTGATCTTCGTATAGAATAGCCTGCTCCAATTGGGTTAATACGGTTTGCGGTGGAAAAACAGGCGCTGATGGGTCTGCCATCCGCAGCGGAGGGATGCGCACCTGATCGCCGGCTTGCAAACGATAGTCAGGACGGGTTCGGGACCGATTTACACGCACTTCGCCTTTGCGCAAA
>CAZGON010000318.1:0-3547 GCA_964527085.1 uncultured Candidatus Competibacteraceae bacterium
GCTATCACATCCGCTATGTGGAAGCGGGTTTCGAGGAGCTTGCTAGCGTTGATGCCTGCGACCCCGAGTTGTTAGTGGTCTTGGGCGGGCCCATAAGCGCTAACGATACCCGGGACTATCCCTTTTTAGACGATGAGTTACGGCTTTTAGACCGCCGCCTTAGTCAAAATCGACCCACCTTGGGTATTTGTTTAGGTAGCCAACTGATAGCCCGCGCCCTAGGGTCTCGAGTCTACCCTGGATCCCATAAAGAAATCGGTTGGGCGTCTTTGCAGTTAACAGCGGCTGGAGAAACCTCTTGTCTTCGTCCTCTGGCGCCTGAACTTACCGCAGTCTTACATTGGCATGGGGATACCTTTGACTTGCCTGCCAATGCGGTACGGCTTGCTTCTACGGACGTTTGCGAAAACCAGGCTTTTACCTGGAACAACACGGTTTTAGCGTTGCAATTTCATCCTGAGGTAACTGTTGCAGGTTTGGAGCGCTGGTTTATCGGTCATACCGGCGAGATTGCCGCAACGCCTCAAATTAGCGTTAGCCAGCTTCGCACCGACAGCGCTCATTGGGGTCCGATGTTAGAAAAACAAGGGCCTCGCTGTCTAGAAGCGTGGTTGCAAGCCCTGTAAATTGAGCTATAACAAGTAGTATTGATATACAATAATAATCAACTTGCATAAAAGTAAAAGTAGTGGCGCGCCATTAATTCTAATTAAAAAGGCATCTTTTGATTTAATAGAAGCTATAGCGGTTTTGCAAAAAACCGCTCATAATCCATTTGTTAGGGCAAAATTTAGTATGAGGCAATGTAGAGTGCGAAGGCGTGCACAGATACATAAAGGAAGTAGGCAGTTTAGGCGCAAAAAACTACAAATTTGCCGTTCCAGCGATGATGTTCCTATCTCATTTGCTAAAAACTCAGAAAAACTTTTCCATTCTTATTTATTTTATTTACTCCCGGCGATTCGAAGTCGAGCGAAACTCTCTGACGCGATAGCGACTTCAATAAGGTTGCTATAACGACTCAGTAGATAGAATGACTGTATTTTACAATGCCATAACTAATAAACATACCACAAAGTGTCACAAATGAACGCGCGGCAGACCATCACACCGATTCGCTTAACCGTTACAGATACTGATTACAGATACCACGAATTAGCCAAATGTTGGCTGATTGCTGTTGTTTAATTTGTGTCGTTGGTTATACAACAGCATTTTCTCAATCAACACACGTGCTTTGAGAAGTTAAAGATGAATATTTACGTTGGCAACTTATCTTACCGTTTGACAGAAGATGAACTGAAAGAACTTTTTGCTGAGTACGGCGAAGTATCGAGTGTAAACATTATTACGGATAAGTATTCGGGCCAGTCCAAAGGATTTGGTTTTGTCGAGATGCCCGTTCAATCCGAGGCGGAAGAAGCGATAAAAGCTCTTAATTCAAGCCCCATAAAGGGAAGAGATCTTAAAGTCAATGAGGCGCGTCCGAGAACTGAACGTCCGCAGCGGAGGGCAAGGTACTAGGCTTTTTATTAGATTAGCGTTTGGTTTAAAGGCAAGTTCGGATTGGCCTTTTCTTATATTGGAAGCAAGTTCATAGCGGCTAGTGGTGCGGTGACCGACGCGCTTGTGTGGTTGAAGAAGCCTTACAAAAACCCTCTGTTTTTATATCGTTTCTAACACACAGGCCGTCGGGTTTAAGTAAACGTATTAATTACTAGTGCGCTACCAACTTAGTATGTGCCATCGTCACGATTGCTGTCATTCTGCTTATGTAATTAGCTTCAAAAAGTGTTGTTGATTTGGGAATTTTGGCGGGAATGGAAATGGGCGGCTTTGTTAGCGTATGCTCCCATGGTCCCGAAAACTGTTATTTAAATAAGTAACATAAAAAGTACACAACACTAATAAAGATTAATTGGTGGGCCCTGTAGGACTCGAACCTACGACCTACGGATTATGATGAGCTCAATTAAAAGTAGCTCTAAATTTCCGCCGCTCCCCCAGGCCAAAAATCAGGGTTAAAAATCTGTTCTGGGGTATAGGGACAGGTCTCGGGAAACGCTGTAAGGGCTAATCGGGTTTGCTTATGCGCCTCACCGGTGGCAATCCGATACGCATAGTCTAGGTTATCGCCCACCCGCCCTTTAAGACTGGGGTTTTCCTGTAAATGGTCTACTAACCTAAGACGCTGATTGCGAATAGTAATCTCCCAACTACTGGTTCGCCGCCAGGGTTGAAAGTGCCACTTCAAGAGATGCGTCAAGAGTACGATAAGTCGATTTTTGAGTTCCCGTTTTTCGCGCTTACCCAAACTCTCCACCTCCTCGGCCAAGTTGGCTAGATCCAAGCTCGCTAATTGACCTGCCCGCAGGTTAGCCGCCTGCTCCTGAGTCCAGGCATAAAAGTCTTGCTCATAGCGTGTCGTAACCGTTTCAGTGTTTTCAGCAATCTCAACCATGGTGAAACTCAAATAGTGGGTTATCTGTTGACCAGTTTATCAGCAAAAAAACAGTATCTTAAGCTACCTCAAACCGACTCATAGATCATAGGCACAGCCTTGAGCTTTTTCACTTCGTCCCAGCCTTCGTTCTGTTCGCACTCGTGAGCTACGACAGTGGCCGAGAACACTGCTTTACGCTGTCCTGCACTTTAGACAAAGACGGAAAGGAAGATAAGTCTTTAATTAAATGATGGGCCCTGTAGGACTCGAACCTACGACCTACGGATTATGAGTCCGCAGCTCTAACCAACTGAGCTAAGGGCCCGAAAAAATTAGATTATACTTTGTAATACCTAACACCCGCTATAGGTCATTCCAGATCCAAGAAACTCCGCAGCTGTTCAGAACGGTTAGGATGACGCAGTTTACGCAGTGCTTTGGCTTCAATTTGGCGGATGCGCTCACGGGTCACATCAAATTGTTTGCCCACCTCTTCCAAGGTGTGGTCGGTATTCATATCGATTCCAAAACGCATACGTAAAACTTTCGCTTCCCGCGGCGTTAAGCTAGCCAGCACCTCCCGAGTTGCCTCTTTTAAACCTTCCCCAGTGGCGGAATCTACCGGAGACAAGACCGTCGCGTCCTCGATGAAATCCCCTAGGTGGGAATCCTCATCATCACCAATGGGTGTTTCCATGGAAATGGGTTCTTTGGCAATCTTTAATACTTTACGAACCTTGTCTTCAGGCATTTCCATACGCTCGGCCAGTTCTTCCGGCATGGGTTCGCGTCCCATTTCCTGTAGCATCTGCCTAGAGATACGATTGAGTTTGTTGATGGTCTCAATCATGTGCACTGGAATACGGATGGTGCGTGCTTGGTCAGCGATAGAGCGAGTAATAGCTTGGCGTATCCACCAGGTGGCATAGGTGGAAAATTTATAACCGCGGCGGTATTCAAATTTGTCAACCGCTTTCATTAGACCAATATTGCCTTCCTGGATAAGATCCAAAAATTGCAGACCGCGATTGGTGTATTTTTTGGCAATGGAGATCACCAAGCGTAAATTAGCTTCCACCATTTCTTTTTTAGCGCGCCGCGCTT
>CAZGON010000319.1:0-3513 GCA_964527085.1 uncultured Candidatus Competibacteraceae bacterium
CGGTGGATAACGCCTTTAAAGTCATGTCCTAACCATATGCTCAATTGCTATACATAATGAGATCATTCAATGCGTATTGAGAGACTTTCCCTGCGAGAAGGGGCCCAAAACGCCCGCGGTACTACCGTCATTATCGATGTTTTCAGGGCTTTTACCTGCGAACCTTTGATGTATCACTTTGGAGCCTCTAAGATTATGCTGGAGGCTGATATTGAAAGGTGTTTACAGCATCGAGGTCACTGCCTGCTGGTGGGTGAAAAACATGAAAAACCCATCGAAGGCTTTGATCTGATTAATTCGCCACATCTGATTATGGCGAAAGGACGTGCTTTTTTCCAAGATAAACGCGTTATTCACCGTAGTACGTCGGGGGTCACGGGTGCAGTCAATGCCTTAAAGCAAGCCGATGAGGTTTTGCTCGCTTCTTTTGTCAATGCTCGCGCCACTGCGAACTATATCCGTCACGCAAATCCAAGCCATGTCAGCATCGTCGCGATGGGTATTCTTTCCAGTCAGCCGGCGCCCGAAGACGAACGCTGCGGCGACTATATTGAAAGCTTATTAAATGATAAGCCCTACGATCATGTGGCGGCTATTAAAGAAATTTTGGCCCACGAGACAGGGCAAAAGTTTTTGCGGGGAGATAAGGTTTTTTTGCCCCCAGAAGATGCCGCGATTTGCATTCAACGGGATATTTTTGACTTTGCCCTACGGGCGAAACAAGAGGGCAATTTTGTTGTGGCTCACAAAATAACCCTTTAATTTTGCTCTTTGACATTCCTAGTTTCACTTTTTTTTGACATCTTCTTAACATACTTTTCACAGGGCCACTCTTAGGCTGTTGGTCATTAAAATAACTCGCTAAGGGTGTTATCGTGAAAAACTTTTTCACTGTCGTTTTTGGTATTTGCGCCATTTGTATCACAAATTATGCCGCAGTCGCGGCTGCCAGGGACAGCATCCATAACCGTATTTCAGCCCTTGAGTCCATGAATAATCGTCAAGGAAACACCCATAGCCATGTAGTAATCACTCATTATCCTGGCAACTTAGCGTCTTTAGCGCATCGTCTGTATGCAACTCATCTAAAATTTTCTAGCAAATTAGCTGTCTCAAATAAAAAATATGAAGCCATCAGTTTACATCGAAACAACAATCCCAAGTTATCTCAGTGCTTGGCGCAGTCCAGAGCTGGTAATGGCGGCGAATCAGGAATCGACCCGTAAATGGTGGGAAGAGAGTCGTCCAAATTTTGAACTTTTTATCTCTGAATTTGTAATCTATGAGGCAAGTGCTGGAGATCCGAAAGCGGCGAAACGCCGTCTGGAAATCATCGCTGATCTTCCGGAACTCGACGTTAATGAGGAAGTAGAAGAACTGGCAAACCAACTTGTAAGGCATGCTGCAATACCAAATAAGGCAAAAATAGATGCATTACATATTTCAGTAGCTGCTATTCATGGAGTGGATTATTTGCTCACCTGGAATTGCCGACATATTGCCAACGCTGTGCTACGACCAAAGATAGAGCAATGAGCTATGAACCGCCTATAATTTGTACCCCTCCAGAACTAACTGAGGACTAAACTATGTGGCAAGACCCCGTTGTCGATGAAATTCATCGTATCAGAGAAAATCATGCGAAAAAATTTAATTACGATTTGCATGCCATCTGCGAAGATATAAGAAAAAAGCAAGCAAAATCAGACCATAAGGTTGTTTCACGTCCTTCCCGTAGACTGACAACCCAAGGCGCTGCCTAATAAATGGCTCCAGCGGATGCACTGATGCGCACCGCTGAATCTTCACGATAGAAATTGACGGAGGGTTATGAGTAAATATGTTTTTGCGGTTGGCGCAATCATTATCGTCACGGCACTGATTGGGCTAGCAACCTATAGTAACTTTGCAACCCATTCGCAAGCCGCTATTACCCCTCCGACACCTGTTACACCGGTTGTTGTTGCATCAGTACAGCGGGCAGAGTTCGCGGAAGAATTAGAAGCTATCGGCACTGCCCGGGCCAATGAATCCATTACCATTACAGCCCAAGTCACCGAAACAGTGCGGCGGGTCAATTTTGAAGACGGCATGTCGGTTAACCAGGGTGATATCTTGGTGGAGCTCACTGATACGGAAGAAAATGCTGAACTACGGGAAGCGCGGATTGCCTTGGATGAAGCGGAAAAACAGTTGCGCCGGGTGGCCAATCTCGTGCAAAGGGATCTGACAACCTAGGCAGAGTTAGATGAACAACGTGCTGAACGTGATCGCTTGAAAACACGAGTTGAAGTCATTGACGCACGCCTCGCAGATCGGCTGATTCGCGCTCCCTTCAGTGGCGTCCTCGGTTTTCGTGAGGTGAGTCCAGGCGCTTTAATTACCCCGGGCAGTCTTATTACCACGCTGGATGACACCAGCATTATTAAACTTGATTTTCCCATACCAGAAGCTTTTCTAGCCACCTTAGAAATCGGTCAGGAAGTCATCGCCCGCAGTGTCACTTACCCAGGCCGCACCTTTCAGGGACGGGTAACCGGTATAGACTCCCGGGTTGATCCAGTGACCCGGGCCGTCACTGTGCGCGCTGCCTTACCTAATCCAGAAGGATTACTCAAACCGGGCAAACTGCTCACCGTCGAACTCATTAAAGACCGCCGCCAGTCTTTAATGATTCCCGAGGAAGCTCTGGTGCCTTTACGGGACCAGCAATTTGTGTTTGTGGTCAATGATGATGACACCGTTGATCGAGTGGAAGTTGACATTGGCCGCCGCCGTCCCGGTAGCGTAGAAGTGCTGAGCGGTCTTTCAGAACAGCAACAGGTGGTTATTGAAGGTACCAACCGAATAGGTCCAGGAAGTCCGGTGACTATTCAAGAAGTTCGCGAACAGGACGACCAATGACACTGTCTGATCTAGCCGTCAAGCGACCCGTATTTGCCACTGTGATCAGTTTATTGCTGATCGCTTTTGGTATATTGTCTTTTTTACGCTTACCCTTGCGGGAACTACCCGACATCGACCCCCCGGTGGTTTCCATCGAAACCAGTTACTCCGGCGCTTCAGCCGCTGTGGTGGAAACCCGCATCACGCAACTTATTGAAGACCAAGTAAGTGGTATTGAAGGTATAAAAACCATTCAATCGGTTAGCCGTAATGGCCGCTCTGACATCACCATCGAGTTTACCTTAGATCGCGATGTGGATGTGGCGGCCAACGATGTGCGCGATGGGGTATCACGGGTTGTCGACCAATTGCCGGACGAAGCAGATCCACCAGAAATTAGTAAAGTGGACGCCGACGCTGATGTGATTGTCTGGTATAACCTGTCTAGCTCTACCATGGATTTGCTACAGCTCACTGACTATGCGGATCGCTACATCGTTGATCAGCTTGCGGTCATCGATGGCGTCGCCCGGATCCGTATTGGTGGTGCCCAACGTTACGCCATGCGTATCTGGCTGGATCGTAAGGCCCTGGCTGCTCGGCAACTGACGGTGGCGGATATCGAGG
>CAZGON010000320.1:0-3502 GCA_964527085.1 uncultured Candidatus Competibacteraceae bacterium
CCCTGGCAACTGGATTCCGGCAATCCCTGCCGGAATGACGGGTGAGCAGTTACCTGTTTGCTTATAAAAGCTTTAAAAATTAAGCAGCTAGCAAAAGCTAACCACTATAGCCTACGCTATAGACAATTGTTTGACAGTCTAAGGTGACAAAAATCACTATCAATGTGACCTTTGACAGTCATAGCGTGACCCTTTCGGTCTTCGGGAATCTACCCTAGTTAGCAAGCAGTTCCTCTTAATAACAATCTTCGCTAGCTTACCGCATCCCATAGGTTTAGGGCTGGTGAGAAATTTGCATACTAATGAAAATCAGCTTCCCTATCCTGACCTGTAAGCCATTTACGAGTGTGGCTCAAAAGAATTTCTGTTTTAAACAGTTAAAACCAAGGGGGGTAATGGGTTAAACATTAGTTAAAACAGACTAATCTGAATATTTCAACTTGATAAACGGATTTAAGGCAAGTCAATAAATGGATCTAAAAACACGTCTTCGACAACTTCAAGAAGCCCGCACTGCTGGGTATATCGATGAAACTGAGTTTTATGAACTCAGAACCGATCTACTTAATGCCTTGAAAAATTTTACTGACAAATCAGCCGATTATGCGGACCCTATAAAAACCCCTAACCTGTCAAATTCTGGCAACCACGTTGCTGAAGAAGAACCACCTGTTAGCGCCGATGAAGAAGAGGCCGAGTTGACACCAGTGGCCATATGCCTAGAAATGCTCACGCCTAACTTAGAGATTGGCCCTCACAACCACCGCTTTCGACTAGAGAGTATGCTCGGTGAAAGTAAAACCAGTCAAGTTTGGCTAGCCTGTGATCTTTCTGCCCGTGAGGCTGGTTTTGATCAATATAAAGCGCTGAAAATATTTGCCCCACGACGGGAAGATTACCCCCATAGCCAAGATCTTTGTAAAGAAGATACGGGTCAAGGAGGTCGTGCTGAGCAATTTATGCGGGGGTTTTTAGTCCGAGTCCGTGCTCGCGCCACCTTGGCTGCCGCCATCAATCACACCCATATCGTTAGGGTATATGGCTGGCGTTTGGGCAGCGATGGTTGGCCTTTCGTGGAAATGGAATATTTAACTGGTCAAAATCTAGCTCAAGTATTGGCTCAGGAAGGCGACCCTGGATTGTCCCTGAAGCGCATTTTAGAGCTATTACACCCTATTGCTGTGGCGCTAGATTATGCACACCAGTATCACCGAGTACCCCATCGTCACCTCACTCCGGAAAACATTTTTATTACCGAGCAAGGGTTAGTTAAACTGTTGGATTTTGGGCTGGCCCATCAACCTCGCGATTATAGTACTACCGCCCGCAACCCAGAGCCGGATTCCGCGCTGCCGCGATTTTTCACGCCAGAATCCCAAGCGATGAATCAGAGCCGTTTAAAACAGGATGTCCGGGCTCTAGCAATATTGGTTTATCAACTACTTACTGGCGAGTCTCCCTATAACGCAGCGACCTTGGAACAGCTATCTTCTAGAAAAGAAAGCCTGTCAAAACCACCCTCTCTGACAGAAAGCGCTTGGCGTATATTGTCCCAGCATCTACAACAGGAGCATGATACCTCGCTGCCTACGGCAGGGGAATTTTTGACCGAGTTACAACATACTCAAGGCCCAGTTCATAAGGTTCAGCGGTCCCATAGGTTAAGACGGGTGGTTATGCTGGCCGCCCTTGGTTTGAGTTTTGCCATGCTCTATATGTGGTACGGTCCTCAAATGGGGCTGCCGATGCCCCCAGTGACAATGCCATTATCGCTCCAGAAACCTATTAACCAGATTAACCTGTCCAAAGTTACCACCTCACCTGAAACAGCGCTGGTGGCTTTGTCGACGGCTCAAGATGGAACACAAAAACGTGCGACTGTTATGAACGAAGCTGCCGATCATGAGGCGACTCGCCGCGGGACGGATGATCGCGCCTTTGCGGCTGCAGAACGCATTGACACCCTGGCAGCCTATGAAATTTATTTACAACGCTGCCCTGATTGCGCCCATCGAGAAACCGTCGAATCCGCCGTTTTGCGACTGCAACGTATAGCCCAAATCAATGCCTTAACGACACGTTTTGATCAGGCATTATCCCAACAAACCCTCGAAACTAACCCCCAAGAGACAACTGCTATCTTAGGTATCCTGGAAGAACTGGCTAAATTAGATGCTCAGCACCCATTCCTCCCTAAGGCTAAACATCGGGTTGCTGTAATCTATGCTGATCTCGCTGCAAAAAACTTAACTGCTCAGCAATTTCGCCAAGCTCGCCATTGGTTGGCTAAAGGAAACGCAATACAAGCGGATCTTGCCGCCTTAACAAGGCTTGAGATGGAGCTGGACAAAGCGGAAGTCAAACACCAAGACGACAGCGCTTTCGCCCAAGCCCAGGCAGACCATGTACGTAGCGCCTATCAAACTTATTTAGATAATTGCGCCCCCCTCTGTGGCCATCAACAAGCAGCACAAGCGGCTTTGGAGGGTCTGAAATCCGAACCTCCTTCGGATTCTAACCGAATTTTTCGTGATCAATTGAGCACCGGAGACCAAGGCCCCGAGATGGTATTGATACCAGCAGGAACCTTTCGGATAGGCTCACCAGTAGCTGAGGCAGGCCGTCTCCAAGACGAAGCCCAACGCCAAGTTGACATCGTCAAACCCTTTGCTATTGGCCGCTATGAAGTCACCTTTGCTGAATATGCTCGTTTTGTCAGCGCGACGGGACATCGTCAACCTGAAGACGAAGGTTGGGGCCACGGCAAACGTCCAGTCATCAATGTGAGCTGGCAAGACGCCACCGCTTACAGCGAATGGTTAGCCGCACAAACGGGTGAAAAATACCGCTTACCTACCGAGGCTGAATGGGAGTATGCGGCCCGGGCCCATATGACCACTTCCCGCTACTGGGGGGATAATCCTGACCAGGGTTGCGCTTACGCCAATGGGGCAGATTTGGTGGGTCAAACTGCTTTTGTGGGTTGGACAGTGATGAACTGTAGTGACGGCTATACCTATACGGCGCCCGTGGGTAGCTTTCAAGCCAATGGGTTTGGTTTGTTTGATATGTTAGGCAATGTGCTTGAGTGGACCTGTTCTAGTTACGAGGAACCCTATCGGGAAGCGGTTTTAGGCTGCGCTGAAAAAGAGACGTCCAGTCACATTGTCGCTCGGGGCGGTTCCTGGAGCGACCAACCCCGTGGTATCCGCGCCGCAGATCGGCATGAAGCGCTGCGCGATTCCTACGACTATTTTATAGGTTTTCGTGTCGCTAGGGATTTGTAAATCGCTACAGTTTTAAGACGCTGTTAAAGCGGTTTTAAAAGCTGCCGAGATTAACCAAAGTCTGCCAGAAGCGATCCGGGTTCAACTACAATAGAAATAGTGGTAACTATTCATCTTTACGTCATTCTCGCCATGGACTGGCGAGAATCCAGTGCCGTGGACGGCAAGCGCTGGTGACAACCGCCTGCCACCCTCCCTGGCAACTGGATTCCGGC
>CAZGON010000321.1:0-3444 GCA_964527085.1 uncultured Candidatus Competibacteraceae bacterium
GCTATGCCGATTATGTGCTGTGGGGCGACAACGGTTTGCCCCTGGCGGTGGTGGAGGCCAAGCGCACCCAGCAAGACCCCAAGGCGGGGGAGCGTCAAGGGGAGCTGTATGCCGATTGCTTGCAAAAAATGACCGGGCAGCGTCCGGTCATCTACTACAGCAACGGTTATCAAACCTGGCTGTGGGACGACCGCTTTTACCCACCCCGGGAAGTACAGGGGTTTGCCGACAAGGACCAGTTACAACTCATGGTCAACCGCCGCCAAACCCGCAAAAACATCACTAAAACACCTCTCAACCGGGATATTGTCGAGCGTTACTATCAAGAAGAAGGCATCCGCCGCCTGATGGAGCGCTTTCAAGACGAACGCTCCCGCGGCAGTTTGTTGGTGATGGCAACCGGTACCGGCAAAACCCGGGTGAGCATCGCCGCCGTGGATATTCTTATGCGCGCCAATTGGGTGCGCCGCACGCTATTCTTGGCCGACCGCACGGCCCTGGTGCGGCAGGCCAAAGCCGCTTTTGCCGCGCATTTACCCCATGCGTCTCTGGTCAATCTGGTGAGCGAGAAGGAAAGCCCGGAGAGTCGTCTGGTTTTTTCCACCTACCACACGATGGTGAACCTGATCGACGACACCAAAAGGGACGGCGGCAAACGCTTCGGCGTCAATGCCTTCGACCTTATCATCATCGATGAAGCGCACCGCTCCATTTATCAAAAATTCAAGGCAATCTTTGATTATTTTGACAGTCTGCTGGTGGGGCTCACGGCTACCCCTCGATCCGAGGTGGACCGCAATACCTATCACTTGTTTGATCTGGAGGATAACGTTCCCAGCTATGCCTACGAGCTAGAACAGGCCGTGGCTGATGAATATCTGACGCCGCCGCGGGCTATCTCTGTACCCCTTAAGTTTCAGCGCCAGGGCATCAAATACGATGAGCTGAGCGAAGACGAAAAAGACGCCTATGAGGCCACCTTCCTCGATGAGGAGACCGGCCAATTTCTCCGTGAGATCGACGCTGCCGCCCTCAACGCTTGGCTATTTAACGAGGATACCGTCGATAAGGTGCTGGCCCATCTGATGGCCCACGGCCTTAAAATCCAGGGCGGCGATAAATTGGGTAAAACCATTATCTTCGCCAAGAACCATGATCATGCGGAATTTATCGCCCAACGTTTCAATAAAAATTATCCGCACTTGGTGGGGAAGTTCTGCCGGGTGATTGACAACCAAGTCAGCTATGCCCAGAACTTGATTGATGACTTTAGCGTGCCGGATAAGGACCCTTTTATCGCCGTATCGGTGGATATGCTGGATACCGGCATCGATGTGCCCGAGGTGGTGAATCTGGTGTTCTTCAAACGGGTGCGCTCTAAGACCAAGTTCTGGCAGATGCTAGGACGCGGCACCCGATTGCGTCCGGACCTATTTGGTCCTGGCATGGATAAACAGTTCTTTTGTGTGTTTGATTATTGTGACAACTTGGAATTTTTCCAGGCTAATCCGCAAGGTCTGCGGGAAGCCCCTTTGCAGGAATCGGTGAAACAAAAAGTCTTTAAGCGCCGCTTGCAACTGGCCGCTACGCTGCAAGCGTTGGATAACTTGGAAGAGCCAGATGAAAAGCTTCGCGGCGAATTGCTGGACCAGTTGCACGAAGTTGTCACCCGGATGAATCCGGATAATTTCTTGGTGCGACCCCATCGCCACACGCTGGAGACCTTTTCCAACCGGGAACGCTGGAACCACCTGAGCCAAGGCGATCAGCTGGATATTACTGAACATCTGAGCGGCCTGCCGTCGCCGGACGAAGACGATGAATTTAGCCGCCGCTTTGATCTGCTGATTCTCAATTTACAACTATCTATTCTGGAAACTGCCCCTAACCTGGAACGTTATCAGGCGCGGGTGCGGGAGCTAGCCCAGGGCCTTGAGGAAAAACGCGCCATTCCAGCGGTGAACGCTGAGATGGCGTTGATCCTCGATCTGCAAAGCGACGAGTATTGGCAGGACGTGACCCTGCCCATGCTGGAGCAGGTGCGTTGCCGGTTGCGGGATCTGATTAAATTTGTCGATAAAGCCGGTCCCCGGGAGAAGCTGTATACCGACTTTGAGGATGAACTGGGTGAGGTGACACACATTGAGGGGCTGATTCAGGCCGATCCCAGCCTGAAGAACTACCGCCTCAAGGTGGAAAAATTTATCCGTACCCATCAGGATCACGTCACCATCAAACGTCTCCGCAATAACCAACCCATTACGGCTAAGGATCTGGAGGGTTTGGAAGCGGTGCTATTTTCCGAAGACGGTCCTGGCAGCAGAGAAGATTTTTTAGAAAATTACGGCGAGCAGCCTCTTGGCGAGCTGATCCGGCGAATTGTGGGTCTGGACCGCAAGGCGGCTAAAGGGGCGTTTGCCGAGTTCTTATCCAGCGGGGCGCTAACAGCCGATCAAATCCGTTTTATCGACCATGTCATCGAGCACTTGGTTCGCAACGGTGTAGTGGACTTGGCGGCGCTCTATGAAGCGCCGTTTACCGATATCCACTATGAGGGCATCGATGGGGTGCTGCCGGAGCAGGCAGCGGATAAAGTGATTGCAATCCTTAAGCAAGTGAATGCAAATGCGAAGGTGGCCTAAACGCTTATTGCTTATCAGACGGAACAAAATTTATAGCTAAAACTATGCAAAATAGCAATTTTGCATGAGAATTCACAATAGTAATGCACTATTTTGGAGTTTACACATGTCGACAATTGATGAAATCGCCGCCCATGCTCGACGTTTGCCTGAGGATTTGCGCATTCAAGCCTTACAATTTATCCAGTTCCTAGAGACCAAATCGGTCAACCAGAAAGACGCTGATGATGACAAGTCTGAATGTAGAAAGCAGGTGGCTACAATCTTGAAAGAACTAGCTGATCTTAGAGCCTTTTCAGAGATTGAAGATCCCGTTCAATGGCAACGCACCACCCGTCAGGATCGCCTTCTGCCAGGGCGAGACTGAGCTATGCTAGTGGACAGCAATATTATTATCTATGCCGTTAGAGCTGAAGATACAATACTGCGGCCCTTCTTCGCACAAAATTTACCCAAAGTATCAATCATTAGCCGTATTGAAGTACTTGGTTATCACAAGCTAACTGACGATGTACGAAAACGACTTGAAGCGCTATTCAATTGGTTGCGTCCTTTACCACTCACTGATAGGATCGTTGAAAAGGCTATCCAACTTCGTCAGCAGCGCAAGCTATCTCTAGGAGATGCTTTGATAGCGGGTACAGCTTTAGAAAACCGTTTGACTTTAGTGACGCGAAACATCCGTGACTTTAGTTGGATTGATGGCCTTGTGCTCCTAGATCCGTTTCACGATCCTCTACCTAATACAACGTGAGTTCTGGATAACTATCTTGGCATAGGCAGTGTTTGAAGTGGAGATTGG
>CAZGON010000322.1:0-1261 GCA_964527085.1 uncultured Candidatus Competibacteraceae bacterium
TTTGAGGTTGGCGGCAGGGGCTCCATAGAGAAAACGGCCAGCCACCTTCAGGTTTGTCACTTTACCTGGCTGCAACACCTTATCGCTACTGGCAAGTTCTAGCTTGAGACGCTGGGGGACAAAATCCTCTACTTGAAAGGTCATTCCCCCGATGGGTTTAGCGTCCGGGTCCGTATAAGCTCGCACTGTCCAAGCGCCAGTGCGGGCGTTTCTGGCTAAAGGCAGGGTAGCATGATAACCACCCGCCTTCGCATCGGTAAGCACCAAGCGCTGATCTTCTACCTGGTCCGGGCGGAGCACCTTTATGGTTAAGGGTATATCGGCTAACCCATAACCCCGGTTATCCCGTAGTAGAGCCATCAGTTCGACAGTTTCTCCAGGCCGATAGACGCCCCGTTCACTATACAAAAAAGCATCCATAGGCCCTGGCGCTTCACGGCCTGCTACGCCGCGGTCGCTGAGATCAAAGGCAGGGCGGGTTAAATCCAAGAAGTTAAAGTCATTCCCTTCGCCATAGGCCATTAACGCAGCGGGCTCCAACCCCCCTTGACCTCGCAACAGACCCGGGTCAAAGCGTCCATAACCGGTTTTATTGGTAATGATTTTGCCAAGTCGTTTATTATTACGGGCAAATAAATGCAGCTCCACTTGGGCTAGGGGCAGGGCGTTGCGGAGCGAGCGCACAAAGATATTAAGACCATCTTCACCCGCAAAGGTGGTCAGCCCTAGATCGGAAACCACTACCCATTGAGTAGCCCGGTTTTGCCGGTTAACTTCTTTTTTGTCGGTGGGCTTCGCCACCATGACATAAATACCGGGTTCCGTGCGTGCTACCAATTGACTGAGGGGAATCGCTGTGGTGGTTTCCTGATTGCGCTGCCCTGCAATGGCGATTTCCCCTTGCCAGAGCTGTTCACCTGATTCATTGAGCAGTTCGTCAATATTGTATTTACTTAGCGTGGTGGTGATCTGGCGTTGGTTGATTTGTTGGGTCAGGTTACGGTCATTGATGCGCAACAGGGTTAACTTGGCAGCGTTTACATTGACACTGATTAAGGGAAGATGTTGACTGCCTTGGCGCGGGAGCACGTAGGCATTGCCGCGAAAACCTAAGCTAGGCTGACGATCGTCTACTTGGACAGAAAACGTCTCGCGGGCGCGGCTTTTTTCACCGTTAGCAGCAGGAATGCCTGGCCGAACAGTGATAGCGTAGCTTTGGCCGTGGCGGACTCCGTCGATACAAAGGCGGTTTTCCTGAGCT
>CAZGON010000322.1:1300-2795 GCA_964527085.1 uncultured Candidatus Competibacteraceae bacterium
AATTTTCGGCGTCGCACTCTCTGTCGTTACATCCACGCCTTGCATCTGAAACCGATGAGCTTCTACCATCTTAGCGTAGCGCTCTGCAATGAGCGGGCTATCTATTAAACCCAATCCCTCTTTATAAGCGGCCATAGCAAGCTTTGGTTGTTTGCGCTGCTGATAAAGAGCACCTAAGCGAAACAGAGCACGGGCTTTAGTAGGTGCCGTTTGCGCGACTCGGTATAGGTGGCTTGTAAGGGACGCTCGCGCTGTTGCGGCTGTGAAACTTTGACGAATTGCCAAGCGCGGCTTAAGCGTAACCACCAGTTGGCATGCGTCGCATCGGCGGCAATGGCTTGTTCGTAGGCAGTGATGGCGTCTGCCCAGAGTTTTTGCCGAGCATAGCGTTGCCCTTTACGGAACGCGGCCGGGCCGTCCAGGTTCTCTTGGGCATGGCTGGATTGAATGTGTTGTCGATACTGCGAGGCGGCAACGGCAGTTGCGGGATCGTCAAAAGCGTTGGCACACCACGAAAGGCTGAGTAAAAAAATCAATAAAAGCCGGTACATGAGTACTCCATGCCGAAACATTGTTAATCCTGTCGTGTTGCCATAAGCATAACGCGGCCAGAGTCTGCCGCGAAGCGGCGTTGCAATCCCCGCACGTAGGGATAGCCCAAACGCATTAAACGCTGACTGGGTCGCGAAAACGCCATCAAATCATACCAGACTGAGTCATCCTGACGATGCCATTCCACAGAGAAGCGTTCTTCACCTTGAACCGCATGGTCTGGTAATGTGCCATAAGCAAAGCCGTAACGCTCCACGGCACCCCCTTTAGTGTCTAAAAGATAAATGATTCGGGCTGCATTAAGCGACCAAATACCAGGGCCTTTAGCCAAGATGGCCGCCACTTGGTTCTCGCCCGGTGGTGTGGAAACAGGAAAAACCTGCAGCCAAGGCAGGGTGAGCATATCCCAATGAGCAAGGGCTGTTTTGGCGCGACAATAGCAAGCCAAACCTGTTCCCAATTTGATGCGATGATGGTCTAAGACAAAATCTCTGGGGAGATGACAGGGCACCTGATTGATATGCAGATGGGTCGCGCCGATCTGTGGGTAGGACCAGGAAAAAGCGCTTTGCTGAGCAATAAAGGTCTGGATGTGTTGCTGGGAAGGTGGTTTAAACAAGTACATGGGTTAGTTTTTTCCAAACGATTATGTGGGGGCGTGGTCCTTTTATGAAAGTGTCTTGTTAACTAAATATGTCACAGTAGTGAAAGTTAACAGATGTTATTCTCAGGGTTTAGTTTATAGGACTTACGCAAGAACAAGACTATCCTACAGGGAAGTATTCACGGCGTCTTCTGGAAGCAGCAGCTAGAGTGCTGGTTTCCTGCAAGTAGGTAATGCAATCATAAGAGCTTGAGAGGGTAAACCCATGTTCGATGTCAATAAGTTGCTTGGTGCATTTATGCAAAATAATCTCTCCCACTCTGGAGAGCGGCGGATGGA
>CAZGON010000322.1:2922-3383 GCA_964527085.1 uncultured Candidatus Competibacteraceae bacterium
CGCGAGGTCAAAAGCGGTAATCCAGCGGCTCTCGGCGGGCTTGGTGCTTTGGCGGGTGCGCTACTGGGAGGTGGCAGCCGCTCGGCGAAGGGGGCATTGGGTGGCGGTGCCCTGGCGTTGTTAGGAGGCTTAGCCTTGGATGCGCTGCAAAATCGTAATCGACCGGCAACAACCCATGATGCGCCGTTGCAATCGCCGCCATTGTCAGGTAAGCCAAGTGATTCGGTGGCAGAGGTACCACTGGGTTTGCGACCCCCGGCTAACCCCGCTGAGGAACAAGAGTTGGCGGCAACAGGAACCTTGATTCTTAAGGCGATGATTAATGCTGCTAAAGCGGATGGACACATCGACGACGCAGAAACCCAGAATATTATGGGTAAACTCAAGGATGCCGGTACGGAGTCCGAGGGGCTCAATTTTGTGCTCAATGAAATGCATCAACCGCTAGATCTGGAGGGGCT
>CAZGON010000323.1:0-3305 GCA_964527085.1 uncultured Candidatus Competibacteraceae bacterium
CGGGCTTATCTAGCCTGTCCCATGTATCAACTAATATCAACTGCGTAACTCCTAACCTTTGTAAAAATTGTTTACACAAAGTGTAGTGCATCAGCGGTCGCTTTTGCAGCTTTACAGTTGTTGCTGATTTATCATCAAAGTCGTGCACCAGGTTTTCTATCGGGACCATGTTTTGCCCACGCTTTAATATTTTCTTCATATAACTTTGACAAAAATCTTACAACGGTCTCGTTATCCTATCTCTCAAGCTACGAATCTTTAGTGATGAATCGTTAAGGTTGGGAGATAAATGATGAAAGTTTTAGCGCCCGTATTGATGGTTGTTGGGTTGGTGGTTAGTGTAAATGCAGTTGCCGAAGATCGTATACCTTGGTCACAGCTTGCGGAACCCGCCGGTTCCTACGATGCTCTAGTGGAATGGCAAGGCACGACTAAACCTGGAGAACACTCGCAGTATTACCCCTCGGCGCAACCGGGTACCAACGATGCGGCAAGACAATGGATCGGTATGACAGAGACTTCTGGAGTCTTACCCTTGGCGGCCAGAGAGCCGGCTGGCACCAGCGATGCGGCTCGCGAAGCAACTCGTATTGCTAAGCGGTTGCAGCAATTGGCGGATAAGGGTTCTCGGTCGGTCGGTATTTTTACTCGATAAAACTCGAACAATACGGTGTCACTGTGCTCAAATGTCAGTGACACCGTAGATGTTATGGGTCGTAAAAATCAAGGTCTGCTGGCGCCCGACTGTTTTAAATCGCGATATTCCCGTCTTTGTAGTTTCTCCGACCACACGGTTTTGTAATTACCTTCCCGTTTGACGGCCAGTTCTTAGGCATTAATGGAGGAATACTGGTCGTTAACATCACCGGTTACTTTGACGTCTTCGAGAACATAACGCGCTTTGACCGCACGATCAAGATTGATAATAAAGTAATAATCGCCATTGGACTGCTGCACCACAAAGTCCTGTTCTAAGGCGATGTGAGGGTCCAGCCGATCAATGGGGCAGGTATCACCTTCTAATGCACAGTGTACGCCATTCAGCTTACCTTCGATGGTGGCGGCGTTGGCTGAAGCTGCTAGTAGCGCAATAGATATGAACAGCAACTTTTTGGATTTTGCTTTCATGAAAGTCCGAATACCGATAGGATTAGTCATCTTTTATTCTCCTCCACAGTTGTTTTTGTTTCACCTAGTGAGACTGTGGCCTTCTCGCTAGGTAGGGGCGTCCAGTTGTTGTCACCTTTCATGGTTGTAATACGCACCTAAAAAATAATGGATTCGTTTTGTTAGGGGTTTCTGGTGCGTTAAGGGGAAACTTAATGAGGCTAAAAACTTCTTTATCTGCTGGACAAATCGCAGATCGGTACTAAATTTGAATCTTCTTATATTGACGTCTGTGTGAAGAGAGTTACCCTTAAGAAAAAGTGAAAGATTAAGCATTACCTACTATAAAAATAGGTAGATAACGAATAGATCATTTTATTAAAAAGTGCTTGTGCGCGGACAAAGAGCGGGGATCTTCTCCCCTGAGTGTCAATATCAAAACACCAGGAGAAAAAAATTCATGAAAATGTACAAACAGGGTCTTTGGGGTCTTGTTATTTCTGCACTGTTGCTTGCCAGCATCGGTACTGTTCAGGCGGCGACTCTCTCAATTTCTTGCGGCGCCGTGGGGGCGGAATTGGCCTTGTGTAGGGAAGGGGCTGAAGCATGGGCACAGGAAACTGGTAATCAAGTCAATGTTATTTCTACCCCTAATTCTTCCACAGAACGCCTAGCCCTCTATCAACAGTTATTATCGGCAGGTGCGGCCGACATCGATGTGTTTCAAATCGATGTGATCTGGCCGGGCATCTTAAGCAACCACCTTATCGATCTGAAAGAGTTTTCAGAAGGTGCAGAAGAGCAGCATTTTGCCACCATCATAGAAAATAACACTGTCGATGGCGCCTTAGTGGCGATGCCTTGGTTTACCGATGCCGGCGTGCTCTACTATCGCTCGGATTTGTTGGAGAAATACGGTGAAGAAGTACCCACAACCTGGGATGAATTGACCGCCACGGCTAAAAAGATTCAAGATGCCGAACGGGCCGAAGGCAATAGCAGGCTATGGGGTTTTGTGTGGCAAGGCCGGGCTTATGAAGGGCTGACTTGCGATGCCTTGGAGTGGGTGGCTAGCCACGATGGCGGCACCATTGTGAGTAACGAGGGTAAGATCACCATCAATAATCCCCAAGCAGTCGCTGCCATAGACCAAGCTGCCGGTTGGGTTAACACCATTTCTCCCACCGGGGTTTTGAATTACGCCGAAGAAGAAGCCCGTGGCGTATTCCAATCGGGTAATGCGGTGTTCATGCGAAATTGGCCCTATGCCTGGTCATTAGCCCAGGGTCCCGAAAGCACCATTAAGGACAAGGTGGGTGTCAGCGCTTTACCCAAGGGTGGTGAGGACGGTAAACACGCCGGCACTCTCGGCGGTTGGCAGTTGGCGGTATCTAAATACTCTAAAAACCCCGAAATCGCAGCGGATCTGGTGATGTATCTCACGGGTCTTGAGGAGCAAAAACGCCGCGCCATCAAAGGTTCCTTTAATCCCACCATCGAAAGCCTTTATAAGGACCCAGAGGTGCTTGAAGCCACGCCCTTTTTTGGCGAGTTGTACGAAACCTTTGTCAATGCCGTGGCGCGTCCTTCGACAGTGACTGGCACCAAATATAATCAAGTGAGTAATGAGTTCTGGAATGCGGTACACGCCGTACTCTCTGACAAAATGAACGCTGAACAGAGTTTGGCGGAATTGGAAAGCAACTTGAAGCGCATGAGCCGAGGCGGCAGGCGCTGGTAAATTCCACATGATGGTAACTAAGTAATGGGGCGCTGGTGACTTGATTGTCATCAGCCGCTTCTTGCCACCCTTCAAGGTGATAGCTTATGGCTAAGGAAACTGCGGAAGTTACTGCCCAGGCAGCTAAAAAACTGATTTACGACCAACCCCACAAGTCCCAGTCGACGACCCAAAAATCTCAATTGACCCGCAGCCGGGTGCGGGCTGCTTGGTTGTTTTTAACGCCTATGCTCATCGTATTAGCGATGGTAGCCGCCTGGCCACTGCTACAAACCATTTGGTTTAGTTTTACTGACGCCAACTTGGCAGACCTTGACAGCGCCGAATTCATCGGTTTTGCAAATTATTTAGAATACTTTGACGGTGAGTGGTACGGCGTGTTAGCCGATAGCGAGTGGTGGAATGCGGTCTGGAATACCCTAAAATTTGCTGTTATTTCGGTGTCGGTGGAGACCTT
>CAZGON010000324.1:0-3294 GCA_964527085.1 uncultured Candidatus Competibacteraceae bacterium
TATTTATGAAAAGCCATGCTATCTCGTAAAAATGACGGTATGAAAAAAAGCAATGATGATCTAACCCAGCATACACCCATGATGCAGCAGTATCTGCGTATCAAGGCTGAGCACCCCGATCTGTTGGTGTTTTATCGCATGGGTGATTTTTATGAGCTGTTCTTTGAGGATGCACGTCGTGCCGCGGATCTTCTGGAGATTACCCTTACCAGCCGGGGTCAATCCGCCGGGGCGCCGATACCCATGGCTGGCGTTCCCTATCACGCCGCAGACAGTTATCTAGCCAAACTGGTGCGCCTGGGTCAGTCAGTGGCCATTTGTGAGCAAATGGGTGATCCCCACGCCAACAAGGGACCCATGGAACGCAAGGTGGTGCGCATTGTTACCCCTGGCACCCTTACCGATGAAGCGTTGTTAGACCAGCAGCACAATAGTTTATTGGCGGCGGTGTATCAGGAAAACACTGAGTACGGCATCGCCAGCTTAGCGTTGAGTAGCGGCCACTTTACCGTCACCCAAGTAACTGGCGAAGAAGCGATGTTAGGTGAACTTGAGCGACTTAAACCCACAGAACTTCTGATCAGTGAAGAGGCTAACCTACCTGAGACGCTTGCCGCCCTTACCCACTTGTGTCGTCGAGGGCCTTGGCATTTTGACCAGGATAGTGCGCAGCGAATTCTTTGCTCGCAGTTTGGAACCCGGGATTTAGCGGGATTTGGCTGCAGCGATTTGACCTTAGGCATTGCCGCTGCTGGATGTCTACTGCAATATGCCCAGCAAACTCAGCTCAATGCACTACCTCATTTAACCGGTATTTATGCTGAACGGCATAGCGATAGTGTGATTTTAGATGCGCCGAGCCGCCGTAATTTGGAACTGGAATTCAGTATCAGCGGACGTCATCAGTTCACCTTGATTGGTGTGATGGATCACTGCACGACAACCATGGGACGACGTTTACTGCGCTATTGGATCAATCGCCCTCTGCGCGACCGAACAGTCTTGGGTTCGCGCCAGCAGGCTATCACCTGTTTATTAACCGACGACTATTATGAAACGGTGCAGTCAACGCTGAAAGGTATCGGTGACATGGAGCGCATCCTCGCCCGGGTAGCTTTAAGATCGGCCCGTCCTCGGGATTTAGCCCACCTAGGCCAGAGCTTGGCAAGGCTCCCAGAATTGCAAGAAACCATAACACCGCTAAAGGCGGCCTTACTTCAGACAATCGCCCAGCGCATTAGCACCCATCCCGACATGCAAACCCTGTTGCAACAGGCCATCGTTGCCACACCACCCCAATCTGTTCGCGATGGCGGTGTTATCGCCGCTGGCTATGATGCGGAACTGGACGATTTGCGTAATCTAAGCGAGCATTCCAATCAGTACTTGCTGGATTTGGAAACCCAAGAGCGGTCCCGCACCGGAATTGCTAACTTAAAGATCGGTTACAATCGGGTGCATGGTTTCTATATTGAAGTCAGTCGTAGTCACACTGATCAAGTTCCCCCAGACTATTTGCGGCGGCAAACCTTGAAAGGAGCCGAGCGCTATATAACACCCGAACTAAAGGGTTTTGAAGACCAAGTGTTGAGTGCCCGAGAACGTGCTCTAGCGCGGGAAAAAAGTCTTTATGACGACCTTTTGGAAAGCCTTGTTCGCGTCCTTGCTCCGTTACAGGAAAGCGCAGCCGCTATCGCAGAACTTGATGTGCTGGCTAATCTCGCCGAACGGGCCAGAACGTTAAATTTGCAGCCTCCACAATTGGTTGATACACCCGGTTTGAGCGTCGACGGAGGCCGTCATCTGGTGGTTGAACAGGTCACGGAAACGCCTTTTATTGGCAACGATTTACGCTTGGATAGCCGGCGTCGCATGTTGATTATCACCGGGCCTAATCTGGGTGGCAAAAGCACTTACATGCGCCAGACTGCTTTGCTGGTGGTGCTTGCCCATATCGGCAGCTTTGTGCCCGCCTGCCAAGCAACCATTGGCCCTGTTGACCGGATCTTCACCCGGATCGGCGCTTCCGATGATCTCGCTGGAGGCCGTTCCACGTTTATGGTGGAAATGACGGAAACGGCCACTATCCTGCATAACGCCACTCCGCAAAGTCTGGTACTGATAGATGAGGTGGGCCGTGGCACCAGCACTTTTGACGGATTGGCGTTAGCCTGGTCATGCGCTGACTACCTGGCTCACACCTGTCAGGCGTTTACCCTTTTTGCGACCCATTATTTTGAACTCACTCGGCTTGCAGACATACACGCCACCATTGCCAACGTGCATCTGGATGCGGTCGAAGAGGGAGACACCATCGTGTTTATGTATGCGGTACAGGAAGGACCAGCCAGTCGTAGTTATGGTCTTCAGGTGGCGGCACTGGCGGGTATTCCAAAGCCGGTCGTGGAGTGCGCCAAACGACATCTTGAGAAGCTGGAAAATCCCTCGCCAGACGCTAAGCTACAATTGCCAAACCAGCTACCAAACAGACAACCCTTGTTGTTTACAGAGGAATCTCATCCTGTGATGACCTTGCTGCATAAGGTCGATCCGGATAGTTTAAGCCCTCGTCAAGCCTTGGAGGTTGTGTATCAAATTAAGAAGTTAATCGAGTAGGCCAATCTATATCGATAAGTATATACTTTATCGGTTCTATATGACTGCAAGCCGTTAATAGGTTGGCTTCATGCCATCGTCTCTAAAACGAGGATTGCCATGACCTTTGTTGTGACTGAAAATTGTATCAAATGTAAATATACCGACTGTGTTGAAGTATGTCCCGTGGACTGTTTTCATGAAGGCGCAAATTTTTTAGCCATCGATCCTGATGAGTGTATCGATTGCACCCTTTGTGAACCCGAATGTCCCGCTGAAGCCATCTTCTCGGAAGATGAGCTACCGCCAGACCAGGAGCATTTTTTGGAGCTTAATGCGGAGTTAGCCAGAGGGTGGCCAGTTATTACAGCGCAAAAAGACCCACCCCCCGACGCTACCGAGTGGGACGGTAAACCCGATAAACTCAAGCTTTTAGAAAGGTAAGGTTTGCGGGCAGCCTTTTTTAGATAACCCATTCAAAACGTCTTTTGAGGCATTGAACTACTCAGAACGACCTCTGGCTCACCGTTATATAACAAAGCGATAACGGTCTTACGTTTCTTTTTTCAAAAAAGGGTAATGGCGTCATTTATAGGGGCGTCAGCGATGAATAGCGAAAAGCTATTTCTCAAAAAAAGATAACTCAACGTGAGTTCTGGATAAGCCTGGGGTTAATGGGTACCTCCTGAAGCCGAACTG
>CAZGON010000325.1:0-3231 GCA_964527085.1 uncultured Candidatus Competibacteraceae bacterium
GCCTATTAAATGATCTAACGACCAAGCTAACCCGCCGGGCGCGAAGCGAGCGGTCAGGTTGATTTGGTGGTTAGCCAAACAATTCATGAATCTGACCTGGATGAAGTTTTTCGAGTGTATGGAGAAGTACCGGAACGAGGGGAAGCAGATCGGCTAAGCGGTTTGTCTTGGCACGAAGAACAATGACGGCAAAAGACCTATCCTTCAGCCGCTGTTGCTTAGGCAGACTCTTGTCAACAGTGACCAAGACATCAAAGCGTCCAGCCATCGCATCAAGCAGTGGACCATCATCAAGATCACTCCAACCCAGCTTTGAAGCTGCTTGAACCTCGTGCATCGACAATGCCTCGCCAAGGCGTCTCGGCACACAACCATCGAGAAGAACGCGCACAGTAACCGCCGTAATACTATGCCGCTACGGCCTTGGCAAAAAGCGCAGATTTGGCAAGTTCCAAGACGGCAATCGCGTGCTCACGGGAAACGCTTGGAAAATCCACTAAGAACTCATCTAGCGAATCTCCCCCTTCAAGATAATCAATAAGCGTCTGTATAGGTACTCTCGTTCCAGCAAACACAGGTGTACCACTGAGTCGGTCAGGCGATGTGGTAATAAGGGGGTTAGGTACTGACATTTCAATAATTTCTCGCATGCTTAAACTTTAGCACGGTTGGTTTTTATTGGCTAACGCCCCAAATAACCGGCCGCCGAGGCGCGCTAGCGACACAGGCGGTCAGGTTGATTTGGTGGTTAGCTGTAATTTCTCTCTCGACCCGACCTTATAATATCGATGATCTCTTTCGAAGAGATACCCATACTTACACCTTTAATGTCTAGGGGTGATTTTTTAGAAATGACAGGTTTAATGTAGTAAGTCTCTCCGTTTTTCTTTTTGATGCACACAACTCCTTCCTTTTTTGCCTCATCTAAGATAGAGGCAAAGTGCTGTCGTGCTTCCGTAAAGCTATACTCTTTCATGTTTACACCTCTAAGCAGACCACACCCGCTTGTCCGGCTGAGATAATCAAACGCTTATCAAGCGTTAAAAGTGAGGTATTCGTTTGCAACGCACACTCTATAAGGTACGCATCATAGGCATAGAGATTAAGACGATGGGACAATGCTATGGATTGTTTCAAT
Organism: uncultured Candidatus Competibacteraceae bacterium; assembly: GCA_964527085.1. GTDB lineage: Bacteria > Pseudomonadota > Gammaproteobacteria > Competibacterales > Competibacteraceae > CAYRGG01. The sequence goes on from CAZGON010000325.1 coordinate 1,139, forward strand.
GGAACGTCTATAAATCGAATGGGTATTTCTTGATAGGCTTCCAATGCCTTATGCGCATGATCGAGACTTGAACCCTGTCTTTTGAACATCGCCGAAAATGCATTACCGATTTCCCAGTGCACCGAAGTCGGCGCATAGAGTGAACAACCCACGGTTAAATCAATTATTGTCTTCTTGCTTTTTTCGTTTCCGATCACCGCAATTAAGGCTGAGGTATCGATGGTTATAGACATACGCAAGTTCTCTGATGTACGTATGTACAGATGGTACACCCCGAATTGAACTGTGTACAGCTAACGCCCCAAATAACCTGCCGCCAAGGAGCGCTAGCGACGATGGCGGTCAGGTTGATTTGGTTGTTAGCCGCTACGCGGCTTTGTGCTTTGCAATTAACTCCCTGACCTGAGGAACTAATTCGGTGGGTATTTCCATGATGGTCTGCTCTGGCGCCTCAAACGCAGCCTCGTCTTCGGCAACGGCTTCATCTTCTGATTGGAATTCATAGTGTTCAAGGACATTTTGTAACCGCTTTTCGTCCCAACCAGGGGGATAGTTACTCTGTTTCATGGCGCTTTCCTCTTCCGGCGACGCCGGAATGCAGTCAAGGGTTTGCCTCGCAATTCATAGGCTGTAATAATAAAAACACTGTTGGGTGTGGGATCAGGGACATAAATGACTTTTAAAACTTTTCCACCAAACGTTTTTCCAATGGCTACTCGTGCGCCCTCTTTACCAAGCCTATCTTCTAAAGGACGAAGAAGCACTTCTTCAACCTCGTCTTCTACTACATCATGCCCATGTATGTGGGGCAACTCCGTTTGCGGATCAATGTAGTAACGGATATTCAAAGATTCTTTCCTCTAAACTCGGCTAACAACAAGCTAACCCGCCGGGAGCGAAGCGAGCGGTCGGGTTGAGCGCCTTGTTAGGCAGTTTGATATAATATCTTTTTCCATCTTGCCTCGATGGTGTCTGCAGATAAATCAGCTCCACAAGCCCATTCAATAAAATATTTCCCATTGTAGATACGAGTAAATTCATTTTTGTCTTTCAGAGGCGCAAAGACCTCAGATTCCAAATAAGGCTGCACATCAAAAAGACCTATTTGCCCGTCTTCGTCGATTATTTGCAAAACATAGCCTTCTTGAGGAAAAACTTCCGCAATTCTCATTGATCAAGCCCTCGAATTGGAAAAGGTTTTTTACCGTTAACAGCTAACTCCCAGTCAGCAAGCAAGTCTTCTTGATGGATCTCAATCCAGGCAACAACTAGCTTGTGTTTCTTCGATGGAAGACTACCAGCCAATATGGTTCCATCATAAATTGAGTACACGGCTGCTTGTCCTTGATATTCAGCATGGATATGCGCAACGTTATGCTTGTCTGTATCATAGAAAAACATTCTAATCAAAATACCGTAGAACATAGAAATTGTTGGCATGGCAACACCTTTTGTTGAATGCCTAACGCCCCAAATAACCTGCCGGGCGCGAAGCGCACGGTCGGGTTGAGCGCCGGGTTAGGTGTTGCGTTCATTGGGACCATTGCTTTTTTTCTTCTTCATGCGGCAATCGTGACACGCAACCGCCCGTGCATCAATGTGACCTTTAGCTTCTTCGTAGTACCACTTTTGAGCGTGTACCCGCCAGATTTCGTGCTTACCACAAACGCGGCAGGTAAACGGTTCATCGATATAGAACTCAGGGAGAAGACCATAGGTATTGATGCGGCTTAGCTTGGCAGGGTCTGCTGGCACTGCCGAGGGATGGTCTTTTTGTTGAATGGAGTGCAGTTTTCGAATGCGCCGTGCTTCTCGGAGTTCTTTTTCGGTGGTATTTCGCCCACTGTTAATGGGTTTAGACACCTAACACCTCACGTCACCGGCACATCGAAGCAACGGGAGGCTTGTGGCATTGGCCATAAACGAGCGTTGCGGAAATGTGTCAGCGTGAATTTGCCTTGTTAGCCCTGATGTAATTTTGAATTAACATTATTAATGATTTCAATTGCGGCCTTCGTTTTTCTATAACTTACCCCTCTATTAGACCTCTTGGAAAAGTAGGCATTTGCCCCCAGGTATGGGGTTATGAGATA
>CAZGON010000326.1:0-3224 GCA_964527085.1 uncultured Candidatus Competibacteraceae bacterium
TTTCATCCTGACCGCCGCTGTCGATGGTGTTATCCAGCTTACCCCCGGCGATGGCCTCGGCCACGTCAACGGAACGTTTCAGGGGTTTGACAATACCCCGCGCCATGAAAAACGCCAACCCACTGGCAACGACTAAAATAGCTAAGGGGAGGCTCGATAACAAAGTTCGCACCTGAACAAGGGTGGCGTCGGCTTGTTCTCCACCTTGTTCAATATCTTCAATATTGCGTGCTTTAATTTCATCGAGACGTTTAAAAATCTGCTCTTCAATGGGCCCAAGTTCTTCATCGGATACACGGTTGGCTTCGGCTTCACGACCGGCCTTGAGAAGGGCGACAACCGCATCGCCTTTTCGATCGTATTCATCGTCGAGGCGATCAATCTCCGCCAGCAATGCTTTTCCTGCTTCGCTTTGGGTGACGTTCCCATAGGCAACCTGCCATTTTTCGAAGTTTTCACGGCCTTGATGCCACTGTTGCAAATAGTCCTCGTCTTGAGAAGCAAGGTAACTGGCTAAATCGTCAGCCTGACCAACCCGGGCAATCTCCATCTCTAGCACCGCACGCACCGCCGGGTAATCTTTGTCGGAGATTTGATCCAAAAAATTACCCAATCGGTTGGCGGACAACCATCCGGTGACGGTCACTATGCCTAAACCCAGCACAAAAACGGCACATAGGGCCGTCAGCTTTGTGGTTAAGGTCGCTTGTAGCCTGTTTTGTATAAATTTCATTTCATCCTCTTCACTAATAAGTAGTTCCATAAAATCGTTAAGTGCCTGTGTGCGGATCTTTATTTAGCTAGACGCCATACAAGCTTCTAGAGGCGCCACAAAATGCACTTGTCTTATAAGGAACAATCATGCCAACACATCTATAACCATTAAAATCATGGGTTTAAATATTTACATCTTATTTATACATTTTATGTAACTTATTAAGCCGTCATTTTTTTGACTGTCATTGTCGTTATCTTGACAGGGGTTACGATTGGGTAAATGAATTGACTGATTTCTTTTGGAAGAGACGAAACAGACTGTACCCGCTTATGACTTTCTAGGTTAGGATGGCAGCACTAATTGGCACAAGCTCACCTTTAAATAGACGGTAGCGCAGATGGCCATCTTTCCTAACCCGGTTGACGAGGAATAACCCATGACAGATCTGCAAAAAACCATTGAAGACGCCTTTGAACGGCGTAGCGCTTTTTCACCCGATAATGTTCCCAATAACGTCTACGAAGCCGTGGAAGAAGCTTTGGGTCTTTTAGAGTTGGGTAAAGCCCGCGTCGCCGAAAAACAAGGCGATGTCTGGGTGGTTAATCAGTGGCTAAAAATGGCGGTGCTGCTGTATTTTCGTACTAAAGACAGCATTGTGATTCGCGACGGTTATAGCAACTATTTCGATAAAGTACCGCCCAAATATGCTGAATATGGCGAAAACGATTTTCTGGCTGCCGGGGTCCGGGTAGTGCCGCCTGCGGCGGCGCGGCGCGGCGCTTATATTGCGCCGGGTGTGGTGCTGATGCCCTCTTATGTGAATATCGGCGCTTTTGTGGGTACCGGCACCATGGTGGATACCTGGGCCACCGTAGGGTCCTGTGCGCAGATTGGCAAAAATGTGCATCTTTCCGGGGGTGTGGGGATCGGCGGTGTGTTGGAACCCCTTCAAGCAAGTCCCACTATTATCGAAGACGATTGTTTTATCGGCGCGCGCTCAGAGATCGTGGAAGGAGTTGTGGTGGAACAAGGGGCAGTTATTTCCATGGGGGTGTATATCGGCCAGAGCACCAAGATCTATAACCGCGCCACCGGCACCATCAGCTACGGACGGGTTCCGGCAGGTTCGGTGGTGGTGCCCGGTAGTTTGCCCGCCAAAGATGGCAGTCACAGTCTTTATTGCGCCATTATCATTAAACAAGTGGATGATAAAACCCGCGGCAAAGTAAGCTTAAATGAATTGCTCCGCGACTAACCAGCAATGTCCAATACCCTCGATCTTGCCATAGACCTGGTTCAGCGATCTTCCATTACCCCCCAAGACGCTGGTTGCCAAGAGGTTTTAATCGCCCGCCTGGAACGCCTAAATTTCCAGGTGGAACGATTACCCTTTGGATCAGTAAACAATTTTTGGGCGCGACGTGGCAGTATGGCTCCTTTGTGTGTGTTTGCCGGCCATACTGACGTGGTGCCCCCAGGTCCCCTTGATCAATGGCAACATCCCCCCTTTGCAGGTACGGTGCAGGATGGTTTTCTCTGGGGTCGTGGTAGCGCCGATATGAAGGGCAGTTTGGCGGCCATGGTGACCGCGTGTGAGCAATTTTTAACTACGCACCCAGATCACAACGGCTCTATTGGATTTTTGATCACCAGCGACGAAGAAGGGGTGGCGGAAGATGGCACGCTGAAAGTCATCCAGCACTTAGAGACTTGTGGAGGAAAGATCGACTATTGCATGGTGGGTGAACCGTCCAGCCATACCCACTTGGGCGATACTATCAAAAACGGCCGTCGCGGCTCTCTCAACGGTGTGTTACGAATTCAGGGTGTACAAGGCCATGTGGCCTATCCGGAACGGGTGCAAAACCCTATTCATGTCTTGGGGGCCATTATCGTGGCTTTGACCGAGCAAGTCTGGGACCAAGGCAATGACTTTTTTCCGCCGACTTCTTTTCAAATATCGAATATGCATGGGGGGACAGGAGCCGTTAACGTGGTTCCAGGAGACGCGGAAATGCGCTTTAATTTCCGCTTCTCGCCGGAGCTGACGGCAGACAAGCTGCAATCTCGGGTCCGGTCCCTCATCGACACCCAGCTACTCAACGAAGAAGTCAAAAGTGGCCAAATTTTTCAATATAACCTTGAATGGAATCTTTCCGGGCAACCGTTTTTGACATTGCCTGGCGAACTGGTGCAGGCGGCTATCTCAGCTATTCAAGAAACCCTCCACATAAAACCAACGTTATCCACCAGTGGCGGCACTTCCGATGGGCGTTTTATTGCGCCCACGGGTGCTCAGGTTATCGAATTAGGACCCGTCAACGCGACTATTCACAAGATCGATGAGCGGGTTTCAGTGCAGGGGTTGGACCATTTGAGCCAACTCTATCAAACTCTGTTGGTTAAGCTTTTGGCATCATGATCGTCATAAAAAAGGACTTGCTGTAGCTCGTGAAAGAGGTGTCGACGGCCTGGACGGCCGTCGTCAAGCCTACAAGGACGTATT
>CAZGON010000327.1:0-3131 GCA_964527085.1 uncultured Candidatus Competibacteraceae bacterium
GTCCTCTGGAACGAGCTGCGTAAGTCCTAATAATATGGCTAACCGGTTGCCTAGGATTTTTCTGGCTTACCTAACCGCTGCTGGTGGCTCCCATTTGATTGGCCATGATGGCCCCTAATCCAACCGGTTGGACATGGATTTCCGCGAGGGCCAGCTTGCCTCGTACTGTCAGGTCGCTCATAAATTGGAATTGATCGCGGGCATCAATAGGGTAGGCTTTAATTTTATAGTGGGTATAACCCGGTTCTTCAAACACTAATACGATAATGGGATTAGCTAATTGTGTATAAGGACTTGTCAGGGCAATATCGTAAAGCAATTCCCGAACTTGGTTTGGGTTATGATGAGGATCTACATAAAAATGGGTAATACACTGTAAATCTCGTTCGCCGTCGGTGTCGTTATAAATATTAGTATCCCACAGTTTGCTGTGGGGAATAGTGACCACTGTATCATCGGGTGTGACTAACTGTAGCGATCGCAAGGTCAGCGAACGTACCTCGCCGTAAGCATCATCAATTTTTACCCAATCCCCCGGCCGGTAGGGTTTCTCGTAAATGGCTATTACGCCAGCGATAACACTACTGACGTAGTCTTTAAACGCAAAACCAACAGCGACGCCAACAACACCCATAATGGTGAATAGGTTCTGTACCGAAGGCTCGATCAGTCGCGGCACCAAAAAAACAATGACTGCGATAAAAATAAATAATCTTATGACAGGCAGAGAGGGTAGTACATAGAGACGAAAACGCCCCCCCATACGTTCCGCAAACCAAGGAATAACCCGCTGCAGCACTGACACAGTAAGCCATGCAACGACGACGATGATCGCCATTTGAAGTAAATCAATGTGGTTAAGATCGCGAAAAACTTTGAGTATTTCGTTTTGTTCCATAGTTTTTTAAAGACAATCTAGAGGGTAGCCGGCGTTTGCAAGCGCTTCCCGAATTGCAGGGTAGCCCACTGCCGTGACCTGCCAACACTCCTGATTTATTTCAAGCACGCCCACATTCTTTAGATAGTTGGCAGTCTGTTCCACTTCAAAAGCAGAAAAGGGCAACAGCTTGACGAGAATCTCTAAAGACAGTTTGCTATGTAACAATAACGTTTGTAATACGAACAGTTCTCTATGACTGTTTAAGCCATGCAAATGAGGTAGCGATACGCGCTGCCATGGCGTAACCCAAATGGTATGTTGGTTATGCGTGGTCGCTTCTTTCGATGCTGTATCTGCCGCTTCTTTTTCAGCTTTTTCTTTCTCTGGTCCTCGTCGTAGGCTATGTCGCCAGATTGCCCAGGCTACGCTTGGATTGCCGCGACTGTGAGCGGCTAGATCGGTCAAAAAAGAAGACTTTTTATGGTTTTTGTTAGTGGTGGAGTGATCGGCGGATTTAGAATCGGAAGGCGTTGGTGAAGCGATCACAAAAGCGCCTGTATCAGCCTGCCGAAAAATGACCTGAGATGATTCATTTTGACGATTTAATTGTCCAAACCAGTGCTGCAATTGTTCACTTTGCAACGCCTGGAGTGTCCATTGCTTTGGAAATAAAATGTTTATATTAATAACGTCGGTAAAATAAGCCCACGCCCAACTGGAACAACCAATAACGCAGCGACTACGATGCTGCAGGATATGACTCAACAGTTGGCGAAGTAATCCTAAACCTGCTGCATGACGCAGATAGCACTGCTCCAGTGCAGGCACCACCCAGACGGTTTCTTGGTTAGCTTCCCCTGGAAGCTGCGCCAACCAACGATCACTATTAAACAGAATCTCATCGCTAGTCGGTGGTTCAATCAGGTGTAAATCATGGTTATTCGCCCAACAAGACAAGGCTTCCGCAGTACCGCTATGGGGTGCATTGATGACAATTTGCACCCGATTGATGGATAAAGGTCCATGATCGGCGACATTATTTTCTCGCCAGTCTTTAAAGAGAATGTCCAGAGCTGAGCTAGTTGATTTCCAGTCGAGTTTTGGGGTGACTTGATCGCAAAGTTCTTTAGTTATAGTTTGCAACTCTTCCTGAACAATCGTATTTTCATGGGGTTTGGACGATCCCCACAGTCTTCCGAAAAGCCCAAATAGACCTTTTCTTACCGTTTCTTGTGCTGTGGCCCGGGGTGCGCTAAAGTCTTGTAAATGTCCATAGCGCCAGAGTGGCGGTTGTTCAGTAGCAGAAGACTCTTTTTCATGGGTAGACATAGAGGCGGGTTGCCTTCATGATTAACGATGGCTTAGTTGTAAATTGATGGTAAGCCACATTAAGCTATTCTCAAAAGCTTTAAAAGAGTAAATAAAAAGTCGCTAGAGCTAGATTAAGTATATTTTTGTATTCTGCAAAAAGCAAAGCAGCGCAACCAAACTGATTACGCTGCTTTACTTTTTAAAAAATCATCCCTAACTGCCTGGGGTCCAGGCGTTAAAAATTATTCAGTGTTTTTCATCACTACTACCCAAATTTTTAACACTGTCTACAGCATTCTCAGCGGTTTCTTTAACCTTACCAGAGGCTTGGTCTTTTTGCCCTTCGTGTTTGAGTTCGTCATCACCTGTCAAAGCTCCAGTAGATTCTTTTACCCGACCTTTAACATTGTCTTCTTTACTGCTACTCATAAAAAAACTCCTAATTATCGTAAAAAGCAATATAAGCTTATAGTAGCCATAGCAAAAAATATACCAACAAATCATTCAAACAGACTATTGATAAAAGTATTTGAGCTTAAATATCAAAAAAGATTATCAACAAAATACAATGGCATGATTTTAAAGGGGTAATGGTTGGTGCTTAACGATGTTTACCCTGTAGAGTGGTTTTCTATGCAATAAATTTATTTTATATGACTAACTTATATTTTATAAAAACGACTTAACTTTTTGAAAAGCAAATAAAGTTGTCTTCAATATAAATTGTAATTTTTACAAAGTTTGTAAGAATTACTCATCGATAACATCGTGTTCAGTTAAAGCTAGACTAATTTGTAGAGAGATATTAGCAGATAAAGGTAGAGAGTTTTGTAATCTAGTTGTTATAATCCGAAACTTGGTCTGTGAATTGCATTTTTGATCAGACTTTAATGTCCCCTTCGGGGATATAAAATCCCTCGCCTTCAGGCGAAGGAAAGGG
>CAZGON010000328.1:0-3121 GCA_964527085.1 uncultured Candidatus Competibacteraceae bacterium
GCAAGTAATGAGCAAGAAAGCCTTGGGCCACCTCAAGCCGTGACCAGCTGGCTTTAAAAAAACGATCATGGGGCATGGATGTAGGCTTGGGCATGAGGAGAGTGTAGATCAGTGAGCGTCGCTCGTCGAGGGTAGGCAGCGGGGCTGGGTGGCTCGTGAAGGGGGTATTGGCGGTCTGGATGGCCGCCATCAAGCGTACAGGCATGTATTCACAGCGTCCCCCGGCAGGAGCTACCTAGGTCCGCTCGCCCCATCCATAATCATATTCACCTTCATCTGCGTGGACAATAAATTACCCATTCTTATTTCCCCTTACCTGCTAAACGGTGTGTCCCTTTTAGTCACTTGTGATGATTTTTTGACGTTTCCATGTCCTAGAAGAACAATTCAAACTGTTGAAATGAATTTAGAAAAACGATGTTTCGAACAGTGGCTTGGATGGTTTTTTAGTTATAAATATTTAAAAAATAAAAATTTATTTGTTAAGGATTGATAAGGAATTAGTATTCGGCACAAAAAATGCTAAATAAATTGCAATTTAAATTTTATCAATTTTTGTAGTCGAGGAAGTTGCTTTAAGCAATCGTGCTTTTTAGCAAAAGCCCTCAAGGAGTTGAGGATTCGATGTTATCCAGTACCTCAAATGGTCATGCTGCTAGCCGCGAATTTCGCGTCGGAATGATTGGGTTTTCACCGATTGAAAAATCGCTGATTGCGGGTGTGTGTAAATTATCCCAAGCGCGGGTCAACAGCGCGACAGGCACCAGCAATAGATTTAGTCCGATTGATTTGGTTACTGCCCAAAGCGCCGATATTTATTTGATTGACGCCGAGTGTTCCAGTCCCGATCAAACACGATTTGTCGATCAAGCACGTTCATCGGGGTTGCCCGTCATTCTAGTGAGCAAAGAGTCCCAGGAATCCACATATTCCAATGAGTATAACCTGACCCATAAACAGCTTATCGGTTTATTGCTTCGGAAACTCGACAAAATTGTCGAGGAACACTTTAAGTCACAAACTAGTAGTGTCGTGAACAAAGCGAGTCGCGCTAAGAAATGTTTGGTGGTCGACGACAGCAAGCTGGTGCGGGCGCAGATGGAACTCATTTTGAACGACTATGGATCATCCTTGGAGGTGGAGTTCGCCGAAGACGCAGAAACCGCCTTGCAGCGGGTCAAACAGCAACGCTTCGATATTATTTTTCTCGATGTCATGTTGCCCGAGATGGACGGTTATAAAGCCTGTAAATTGCTTAAAGCAGACCCTGCCAGCAGCACTACGCCGGTAGTCATGTTGACCAGTAAGAAGTCACCGTTTAATCGAATGCACGGCGCGTTAGTCGGCTGCGACAAGTATCTGACCAAACCCGTGGATGCTGACAAGGTCAACGAGACCCTGGCGCGCTACAACATTATTCGTACCTATTCTGGCGTCGGTGCAGCACAGCCAGTGTCCGCTTAGCGGGAAAAGCTAAGGGAAGCAAGCTGCCCTAAGATTTCATGACGATTGTTATTAATTGAGTAAAGGAGAAGTAAAGAAATGGCGATTAACAAAATTATGATTGTAGATGACTCTGCCACGGATCTGATGACGTTGCAGGACGCAGTAGCGCCCACCAACTGCATAGTGGTCACGGCCCGCTCGGGCGCCGAGGCAGTCGCCAAGGCCAAGGCCGAGAAGCCAGACATGATCTTTATGGATATCGTGATGAGCGATATGAATGGCTATGATGCCTGCCGCGAGATCAAAGCCGATGCCGAGACTGCAAACATTCCGGTGGTTTTTGTCAGCAGCAAACAGCAAAAGGCGGATCACATCTGGGCCAAGCGCCAGGGTGGCGAAGCGTTAGTGGGCAAGCCCTACAACAAAGACCAGATCGCCGAGCAGCTCAAACGTTTTGCATAAGAAGCCAATGGAGTGGCGAGGTAAGGTGGCGGTGCGCATTGCTTGCCGCCTTATCTTTTCATGAAACAGTATATTTGAAAAAGTAACATGGAAGACAGGAGATCGTTAAACATGAATCTGAAACCAGCGGTGTGGGTACTGCTGCTGCTTGCATTAGTCACCCTTGGCATGCAGTCGGGTATTGCCGCCCAGAATACCAAAAAATCCTTGATCAGCACGCTGGTGCGCAATCTGGGCTATGGTGCTGCCATTCATAACTTTAAAAACTACGAGCTGCGGGCAGACGATAAATATCGGGTCAATGCCGAAAATTATTTCACTACAGCCGAGCAAACCATTGCTGCCTTACGTAATACCGGCGAATTGAATGCTGTAGAGCTTGGCGCGGTTGACGAAATCAGCCAAATGATCGATGCCTATCAGGCTGGGTTGCCCGTCATACAGGAACTCTATGCCTCGAACGTTTCCAAGGTTAGGGTGCATAAAAAAATTGACGAGAGCGTCATGGTTGATGATGCCAAGGCGTTGGCGGCGTTGGAAAAACTACGCAGACCCTACCGCTGGAGTCATGTGGAAGAAGTAGAACATACCTTGGGTTACGGCGGCGCCATTCACAACTTCAAAAATTTTGTGATTCGAGGGCAGGACCAAGACTATGCCCGCGCTAACGCCACCTTTGCCGCAGCCCGGGAAACCCTTATGCAATTGGCAAAAGACAAAAACCTAGACAACGAAGAACAGCAGGCAGTCAACAATATTAGACGAGTAGTTGTTAAATATCTGGAAGCCTTGCCAGAGGTGCAAAACACCTTAGCGCCTGCCCGCCATACGCACATAGAGTCGCTGATCAGTATGACCATGGTCGCAGCGGATCGGATAGCCGTGGTTAGCGATACGCCAGCCCTTGACGGACTCTCGCTATTACGCAACAAGCAGGTCAATTGATCTAAGCATTTTGCTAACTTTTTAGCTTAAAATTGATAGTAGACACCAGTTGTTACATTACAAAGGAAAGATGAAAATGGCCATTAACAAGATTTTGATCGTCGATGATGCGGCTACCGATCTAATGACCTTGCAAGAGGCGGTAGCCTCCACCAACTGCATGGTAGTCACCGCCCGCTCGGGTGCCGAGGCAGTCGCCAAGGCCAAGGCTGAAAAGCCAGACCTGATCTTTATGGATATCGTGATGAACGATATGAACGGCTATGAT
>CAZGON010000329.1:0-3107 GCA_964527085.1 uncultured Candidatus Competibacteraceae bacterium
GTTCGCTGCCTCAAGGAGGAGGGCGTTGAGTACGTATTTGGTTACCCAGGCGGTGCCGTGTTGCATATTTATGATGCCTTGCATAGCCAGAACGACGTACAGCATATTTTGGTTCGTCACGAACAAGGAGCAACCCATGCAGCTGATGGTTACGCCCGCGCCAGCGGCAAACCAGGGGTCGTATTGGTAACGTCGGGTCCAGGACTGACCAATTCTGTCACTGGCATTGCGACGGCTTATATGGATTCTATTCCCATGGTGGTCATTTCCGGCCAAGTACCCACTAAACTCATTGGCAATGATGCTTTTCAGGAAGTGGACTCGGTGGGCATCACACGGCCCTGTGTTAAGCATAATTTCCTTGTTAAGGACGTTGACAAGTTAGCCGAGACTATTAAAAAAGCGTTTTTCATCGCCTCTACCGGGCGGCCGGGTCCGGTGCTGATTGATCTTCCCAAAGATGTCACGGCCACCAAGACCGAGTTTGTCTATCCAAACAAAGTCAATTTGCGTTCCTACAATCCCACTTTGAAAGGTCACAGTGGTCAGATTCGTAAAGCCGTTGAGCTGATCGGCGCTGCTAAACGCCCCATCATTTATACCGGGGGTGGGGTGATTCTTGGCGAGGGTTCGGCGGAGCTTACCCAGTTTACCCGGCTATTGGGTTTTCCCATCACCAACACCTTAATGGGGTTGGGCGCTTATCCCGCCACGGACTCCCAGTTCATCGGTATGTTGGGAATGCACGGCACTTACGAAGCCAACATGGGGATGCACCAATGTGATGTGCTGATTGCCATAGGGGCTCGTTTTGATGATCGGGTCACCGGTGCCTTGGAAAAATTTTGCCCCGATGCACAGATTATCCATGTGGATATCGATCCTTCCTCCATTTCAAAAAATGTCAAAGTGGATGTCCCTATTGTGGGATCGGTGCCAAACGTGCTGCGCGCTATGATGAACGCCATCGAAGAAGAGGGGATTAAGCCCAACCAGGACGCCATTGCCAGCTGGTGGCAGCAAATTAATCAGTGGCGTTCCATTGAGTCGTTAAAATACGTTTATAGCAACGACATCATCAAACCGCAGTTTGTCATCGAGAAACTCTATGAGGTCACCGAGGGTCAGGCCATTATTACCTCGGATGTAGGTCAACACCAAATGTGGGCTGCCCAGTACTACCATTTTGACCGCCCTCGCCAATGGATTAACTCCGGTGGGCTGGGCACCATGGGTTTTGGTCTGCCAGCGGCCATGGGCGCTAAATTGGCGTTTCCCGACCAAGATGTAGCCTGTGTTACCGGTGAGGGCAGTATTCAGATGATGCTGCAAGAACTGTCCACCATGTTGCAGTACCATACACCGGTTAAGGTGGTCAATCTCAACAACCGTTATCTGGGTATGGTGCGTCAGTGGCAAGAGTTTTTCTATGAGAAGCGCTATTCCATGTCTTATATGGAGGCTTTGCCAGACTTTGTAAAACTGGCGGAAGCCTATGGCCATGCAGGGATGCAGATTGAACGGCCAGCCGACGTGGAAGGCGCCTTACGGGAAGCTTTTGCCATGAAGGATCGAACGGTTTTCTTGGATTTTATAACCGATCCTGAGGAGAATGTTTTTCCCATGATTCCTGCTGGTGGTGGTCAGAGTGAAATGCTTTTGGCTGGTCGCGACCAGATGAAGTCTACCCACGAAGAAGGGATGATTTTGGTGTAAGTATGAGACATATTATCTCAATTCTTTTAGAAAACGAGGCGGGTGCTCTGTCCCGGGTTGCCAATCTATTTTCGGCGCGGGGCTTTAATATCGAGTGTCTGACGGTGGCGGCTACTGAAGATCCTTCCTTATCGCGAATGACCTTGGTGACGTCAGGCACCGACGAGATCATCGAGCAAATTGTCAAGCAGCTGAATAAGCTGATAGACGTAGTCAAGCTCATCGATCTTACCGAGGGCGCCCATATCGAGCGCGAGCTTATGCTCATCAAAGTGAAAGCCAACGGCGAGCAGCGTGCTGAAATGCAGCGTTTAACTGAGATTTTTCGAGGTCGTATTATCGATGTAACGGAGACCACCTATACCGTCGAGCTGACCGGAACCGGGGAAAAGCTTGATGGATTCATCAACGCCGTGCATGAGGATAACGTTTTAGAGGTTGTTCGCTCTGGTGTCACCGGTATTGCCCGGGGCCAGAAGGCTCTGCATCTCTAGAGAAAATAATACTATGAAAATTTTTTACGACAAAGATGCGGATATTTCCCTTATCCAAAACAAGACAGTGGCGGTCATCGGTTACGGTTCTCAGGGGCATGCCCACGCCAATAATCTGCAAGACTCAGGCGTCAAGGTGGTGGTGGGTTTGCGTTCTGGCTCCATCTCCGCGGCCAAAGCTGAACAAGCAGGAATTGCCGTCAGTCCTGTTGAGCAGGCAGTGGCCGGTGCTGATTTAGTGATGATTCTAGCGCCCGATGAGCACCAGGCGAAACTCTATCGTGAACACATAGAACCGCATCTAAAAAATGGCGCTGCACTAGCTTTTGCCCATGGTTTTAATATCCACTTTGGACAAATTGCGCCCCGTGCAGATCTCGATGTTTTTATGATTGCTCCTAAAGGTCCGGGACATCTGGTGCGTTCCACCTATACCCAGGGGGGTGGCGTACCCAGTTTGATTGCGGTGCATCAGGACGCGAGTGGACAGGCAAAAAATCTTTCCCTGTCTTATGCGGTCGCCATCGGCGCTGGTCGAGCGGGCATCATCGAGACCACCTTTCGCGAAGAGACCGAAACCGATTTGTTTGGTGAGCAGGCGGTTTTGTGTGGCGGACTCACTGCATTGGCCCAAGCAGGTTTCGAGACCCTGGTAGACGCCGGTTATGCCCCAGAAATGGCCTATTTTGAATGTCTTCACGAGCTTAAATTGATTGTCGATTTAATGTACGAAGGTGGCATTGCCAATATGCGCTATTCCATTTCTAATACAGCCGAGTATGGAGATCTTACTCGGGGTCCACGCATAATTACGGAAGAAACTCGGTGGGAGATGCAACGGATTTTGGAAGAAATTCAGAGTGGCGAATTTGCCCGTGAATTTATTCTGGAAAACCA
>CAZGON010000330.1:0-1647 GCA_964527085.1 uncultured Candidatus Competibacteraceae bacterium
ATTCAATTTCGCGAATACCTCCAGGCCCTAACTTAATATTGTGTTGCAATCCTTGCCGTTGTACCTGTTTGGCGATGAGGTTTTTCATGGCCCGTAGCGCTTCTATAGCGCCATAGTCCAAATAGCGACGATAGATAAAGGGACGCAGTCTTGCCAGTAATTCATCACCGGCTCGGCGGTCGCCGGCGATGACCCGCGCTTTAATAAGGGCATAGCGTTCCCAATCGCGCCCATGCTATCGAAGTGCATCACCAACGGACCCGAAGCGCCAAACGGTCGTAGACGAGTATCTACCCGAAACACAAAACCGTCGGCGGTAATCTCGTTTAGCGCTTTGATAAGCCGTTGCGCCAGCCGCCGAAAAAACTCTTCATTGCTGAGGGTGCGTTTAGCATCGGTGTTGCCAGGGTTAGGAAAAGCAAAAATAAGATCGATATCCGACGAATAATTTAATTCTCGTCCGCCCAGCTTCCCCATGCCAAGGACGACAAGTTGTTGCGGTTTACCTTGGTCATCGCAAGGCACGCCAAAACGCCCTGTGTGCCATCCGTAAAGCTTTTGTAACGCCTGATCGGTAACGGTATCGGCCAAATTGGACAGTTCTAGAAGGGTTTCTTCCCCCTTGGCAAGCCCCGTCAGATCCCGCCATGCAATACGTACCATAGCCCAACGCCGGAACTGCCTTAAGGCGGACGCTAAAGCGGTTTCCTCGCTAACACCTTCGATAAGGGCCGCAAGACGTGCCCTATATTGGGTAGCAGTAAGGGGGCCAGTGAGAAGTTCGGCGTTGTCTAACAGTGTTTTAAGCAGGTTAGGGTGATCGGCGCAGGCGCTAGCCGCAAAGTCGCTACAGGCCCACACGCGAACCAGCTGCGCCAGGATGGTCTCCTCTGTCGGAGGAGGAATATCGTTTTTTTCCGCGTTTTCGAGAAAGCGTTGCCAGTGTTTGATGACCTCTGGCTGTAGCACAGCAGGCACGCATTCTAGCGCCTTTTGAAAGGCTGTTATGGTGTTGTTAGCAGCGTCAGTCACTAGGATCAGTATTGATTGACAACAAGGGATTGGCTTTTGCTAAGCTTAGCGGATAAAGTGGGTTTGGCCTATAGAGATTATGATTTGGTTGTGTTGATGGCGATTTTTACTAATGTCAAAAAACTCCGTCGAAGGTACACTATACCATCGATGCGGATAGTTGGCTGATCACTGACTGCTTTGCGACTACGGAATCGCGCCACAAGTGTCCTGTACTGCCTGAACGTATTGCCTATCAGCTCAATCAGTTTCACTTTCCAGTTGCCGAGATCACCGCCGATAAAGGCTATGGCCGAGGGCCAACCTACAGTTACTTGCGCTCACAGCGGATTCGCGCCTATATCTCCTTGCATCAGGAGAATAGCAGCCAAGGTCAAATCAGTTGCGGCGAGTTGACCGTTACCAATGCTCAGAAGATCATTATTTGTTGCCTTACAAGACGCTTAACCACGGCCTGGTGAAACGCTACCCACTCGTTGGCGGGCATTGCCGACAGTGTCCACAGCCTGCCCGAGAAGCACAAACACCGCACTCGGTTTATCTATCGCTCACCGCATCAGGACGATATCGAGCGTATTCGAATCCGCTAAAAAAATAGCTCATTATGGTTTATTT
>CAZGON010000330.1:1657-1921 GCA_964527085.1 uncultured Candidatus Competibacteraceae bacterium
CTTCGCTAGCATTGACCTTAGGCGTCGCCTGGGCTAGCGGTATTAACCTCTACGCTGCTATATTGGTGTTGGGCTATCTCAATATGACAGGCAACATCACCCTTCCACCCGAGCTGCAAATTTTAAGTAATGAGTGGGTATTAGCTGCTGCCGGTATTATGTATTGTGTAGAATTTTTCGCTGATAAGACACCTGGCGTAGACACCGGCTGGGACACGCTACACACCTTTATCCGCATTCCGGCAGGCGCTATCCTTGCTGCCA
>CAZGON010000330.1:1931-2222 GCA_964527085.1 uncultured Candidatus Competibacteraceae bacterium
CTAGGTACAGAACTCGTCGCCGGTTTGTCAGGCGGCTCTTTGGCAGCTGCCACCCATGCCTCAAAGGCGGGTAGCCGAGTGCTTATCAATACGTCGCCAGAACCCTTTACCAACTGGGGTGCTTCTTTATCAGAAGACGTCCTAGTGGTTGGCGGATTATGGCTGGCCTTACACTATCCCTGGGTATTTCTTGTTATGTTAGTAGTTTTTGTGTTGCTTATGATTTGGGCTTTACCAAAGGTATGGCAAGCCATCCGGCAGATTTACGTTAGCATCAGTCGTTTTCTAGGG
>CAZGON010000330.1:2232-3103 GCA_964527085.1 uncultured Candidatus Competibacteraceae bacterium
ACCGC
Source organism: uncultured Candidatus Competibacteraceae bacterium (assembly GCA_964527085.1). Taxonomy (GTDB): domain Bacteria; phylum Pseudomonadota; class Gammaproteobacteria; order Competibacterales; family Competibacteraceae; genus CAYRGG01. The sequence continues at coordinate 2,238 of CAZGON010000330.1, forward strand.
TCACCCCCACCCCCGCCAGCGGCATCGTGAAAGGGAAAAACACCAAATCGGTTGACACAATCCGCCCAGCACTCAAAATGGCGTTGGGTAGCTTGCGGCGAAAAAGATACTAGTGGCGTCACCTATAACATGCCACTCCACGTCCCTAATGACCGGTTCTCCCATACCCAATCATCCTAAGAGGTCTTAGAGATGTTTCCTCTCTTGCTTAAAGCCCTGCACCTTATTTTTATGGTTACCTGGTTTGCAGGCCTGTTTTATCTACCACGTCTCTATGTTTATCACGCCCTGAGTGAAGACACCCTTAGTATTGAGCGCTTTAAGGTAATGGAGCATAAACTGTTTTTTGGAATTATGACGCCAGGAGCCATCATTACCCTATTACTGGGTCTGTGGATGCTTACCACATCTAGCTATAGCGTTTATCTCACGGCAGGATGGCTGCATGCGAAACTGCTGCTGATTGCCTTTATGATGGGTTATCATATTTGGTGCGGCAAGTTGTTGTTCGCTTTCAAGCATGATCGGAATCAACATAGTCACGTGTGGTTTCGTTGGTTTAACGAAGTACCCGTACTATTTTTAGTGGGTATTATTTTATTAGCCTCCCTTAAACCTTTTTGACAGATTACGACAGTGCTTTCCACAGGCTAACGTGGGTGTTTTTGATTTAAATTTATTCTCAATTGATACTGCGCTGCGTATGATGGTACATACCATTTTCAAATCGGTTAAAAAGAACACTCAGGAAGGGATGTTCAATGGGTTTACCAGAATCATCGGGCTCTAGGTTGCGCTCGGCCACATAAGTCTCGTGGATATTGTTGTGTACCAGCACTCGATACCAAGGTTTATCCTTGGGGGGC
>CAZGON010000331.1:0-3100 GCA_964527085.1 uncultured Candidatus Competibacteraceae bacterium
AACACTTCCCTGTGGGCTTGACGACGGCCATCCAGGCCGTCGACACCTCTTTCACAAGCTACGCAAGTCCTTTTTGCGTAAGTCTTGCAGAGAAAACTTAGAGCGTCTGATCAGTTGAGCGCCAAAAAATTGGCGAGCAACGCATGGCCTTGTTGGGTCAAAATGGATTCTGGATGGAATTGTACGCCTTCCACTTTAAGGGAGCGATGTTTTACCCCCATGATCTCATCCACCTCCCCTGACGGTGTCTGCGTCCACGCAATAACTTCCAGACAATCGGGTAGGGTCGTTTTATCAATCACCAAGGAATGATAGCGGGTGGCTTCAAAGGGATTGGGTAAACCGGCAAAAACTCCATGACCGTTGTGATGAATCAACGACGTTTTACCGTGCATAACCTCGCGAGCACGCACCACGCGCCCCCCAAACCCTTGACCAATACATTGATGACCTAAACACACACCGAGAATGGGCAACTGGCCTGCCAAACGGTCAATAATTGACAAAGACACACCTGCTTCATTGGGTGTACAGGGTCCTGGCGAAATCACCAAACATTGGGCTTTGAGCCGTTCGATTTCATCCACCTGGATTTGATCATTACGGTAAACTTGCACCTCTGCGCCCAGTTCACCCAAATACTGCACCAAGTTATAGGTAAAGGAATCGTAATTATCGATCATCACTATCATAACACTACACCAACCCTTGTTCCGCCATGGCCACGGCGCGGAACATGGCGCGGCGTTTATTCAGGGTTTCCTCCCACTCGGTCCGCGGCACCGAATCCGCGACAATGCCGCCCCCCGCTTGAATATGTAGGACACGATCTTTAATGACTGCAGTGCGAATGGCAATGGCCGTATCCATATTGCCGGACCAGGACACATAGCCGATAGCGCCGGAGTAGACACCCCGTTTCACCGGCTCCAATTCGTCAATGATTTGCATGGCTCGGATCTTGGGCGCACCGCTCACCGTGCCGGCGGGAAAGGTCGCGCTTAGCACATCGATAGCCCCTAACCCAGGACGTAAACGGCCAACCACATTAGAGACGATATGCATCACATGGGAGTAACGTTCTATAACCATTTTTTCGGTGACACGGACACTGCCAATATCGCTTACCCGGCCTACGTCATTACGGCCCAGATCGATCAACATAAGATGTTCGGCCAACTCCTTGGGATCGCTTAAAAGATCCGCCTCCAAAGCTCGGTCCTCGTCCTCCGAAGCGCCCCGGGGGCGAGTCCCCGCAATGGGTCTGACAGTTACCGTACCGTCTTCTAAACGCACTAGAATTTCTGGTGAAGAACCGACGATATGAAACCCCTCCAGATTCAAAAAGTACATATAAGGCGATGGGTTTAAGCTGCGTAACGCGCGATAGAGATCCAACGGGGCAGCCCGAAAGGGAATGGACATACGCTGGGACGGCACCACTTGCATACAATCCCCTGCTACGATATAGGCTTTGATACGGCGCACCGCCTCTTCGTAGCCTTGCTGGGTAAAAGTCGACACAAAATCGTCGGGTTGCACATTGGTGACCCCCCGCAGGGTGGGGTATTGCAGATGACCACTGCGTAATTGCCTGACCAAATCATCGAGACGATGTTGAGCGGCCTCATAAGCATCTGCCTGGGAGGGGTCTACCAACACAATCACCGCCAGGGTACCCGCCAGATTGTCGTAGACTACCACCTCTTCCGAGACCAGCAGCAAAATGTCAGGGGTTTGTAACGGATCGGGATTGGGACACTGGGCTAAACGAGGTTCGATATAACGAATAGTGTCGTAGCCGAAATAACCCACTAAGCCACCAATAAAACGGGGCAGCCCTTTACTGATAGTGGGCACTCGGTAGCGATTCTGAAAATCCTTAAGCCAATCCAAAGGATCTTCACAGCTTACCTGCTCAACCACGTCGCCATCGTACTCGATGGTGATTTCCTGACCGCGAATGCGCAGCCGTTGCCGACAGGGAAGCCCGATAAAGGAATAACGGCCCCATTTTTCGCCCCCTTGCACCGACTCAAACAGATAACTGTAGGGGGCATCAGCCAATTTAAGATAGGTACTTAAGGGGGTATCTAAATCCGCCAACACTTTCCGAAATAATGGAATACGATTAAACCCTTGTTCGACCAATTGCTGAAACTCAAGCTTATCCATGAGGCAGCTTTCTCACACCTGGGCCATCTCTGTAGCACCCGTCAGTTGAGCACGCATAGCCGCAAGGGTGGTTTTGTAATCAGCGCTGTTAAAGATCGCCGAGCCCGCCACAAAGGTATCCGCGCCAGCTTCGGCAATGGCCCGGATATTGTCCACCTTGACACCACCGTCGATTTCTAGACGTATAGGGTAACCACTGGCGTCAATCAGTCGGCGGGCTTCCCGCAGTTTACCTAACGCAGCTGGAATAAAACGTTGTCCACCAAAACCTGGATTGACCGACATCAGCAAAATCATGTCGACCTTATCCATGACATAGTTAAGGACATCCAAAGACGTTGCTGGATTAAAGACGAGACCCGCTTTGCATCCCTGATCGCGAATCAATTGTAGGCTGCGGTCGATGTGTTCGCTGGCCTCGGGATGGAAGGTAATGTAACTGGCGCCCGCTTTGGCAAAGTCAGGAATAATGCGGTCAACCGGTTTCACCATTAAATGAACATCGATGGGAGTGGTGATGCCGTACTGACGCAGGGCTTCGCAAACTAACGGACCGACGGTCAAGTTCGGCACATAGTGATTATCCATCACATCAAAATGGAGAAGATCAGCGCCAGCCGCCAAAACCGCTTGCGCCTCTTCCCCCAACCGGGCAAAATCCGCCGATAGAATGGAGGGTGCAATGAGATAGTCCCGCATTTCAGTTGATTCTCGCTCATCAATAAATAGCCAAGACTCTACCTGATCCGACTTGTCTTGAATACCCTCAAATTTCATCGATGAGAAATTCCCATGTGGCCAGCAAGTTTTTCCCTCTAGACTTGCTCTGCGGAAAATTTACTTTTTACGCTTTGTTGGATCGCAGTCATTTTTATAGCAATTGAGCATATGGTTAGGACATGACTTTAAAGGCGTTATCCACCGC
>CAZGON010000332.1:0-249 GCA_964527085.1 uncultured Candidatus Competibacteraceae bacterium
TATATGGTGTTGTGGCGCTCACCGGCATCGCTGTCAACGCAGCCATCGTGCTGATCGTGGCCGCCAATGACCGCTTGGCGCGTGGCATGAGTGTCCTGCATGCCGCCATTTACGCAGCCCGCCGTCGGCTGGTTCCGATTTTGATCACCACTCTCACCACCATGGCCGGTCTTCTTTCATTAGCGACTGGTTTAGGGGGTAAGTCGCTCCTGTGGGGACCGGTAGCGTCGGCTATTGTCTGGGGGTTGG
>CAZGON010000332.1:259-3094 GCA_964527085.1 uncultured Candidatus Competibacteraceae bacterium
CCGGTGCTTTACCGATTGGCCGTGGGACGCCGAAGCACGCGTAGGGTGGGCAACTTGTTGCCCACGCACTAACTATGAACACACTGGTAGCCTCGCTGAGCGGTTACGCTTATTATTAACATCAGCAAATCCTTTTATTGAACCAGTGAAACCAGTGATTGATTCCATGACCACTTCCCCTCGCGATATTCTGGTCACCAGCGCCTTGCCTTACGCCAATGGGCCCCTTCATCTGGGGCATATGGTGGAATATGTGCAAACTGATATCTGGGTCCGTTTTCAAAAGCTCCGTGGCCACCACTGCGTCTATGTGTGCGCCGACGATGCCCACGGTACTCCCATTATGCTGCGTGCCCAGCAAGATGGACTCTCTCCAGAGCAGCTTATCGAACGCATCGGTATTGAGCATCAAGCCGATTTTGCGGATTTTCTAGTGGATTTTGATAATTATTATTCTACCCACTCTGATGAAAACCGGCATTTTGCAGAGCTTATTTTCAAGCGTCTGCAAGAAGGGGGACATATTACCCAACGCGCAATTTTGCGTCCCTATGATCCAGAAAAACGCATGTTTTTGGCTGACCGCTTTATCAAAGGGGAATGTCCGCGTTGCAGTGCGCCGGATCAATACGGCGATAGTTGTGAGGTGTGCGGAGCGACCTATTCACCCACTGATTTAAAAAACCCACGGTCCATCCTGTCCGGTGCGGCGCCTGTGGAAAAGGAAACCCTGCAGTTTTTCTTCAAGCTCAGTAATTTTGAAGATATGCTGCAAAACTGGCTCAAGGCAGGTGGTCATGTCCAAGAACAAATGGCCAATAAGCTGGCGGAGTGGTTCAACGACGGTTTGCAGGATTGGGAAATTTCTCGAGATGCTCCCTATTGGGGTTTTGAGATTCCCGGCGTACCCGACAAATATTTCTACGTATGGTTAGACGCCCCTATTGGCTACATGGCTAGTTTTAAAAATTATTGTACGCGGGAAGGTATCGATTTTGACGCCTTTTGGCGCTATGACAGCCGTGCAGAACTCTACCATTTTATCGGTAAAGACATCGCCTATTTTCATACCCTGTTCTGGCCTGCCATGTTAGACGGGGCCGGATTTCGCAAACCCAGTGCAGTGTTTTGCCACGGCTTTCTCACCGTCAACGGCGAGAAAATGTCGAAATCTCGGGGTACCTTTATTAAAGCGCGTACCTATTTGGAGCACTTACGTCCGGAATATTTACGTTATTACTTCGCCACTAAGCTGAGTGGCCGTATCGACGACTTGGATCTCAACCTAGATGATTTTCAACAGCGGGTCAACAGCGACCTGGTGGGCAAAGTGGTCAATATCGCCAGCCGTTGTGCACGCTTTATTTCAAAAGGGTCTGCTGGTCGCCTGGCGGACACCTTGATGCAACCCAATCTTTACGAGGATTTTGTGGTGGCTGGTGAAACCATCGCCGACGCCTACGAACAGCGGGATTTTAGTCGCGCCATGCGGGAGATCATGGCATTAGCCGACCGAGCCAATCAGTTTATCGATGAGCAGAAACCCTGGATGTTGGCCAAGGAACCGGGCCAAGAGTCAAGGATCCAAGCCATTTGCAGTCTCGGTCTTAACCTGTTTCGGGTGCTGATAGGCTATCTAAAACCGGTGTTGCCGAATGTCGCGCAGGAGGCGGAAGCGTTTTTGCAGACGCCCCCCACGGATTGGAACGCCTTACAACAGCCCCTTGTCGGTCATCAGATTGCCCCCTATCAACCGCTACTGCAGCGTGTTGAAAGCGCTCACATCGCGGCTATGGTGGACGCTGCCAAAGAAACCTTAGCGCCCAAGGGCGACGCACAACTCAGCGTAAAGCCAGCGGATATTCAAACGGTTCAGCCTATTGCTGCAGAGATCACCATAGATGACTTTAAAAAGATGGATTTACGGGTTGCTCGCATTGTCGATGCGACAGCAGTGGAAGGGGCCGATAAATTGCTTAAACTCACCCTAGATTTAAACGGTGAGACGCGCACCGTGTTTGCCGGTATTAAGTCATCTTATCGGTCCGAGGATCTTAAAGGTCGGCTTACCGTGATGGTAGCTAATTTAGCGCCTCGAAAGATGCGTTTTGGGATCTCTGAAGGGATGGTGTTAGCGGCTAGTGGTAGCGGCGCTGGCATCTTTCTCTTGAGTCCCGACGCAGGCGCTGAGCCGGGTATGCGCATTAGTTAACCGTGTCATTTTGTCACGAGCTAGCTAGTTGATTGATCGCATTTTGCCACTAAGGGCATTACTTACATTGTAAGCGTCATTTTTATAAGGAATGTTCGTTATTGGAAAAAACAGGTTGTTTTAGCTGTTTTCAAAATCTTATGAATTAATATATTCCCGCAAAGCTTGGGCCTCTTGCGTGGTTTCAGCAAGCTTGCTCTTCACCAGGTCTCCCATGGAGACCACACCGACAATCTTGCCGTCCTGCACCACTGGCATATGTCGGAAACGCTTTTGAGTCATCACCGCCATCACATCATCTACAGTGTCGTCAGGATTACCCATGATAACATCGGTAGTCATGTAATCCTTAACTAGCATGTTTTCAAAATCTGGTTTGCCTTCAGCATAATAACGCACGATGTCACGCTCTGACAGAATGCCAATAGGTTCTCCACTGGAGGACGGTACAATGACTGCGCCGACGCGGTGCTGGTGCATAATTTTTATGGCCGACGCCAGGTTGGCTGATTCTGCCACGGTCACGGCGACCTTACCCTTATGTTCTAAAATTTCGCGCAGCTTCATAACTCATGCCCCCTTGGTGCTACGGACAATACCTATTATTGTCCCGTTTAAGTAGA
>CAZGON010000333.1:0-3093 GCA_964527085.1 uncultured Candidatus Competibacteraceae bacterium
GGGTCAACTGGTTAGCCGCGCCCTAGTCGGTGGTATCGGTGGTTATGTTGCGGCGCTGGCGTTTACGATGGGCGCGGCTGGCATCTTGGTCCTTAGTGGGTTGCACCGCGCCGACGCGACACTGATTGCAGCCATGCTAGCCTATGTGGTCTGGGTTGTCGTGGTCATTGTTTGTTTTTCCACGTCGACCTTAAGATTAGTAACTGTTTGGCTGTTCCGCAGTGTCGGCGCGTTTGCGGTGTTTGGGCTGCTTGCTCGTTGGGTAGGGCTATTTGATTAAGTCATTATCCAACCGATTATGACGGGGTAGCTATGTCATTAATGAAACCTGCGCCACTGAGTCTGCGCCAAGCTATGGACAGTCTGCATACCTGGGCTGGACTTGTCTTCGGCACACTGTTATTTCTGGTTTTTTTTATGGGGACTTTGTCCGTTTTCGACCATGAAATCGATCGCTGGATGCTGCCAGAAACCCGGATCGAGTCGCCTGCTACGGTATCCTTTGAGACCCATTTTCGTCCTCACTTGCAACGGCTAGGGTTGGACGCACCGGTTTGGAGCGCCTTTTGGCCGCAACCCCGGGAACCCTTAGCAAACCTCTATTGGAAAAGTGGCGATGACTTCCATAGCCGACGACTTGACGTTAAAACAGGTACTTTGCTGTCAGAACCCGCCAGCTTAGGCGGTAGTGGGTTCTTTTTTCCATTTCACTACAGCTTTCATATAAGTTGGTTGGATATTGGGTATTGGCTGCTGGCGGTGGTGAGCATTGCCATGTTAGCGGCGTTGATATCGGGGGTGATTATTCATCGCAAGCTATTCGCTGAGTTCTTTACCTTTCGTCCCGACCGCTCCACCCAAAGAGCAGTCCTAGATATTCATAATCTTACCTCGATTATGCTGTTGCCATTCCATCTGCTGATCACCTTCTCTGGATTAGTTATTTTTTTATCCATTTACTTTCAACCGGCTGTTGCTTTTATTTACGGCACAAGTGCTGAAGGGGCACAGGGCGAACTGTACGATATCGTTGCTCGACCGCCAACGGGGCAGACCATGCCGCTTGCCAATATTGACGCTATGATTGCGGAGGCCCAGCAGCGTTGGCGTAATAAAGGACTTATTCCTACGGTGCGCAACGTTGTTATCGACAATCCAGGCGATGCCGCCGCCGTGGTCCAAGTGCGAAGGCTACCCGTCGATCAGATCAGCTACGGTTACAGTGCGGTATTTTTCGACGGTCCTACAGGCGCCGTCATTGACGAACAGGGTAGTACACCTGGACGCTCCCTCGATACCTTTTTCGCGGGTCTACATATGCTCCCGTTTGCCCATTGGGGTATTCGTTGGTTGTATTTTTTTATGGGTATCGCGTCTTGTGTGATGATTGCGACGGGCTTTTTATTATGGATAGAAAAACGCCGCCGTCGTCATTTACAGCAGGGTCTCAGCAGCTATCGTTGGGTCAATGGATTAGCGGCTGCAAGCGTAACCGGGTTGTTGGTGGCTACCCTCGCGATGCTGGTTTTAAACCGTATCTTGCCAGCCGTTCTTCCCCATCGCGCCGGTTGGGAAGTGGGTGGTTTTTTCGTGGTTTGGGTGGCTACCCTAGCGCACGCTTGGAGGCGAGTGGAGGACGACGATCTCGCCCTAACTTGGCGTGAGCAGCTTTGGTTTACAGCGACGCTTGCCGTATGCGCGGTGGGACTCAATGGGGTTACTACAGGGGATTTTCTGCTGATCACCTTATTTGAGGGACAATGGGCGGTAGCCGGGGTGGACGGTGTGCTGTTGTTGACTGCGGCAATGGCGACCGTTGTCAACCGACAGCTTGGGCAAGGGTACGCTGCTGTGACCCATTCGGTTTTGTTCCCCGTGACAAAAACGGCTAACAGCTGATGGCCATAGCGCCCTTGTTAACTCTATTTTTTGGCGCATGGTCAGGGTTAGGACTGATTTGTTTGCAATCGCCAACGGAACGCCGCCGCCTTGGTCTGTTGCCCCAGGCACTGATGCCACGCCTGTTGGTGATGCTGGTTGCCAACGCTCAACTTATGTTTTCTCTAGCTGCAGCGATTCAACAATATGGCATTGGTTTTGGTTTGATTCTTTGGGTCAGCATGGTGGGGCTGTTTGGCTTGATGCTGGCGTTGATATTACCTTATGTAGCGCATGTGGTGATACATTCGGCAATTATCATTGCTGCAATAATGTTGACGCTGGCGGTGTTTTGAAAAAAAGAGAACGGGTTTAACGACGGAACGTTTTTAGCCACCACAAGACCAAACCGGACATGCTAAGTGCGGCGAGCAGCAAGCCAGAGATAACGCTTAAGCGTCTTCCGATTTAAACAAAAGTAAGTGCATGGCATTTCCCACCCGATCTAGCGCTAATAGCAGTTAAGTCTATGGGAAAAACTCTAAGTCGATGGTCTGACTGCCAGTCCAAGGACACTCGGCGGGGAAATCAACCAATCCGGTTTCCCGTTCAGCAAGAACCTGTGCATCAAGCCACGCATCACCCCACCACTCCTTGTCGTCAAGACTTCTCTTAAGGCTTGGGGTTCTTTTGATCCGACGCTTAATAAGGACACGTTGGTTGTTGATGGTTCGTGTCCAACTACTCCCTCGCCTTTCGGGTTGGTATTGCCATTTTAAAAGGTGCGCAAGTAATACCGCCATGCGGCTTGCTAACTCTCGTTGCTCACTTTTGCCCACGTCCTCGATTTCCTCTGCGATATGCTCTATGTCTAACGCATCAAATCGTCCAGAACGCAAAAGCTTGGCTTGCTCCTGTGCCCAGGCAATGACATCTTGGTCGTAGTTCGTGTTGCTGATGTTGTTAGTCATGATTTCTAACTTTTAAGTTTAAATTTACTTAGTTCAATAGTTCGGACAGTTTTGAGTATACAAAATCAATCACTTACCTTTATAAATCGAATTAAATCAAACGTAAGCCCTAAGCTGAGTTGCATTTAATTCCGCAAGTATCTGATTCGTCGTTCTGAAACCATCTAAAACTGTCCGAAGTGTTGTTAGTTTAACTCAGTGAGGTAAGCCCCCGGCTCTGCCGGGGGACTCACCGAGGTTTGAC
>CAZGON010000334.1:0-3092 GCA_964527085.1 uncultured Candidatus Competibacteraceae bacterium
CAGATCTGGCAATCTTCCGGGTAGGCGATATAGGCTCTTTTCCTGTCATGATCGAGCTGAATAACATCTGTCGGGCAGGTTTCAACACAGGTGTTGCAGCCTATGCAACCGGCAATTTCATTGATTGGCATTGTCTCTTACTCCCGAACCTTCACTTCAATTAAAATGACAGCTGCTCAAAGTGCACGTTGTTGCCTGGGACCCTAATTTTTTTCAGGGTTTTCTTGACAGCGTCAACCATGGGTTCCGGACCACACAGGTATACAGCCCAGTCTTCTATCGCTTGAGAACTCATTACCTGAGTGACAATTGTTTGATCAATCACGCCCTGGTAAACATCGTCACGCTCGTCGCTCTCCTTGCAAACCAGTTGCTGTTTGAAGTCCGGCATGTGTTTTTCCAGCATGCTGATTTCATCTTGCAGCACCATTTGATCAAGCCGTTTGTTACCGTAAATCAAACGCACCGGTCGCGGATCCTTGCGCTCAGCAAGGCCACGTAACAAACTCAATAGGGGCCCAATACCTGCACCACCGGCAATCAATACAACGGCTTTGGAACGTCTGGCGTCCTCAAGGCTGATGCTGCCGTAAGGGCCGTCAACATACACTTTTTGACCGACGGTCAACTCATTGAGCTTTGACGTGTAGTCACCTAAGCTTCGGATTACAAAAGACACCTGTGGCAGGGATGACTTCGCCGAGGCGATGGAAAACGGGTGATCTTTTACGCCGCCGCTGGCACTGGTGTTGATCCAAACAAACTGACCCGGTTCGAAGTCGAAGTCTGAATCCGCAGGCTTTTCAATGGTGAGCTGCCAGTCACGACTGCTTACGGGCTTTACCTCGATTAGCTCAAATGGGTTGGCCCTTACGATGGAAAGCCTCTCGATATAGTTGTACAGCACAATACCCACGGATAAAGCACACAATCCCCACCAAAGCCAGTTGAACCAGCTCGCAAACTGACCATGACTGCCTACCGTGGTGATATGCATCGTCGCCAAAATGGCAATGACCACAAAGCCCAACATATGGATAAATCGCCAAACCTCGTAACGCAGTTTCAACCGGTCTCTGAACACAGCCAACAGCACCCAGACAATCAAGCCAACCCAGGCGATAATGCCGGTCAACATCTGGGGTGCTTTTAGGGTTGTCATCAGGCTGACCATGCCGTCGTCGAAGGACACCATAAAACGCGGCGCCACTATCAAAACCGGATGCATTAGAAAAATGATACCTAACCATAGCCCTATCTTTTTATGCAGCGACATGCTCCAGTTGATATTGGCAAACAGTGCAATGCGTTTCAATCGACTGACCAGCGGAAACTGAATGTAGAACGCCATCATCGCCAGGGTGTAGAGCATGCTTAAAAAAGCGGCATAGGCCGTTTTTTCCTGCATATCTAGGGTGTAGGTGGCCACAAAGGGCAAAGCCATTAAGCAGAGGTAGCCAAGTACGAATTTTTTATTATTCCCAAACGGCCATGTAGATCTTATTGTCGGCCTTGAAATGACCATCGAATGAGCAGTCATCATCTGTTCTCCAGAGGAATTGGTGATTTTTTGCAGGTGAAGTCATCTGTTCAGTGGGGTAATACTGGACTATGTATTGGAAACACGATAATATTAGCATTCTAACTATTAGGATTCAAACTATTTATGAAAATCAAAGACCCCAAACTTCACTTACTGCTTCACTCCGCTGACCTGGTGGAACATCAATTGCGCATTCAGCTTGCGCCGCTTGTTATTAGGCCAAGACAGGCCCGCGTTCTCGATGCCCTTGATCGGATGGGGACGGCTTCGCAGATTGAGCTGGCGCGGGAATTCGACATCACGCCTGCAAGTATGAGCACAATGATCGCACGGCTAGGCGCCGCAGACTTAGTAATCTGTAAGACTAATTCGGGAGAACTGCGTACAAATGCCGTGACTTTATCTGATCACGGTCGAGGCGTTTTGAAAAAGGTACGCGCCGCGTGGCGCGAAGTCGATTTAACAATTGAAAATGCTATCGGTCGTGAAAGAGCGCAGATGCTCGCTGAACTGGCCGGTGAATTGAGGGATGCGCTGGGCGGAGGGGCGCCAGGTCAACATGAGGGTTCTACTAGGTATACAATAAGTAGAAGCTATCCGAAAAATGTTCGGAGCACGATGAGCAGGGATCCGAGATAAAAAAACTGCGGTAATTGTCGATATGACGCTCATAGAGGCAAACATAGCATCGACGAAACTCTCACTAAGGCTTAGTTTGCACTGCTCAACCAAGTCATCGGCCAATGCCCGGAGCATCTCAAACAGCACACCTGCGCGGTTCCACTGTTGAAAGGGATCATAGCAAGACAAAACTCTATCTGTTTAGTATTGATTTTATTTCTATATATTTATAATATTGGAAATATGAAAAAAGAATTTATCATTACTGCACTTAGCGCCTTGGCTCAAGAGACCCGTCTGGACATCTTTCGCTATCTGGTGGAGGTTGGACCAGATGGAGTTTCTGCAGGAACGATTGGTGAGCGCTTTGACCTGCCCTTGCCCACCCTGTCCTTTCACTTAAAAACGTTGCAGCAAGCTGGATTGTTAGAACGTCAACGGCGAAGCCGGTCGCTTATTTATTCTGCTAACTTCGCCGCCATGAACTCGCTACTTGCTTACCTGACTGAAAATTGCTGTGCTGGCGACCATCAAGCGTGCTCCATTCCTTCTTGCGAAACGCAAACAGTTACAGACGCGGCAACCATCACCACATTCAAGAAAATCTAAGCGTGATAAAAACATGAATCCAAAAACCTACAATGCCTTTGACCCGTGTGTTGTTTCTCTCTATCAGCAGTCCATGCCATTCACAGATGCCCGAAGTTATGCCAACGGCCTTAGCACGGGCGTTATCAAGGCTCGATTTGCTGGCATCATCATCACGACTTAGGATCATTCCTGTGCAACATCTCCTCATCATCGGTGGCAGCGATGCCGGTATCAGTGCCGCGTTACGGGCGCGGGAGGTCAACCCCGAACTAATCATCACGCTGATCTGCGCTGATGACTTTCCCAATTACAGCATCTGTGGCATTCCCTTCTATCT
>CAZGON010000335.1:0-3088 GCA_964527085.1 uncultured Candidatus Competibacteraceae bacterium
TATTAACAACAGTTTTGCAAAATTTGGATTTAAGTATAGTTAATAATCATCAGGTTAAACCAACTCGTCGCGGCGGTACTTTAGCTCCTTCTGGGGGTAAGTGGTTGGTAGCGAAAGGGAAAAGGGATGTGAAAGTGAAGGTGGGAGTTTGATGCATACAGATAGCCCTCACCCTCGAAGGGTGGGCTACAGGAACGAAGCCTGCCTCCGCAGGCTGGGATTTCCTCGTTCCTTGTCTCCGGCAAGGAATGCAGTTACTGAAGGCTCTGCCTTCGGTTTAATATTGCTTCTATTTATCACTATTTCTGCTCTAAAAAGAGTTGGCTTTAAATCTTGCTAACTGGTCGCGAAGATACTTAAGCGCTGCTTGATTGCGTTCGAGCAACTCATCAAAAGAACCAGCTTCGTGCCAGCGGTCAATCTGCTCGATGCCAAGAAATGGTGGGGGGTCGTCTGTACGAGCATTTCGCTCTCGCATGAGAATGTTATCGGCACGGGGGTCTTGAACTGACAAAAGCCGAAGCTCTGCCGTTAGCAGCAAGTATTCTTTATTTTGCTTGTTAAATTGCAGCATTCGACGCGGTGCATCTGGTGCTTTTTCGGGTGCGTTAACAAAAATTTCCTCCAGCACGCGACCAGAACCGGCTCCTGGGTTCGGCGGCTCCACACCGATTGCGCTTGCTATTGTTGGTACGACATCAATAATTTCTGCGTAAGGAATGGTATGTCCTACCTTTACACCCCGTCCGTGGAAAATCATCGGTGTTTGCCAACTTTCTTCGTCCATTGGTACGTGCCAACCGTAGCGGGATTGACCATCCGCCATAAATACGAAAAAGGTATTGTCCCAGCGTCCAAGTTCTTCCATTTTGGCGATAAAGCGACCAAGCTGTTTGTCGGCTTCACGCGCTGCCTTTGTGTAGGGTGATTCTGGATGCCAAATATCGGCTTGCCAAGGCGTACCGTCCGGAGCGTTAATAGTTTTAAACCCGGCACGACCAACATCTTGAAGTTGGATGCGATAAAATTTCGGGTCGTGCCGTTCTAGGGTTTTCAGTATAATATCCGTCAGTTCGGCATCAGATGTATCAAGTAGATTAACTATTTCAAAGCCAGGAGATATAGAGTCATAAGCTTTACTTCCAGTTGCGATCGCAGTATCGATCTTGCGAGGAAATTGATTTTGCAGCATTGACCGATCGGCTCGCAAGAACAAGTTGCCTGTCATCGTAATTGGGTTGGGTAAAGATGTAGTATGCATTTCTCCGTAAGCTCCCGTAGTCGGATGCCAAGGGAATGTCATAATCGCTGTTTCGATTTTTGTTCCTTGAGCCTGTAAGCGTTTCAGGTTGGGCAGATCGAGACGTTCGATAGCATCGGGGTGCAAGCCGTCGAAGTAGAAGAGGACGGCTCGTTCAGATGAAGAAAGCGTCATAGATTGTTTTGGCTCCGCCGCAGGTATGGGTGATGCACTCAGTAGGTACGGGAGTAATCCACTAAAAACTATAAATAACAAGAAAATTCTGTTAAGTCTTCTTTTTTTTGTTAAAAAACTGAACGCACGAAACAACGCCTTAAATGGAAACCAGAAAAATAATATCCTCATTTATCAAAATTATTGATTTCATTTGTCAATATAAAAGTTAGGCTTTATAAATGTCCAACACATTTTGTATTGCTTACTAACACCCAAAAGGTTCAAATGGAATTGCGTCATCTTCGATACTTCATTGCCGTTGCTGAGGAACTTCATTTTGGTCGGGCAGCAAAGCGACTTCATATTGCTCAACAACCTTTAAGTCGTCAAATTCGCAATTTGGAAGACGAACTAGGGGTTGAACTCCTTCATCGGACAAAGCGTACAGTTGGCTTAACTGAGGTTGGTAAAATTTTCTTGGAAGAGGCGAGAAAAACGCTTAAACAAGCCGAACAAGCTGTATTTTTAGCCAAGCAGGCAAGTATTGGAGAAATTGGACGGATAGCGGTTGGTTTCACTGGTTCAGCCTTAAATTTCGTGCTTCCTACCGCTGTGCGTCGGTTTAAGGAACGCTATCCTAAAGTTGACTTGGCTTTAAAGCGGTTGCAAAGCTTAGAGCAAGTCGAAGCACTTCATTCTGGGGATATTCATGTGGGTTTTTTACATCCCCCCATCGACGACGAAACGTTAATTTTGAAAACTATTCATCGAGAAAATTTAGTTGTGGCTTTACCCGACATTCACACTTTAGCTAAAGATGCACCCTTACCAATTTCTGTAAAACAATTAGCGAATGAACCCTTTATCCTATTTCCTCGTCATATTGGTCCAGTGCTGTATGACCAAATAATTAGTTTATGTCGGCAAGCTGGCTTTAGTCCCAACGTAGTACAAGAAGCTTTCCCTCAGCAAACTATTCTCGGTTTGGTAACAGTAGGAATTGGGGTCAGTTTAATACATGATTCTGTAAGAGCTTTGGGAAGGACGGGAGTGGTTTTCAGAGCTTTGATTGAACCGACTCCAGAACTAGAAACGGCTATTGCCTGGAATCCTAATACTACTAATCCAGTTTTACCGTCTTTCCTAAATTTAGTTAGAGAAATGACTTTTTAGATTAAACATTGAGTTAACCTTTTTTGTCATTCTTCGACTAATCCCAAATCGCGTTCTGCGTTTTGAATAGCTCCTTCTTTTAACTGTTCTCTAAGGTTATTTACGGCTTTTCGCTCAATTTTTTGCTTGATATAATATCGCACGGCTTTGTTGATGAAAAGATCGCGATCGCGTTAGCGCAGCGTGTCCGATAGGACATAGTGTCTCCGCAGGAGATTCGCCAACTCTCTCCTCCGATAATTCGCCATCTTTAATCACCCCATCAATCATCCGAATCGTCTTTTCAGGCAAACTAATATTCAACCTATGAAACATAATTTTCTACTTCGACTTTAGTATTTAATAAACGGAAATTAATTATTAGGACAACCCCAACTGCTGGGAGACGTAGCAGTGCTACGTCTCTACATCAATTATCTATCTATAACTAGCCCACGCAGGTGGGCTTTGTTCTTGTAGCCCCACCCTTCGAGGGTGAGGGCTTCTTTTAATCAACAA
>CAZGON010000336.1:0-3069 GCA_964527085.1 uncultured Candidatus Competibacteraceae bacterium
AAATACCAAAGAATATAAGTTTTAAAGCCGTAACCTGACTCTATGGTTGGGGTTGTAAATCGCCGCCCATACCAGTTGGCGATACTGTTTCTAAACAGTACACTTTATATGAGTCGCATAAAGCTTTGTGGTTAAGTTTTGTTAGCAACCTAACTTTAACCTTCAACAGCCTATGCGGCTACTTTATCTTTCCAAAATTGTCCGAAGTGTTGAGTGAGTAATGTTTATGAACAAACAATACGTTCAAAAAGTGGACAATGGTTATCAAATTACAGGTAGTCGTATTTCACTGGACTCTATTGTGTATGGTTTTTTGCGAGGTGAAACGGCTGAAAGTATCGCGCAATCATTTCCAGTGTTAACTTTAGAGCAAGTCTACGGAGCAATAACCTACTATCTAGCTAATCAATCTGAAGTTGATAGTTATCTTAGTAAAGCGAATACTGAATTCGAGCAATTACGCCAAGTTATTCGCGCTAAAGATCCGATGTTCTACAAGAAGCTAGCTGAAAAGCGTCAGTCAGCCGCATAGTTAGAACATTTATGAGCTTGCGGTTTCAAGCAGATGCTGATCTTAATCAAACCATCGTATCAGGCGTAATCCGCCGAGAACCGGCCATTGATTTTCAAACTGCTATCCTTGCAGGTTTGGAAGGTGTGTCTGATCCAGACGTATTGGCGCAAGTAGCGAAAGAAGACCGAGTATTAGTGACTCACGATCGTAGAACGATGCCAAATCATTTTGCAAAATTTATGACAAATACCATAAGTCCTGGCCTGATTGTTGTACCGCAATCGCTTTCAATCGCTACAGTTATTGACGATTTAATTCTCATTTGGTCAGCAACAGAAGTCAAAGAATGGAAAAACCGTATTGTTATGCTGCCGTTATGACTGAAGCTACAGAGCTAGGGCTAGCTTTGTAATTTTTCTCTAAACAGACTACGGAAACCCCCTATCATTACCTCACCTGCCGACGCCTTGAGGAAGCCCAGCGGCAACTGCGGGAAACCGACGCCAGCATATTGGAGATTGCCCTGGCGGTGGGCTTTAGCAGTGCCGCGCATTTTGCCAACCAGTTCAAACGCCAGCTTGGCGTGACCCCGTCTGCGTTTCGTAGTACGCGATAATCTGTATTCAACCATTAATCTCGCAAGAAATTAAAAGTTCTACGCAAGCTTTTGAAAGCCTGCAGGGCTAAGACGCCGTAATCTACGGTTATCACTTGTAGCGATATTAAGTTCTTTTAAAGAAAACCTCATAAACAGGACTGATTCACAAAGGACTTTAAAAGACTCGTGAAAGTGGTGTCGACGGTCTGAGAGGCTGTTTTCAAGCCATGTTAATTTATTCATTGCGTGGAGCTATGACCTATGACCCATCGTTTATCTGATCCTAATAACCGTCATCGGCGCCGCTTTATCAGCCAGCTTGCTGCCGGTGCCAGCCTACTGGCAGCTGGATGTATGACCAGCAATTCAACCAACCGGCCACAATCCGCTAACTCAGCTGACCTTATTTTACACAACGGCCGGATTGCCACTTTGGACCCGGCAAGGCCCTCCGTCGCGGCCGTGGCCATTCAAGATGGTCTGTTCAGCGTTGTGGGTTCAGACGCCGAGGTCATGGCCCAGCGCGGCGGCAACACCCGTGTGATTGACCTCAACGGTCGAACCGTCATTCCTGGACTGAACGACTCCCATACCCACGTCATTCGCGGCGGTCTCCACTATAATATGGAGCTGCGTTGGGAAGGGGTGCCTTCCTTGGCTGACGCCTTAAACATGCTCAAAATTCAAGCGCAACATACGCCACCGCGCCAGTGGGTACGGGTGGTGGGGGGTTGGTCGGAGTTTCAGTTTGCCGAAAAACGCATGCCCACCCTTGCCGAGATCAACGCGGTCTCTCGTGATACACCGGTCTTTATTTTGTATCTGTATGGATTAGCGCTGCTGAATGGGGCTGCACTCAGGGCCCTCGGCATCGATAAAAACTTCCCCAATCCACCGGGCGGCGTCATCGAACGGGATAAACAGGGTAACCCCACGGGATTATTGGTGGCCAAGCCCAGCGCTTTGATCCTTTACTCCACGTTAGCCCAAGGGCCCATGCTGCCCTTCGAGGATCAAATCAACTCCTCGTGGCAGTTTCAGCGGGAACTCAACCGACTCGGCGTGACCTCAGTCATCGACGCAGGCGGCGGCGGTCAAAATTATCCCGATGATTATGGCGTTATTCAAGAGCTACATAACCGCGACGAGATGACGGTGCGCATTGCCTACAATTTGTTTGCGCAAACCGCCGGTGAAGAGCTACAGGACTACCAACGCTGGGTGGGCATGGTGGAGGGGGCGGGAGACCCTTGGCTTAGAATGAACGGCGCCGGAGAAAATTTGACCTGGTCGGCGGCCGATTTCGAAAACTTCTTGGAGCCGCAACCGCAAGTCAAATAAACCATGGGTGCTGAACTGGAGCGAATTACCCGTTTATTGGTAACCAATCGCTGGCCATTTCGTCTCCATGCCACCTACGACGAGTCGATTACCCAATTTCTCGATGTGTTTGAGCGGGTTAACCAAGATATTCCCTTCGATGGGCTTCGTTTTACCATCGATCACGCGGAGACGGTAGGGCCGCGAAATCTTGAACGGGTCAAAGCCCTGGGCGGTGGTGTCGCGATCCAGCATCGTATGGCATTCCAGGGCGAACATTTTGTCGACCGTTATGGCAAGCAAGCTGCTGAACAAACCCCACCGATTAAACGGATGCTGGAGATGGACCTACCGGTAGGTGCCGGTACCGACGCGACGCGGGTCGCCAGCTATAATCCCTGGGTGGCGCTGTAATGGCTCACCACCGGTAAAACGCTCGGTGGTTTAGGACTCTATCCAGCAGCTAACCGGCTTGATCGGGAGACCGCGCTCAGGCTATGGACCCAAGGCAGTGCTTGGTTTTCCGGCGAGGCGGAGGCTAAGGGCACTATCGCGCCAGGCAAGTACGCCGACCTAGCGGTCTTGGCGAGGGATTATTTTGCCATTCCCGAAGATGACATTAAAAATCTTTACGCGA
>CAZGON010000337.1:0-881 GCA_964527085.1 uncultured Candidatus Competibacteraceae bacterium
CGGAGGATAAATATAGGTATTGCGCACCATATATTCTTTGAGAATATCGTTCTGGATGGTGCCGGTGAGTTGGTCGTGGGAAACCCCCTGCTCTTCCGCCGCAACGATATAAAAGGCCAGCACCGGCAGCACAGCGCCGTTCATGGTCATGGACACGGACATTTTGTCCAAGGGAATGCCGTCGAACAAAATCTTAGCATCCAAAATAGAGTCAATAGCAACACCGGCTTTACCCACGTCCCCCACCACCCGCTGATGATCCGAGTCATAACCCCGGTGGGTGGCTAAATCAAAGGCGATGGACAACCCCATTTGTCCGGCGGCCAGATTACGGCGATAAAAGGCGTTGCTTTCTTCGGCGGTGGAAAAACCAGCGTATTGCCGCACCGTCCAAGGGCGGGTGACATACATGGCCGAATAGGGACCCCGTAAATAAGGTGGAATACCCGCTGTATAACCCAAATGCTCCAGGTTTTTTATGTCATCCCAGGTATACAGAGGCTTGATGTCGATCTGCTCCATGGTATGGGAGACCAATTGATCCAAGGACTTACCGGAGGATTTTTCGACGGCGGCGCGCCATGTCTCATAACTGGGCGCTGCGAACTCGCTGACGTAGTCCAGGGTGGAAAAATCAGGTGTTTTACTCATGACACAATCCCCAGCTGCGTTTGCAGGTTGCTTAGTAGTTGATAGCAGTTAGCGCCTAGGTGAATAAAATCGTCGATGCCCGCTGCCTGGAATGCCTCCACATGATCGGTGGGATAACCGGCTAGTAGCACTTTCGTAGCGGGCCGAGATTGTTTGATGCCCTCAACAATGGGGGGCACTAAGTCCGGATAGGTAGCATCGCTGGAACAGATCACCACCACTGGCGTTTG
>CAZGON010000337.1:963-3062 GCA_964527085.1 uncultured Candidatus Competibacteraceae bacterium
TGCACCGCTGCTTGGGGCTCAGCGAAGCGCTGCTCCCCGATAACTTCGAAGCCCCCCACCTCGACAAAACTGCCGGCAAAATCTGCCCGCGCTTTGTGCTGCGAAACTGGCCCCATGTTGGCTAAAAAAACCTTTGGCCGAGCGCCGTTGCGGGCGGCATAGGATTCCATGTTTTGGCGAAGCCTTTCAAAGGGTTGAGCAACGCGATGCAGGCAGACGGGTTTAATGGTGGGCTGAGGCCCGTCGTCAGCTCGCAGAACCCTAGCGATCTCACCCAGGGTGGCGCCATTGGCGGCAGCTCGAATAGCGAGATCTAGGGTATCGTCTCCCCCTTGAACCAGACTCGCTAAGAGGGTTTGCTTTTGCGCGTCAGCGAATGTAGTGCGGTATTTAACCAGCTGCGCCGCGCGTTCTTTTTGCAACCCCTGATGATCTATCCCAGGCGCTTTAAGGGATTCTTCCCGGGGATTTGCGTATCGATTAACGCCCACTAAGACATCTTTACGACGGGCTATATTAGTGGCGCGTTTTGCAGCCACCTCGGCCACTTGGGTTTGCGGGAAATCCGCTTGCAACGCCTGTCCCATACCCCCCATTTTTTCCACTTCTTGAAATAAGGCCCAAGCGTTGCGGGCCACCGCGTCGGTAAGGTTTTCCACATACCAGGAGCCACCCGCTGGATCCACGGTGCGGGGTAAATGGCATTCCTCCCGCAGAATGGTATGGGTGTTACGGGCAATGCGTCGGGAAAATTCATCGGGTGGCCGCGCCACCTCATCGAAAGGACTCACATGCAAGCTATCGCAGCCTCCCACAACACCGGCAAAGGCTTCGGTGGTGGTGCGCAACATATTCACGTAAGGGTCGTATACGGTTTTGTCATAGGCAGAGGTACGGCCATGGATGATCATCTTTTGCGCGTGTTTATTGCCGCCAAAGGCTGTTACAATCCGCGCCCAAAGCACCCGCGCTGCTCGCAAGCGGGCGATCTCCATAAAAAAATGCGAACCGATGGAAAAGGCGAAACGCATCCGGGGCGCTACCACATCGACAGTGAGTTCTCGGGTTTGCATTTCCCGCAAATACTCTACGCCGGAGGCCAAGGCAAAGGCTAACTCTTGGGTCACGCTGGCGCCGCCATCATGATAGGGATGGCCTTGTACAGCGATAGTCTGTACCCCTGGCGCATGGGCGCTGGCCCAGCGGGTCAGGGTCGCCATACCCTCATAGGCGTGTGGCAAGGGCCGCGGCAGAGTGCCGGTACGGGCCAATTCTCCCAACGGGTCCATACCCACACAACCGCGCAATTTTTCTAAAGCTTTACCCTGCTGACCGAGCAGCGCCATGAGCAAAGCTGTCAAGGGTACGGCGCTGGCGCTGGCTTGAATAAAAAACGGCGTCTGTTCTAAATCGACACCTTCTAAGGCGTGCGCGAGATCATCAACGCTGGAGAGGGACACCCCGCCTTGACCCACTTTATCGGCGGCGGCTTGATCTGCATCTAGACCGGCGCGGGTGGCTTCATCGGGTATCAAATTGACGGCGGTTTGACCCCGCACTAGGTCAGATCGCAGGGCTTTATTAAAATCGTTTGGCGTCCCATAGGGGAGTTCTTGACAAACCTCCCAGGGTTTGACCACATGGCCCGCGGGCACTGTACCCCGTAGATAGGGGGCAAAACCCGGCAGAGAATGGACAAAAGGAAGGTCTTTAGTATCTTCCAACCGATAAAGGGGCTGCAGATCAATCCCTTCGTAGGTTTTAGTCACTAACTTTTTCTCAAAGGGGGCGCCTTTGAGTACTTTGTCAGTGGCTTTGCGCCATGCTTCATAGGAGTGCGGAGGAAAATCGCTAAACAGCGGGCCGGTTTCTGCGTCGGTGAGGGATTCGTCGGATTTATTGGTCATGCTTAATCCTCGGTTTGAGTTACCGTGCACATTTTCTTAGTGCGTCTAAACCGCGGCGGCTATCTGAGGCACCCAAGCGTGGGTTTATCAGGGTAGGTTAACCTCATAAAACCTACTTTTATCCCTAGACAGCCATGTGGTTTATAGATCTGTACTAATAAGTATGGTTGTTATTAATGGTACACTTTTGTC
>CAZGON010000338.1:0-3038 GCA_964527085.1 uncultured Candidatus Competibacteraceae bacterium
ATCGTTAAAAACCAATGCCGCGGTGCTGCGCGAGCCGATAATCTTGGCTATGGCGGTAAGCTGCTCGATGCGTTTCTGGTAAATGGAGCCTCTTTGTTCGATGACTTCGTTTAACACCACGGCGCCCGCCATCAGTAGCATGACGATCACTGTGGTCAACATGGTTATGGCGGTGAGTTTGTGGGCGATGGGTAGTTTAGTAAGCCGCCGCATTAGGGTTCGCTCCCGCTGCGGTTGGAAATAAGCTGCGCCAGCTCCAGCAATTTCGAGCTTAACTTAAGCCGTGCTTGCACCACCGCCTGTAGGTTTATACTAAAGCGCACCCGCTGATCAATGACATCGAGCTTTATCATACCGCCGCGCTGACAAAAATCGGCAATATCGCTCACGGTGAGGATAGGCAAACTCTCCAGATCCTTTAAAATAACCTCTAAACGCCACTCCTCGGAGCGACTGATAAACAAAATATGACAGTCTGTTACCACCGCAACCCGGGGGTAGCGTCTGATTTTTAAAGGATGCTTGCCAATAGACCTGTCCTCCATTTGGTCTAAGGCCATACCAAAGGGGTCCTCGCCAAGCACGCACAGGTTGAGCGGTGCGTCGGGTGTTGAGAAACTGTCCGCGGGCCAGCGGGTGAACTTGGCAAAATTGTGGGTGTAAGCCGCCATCACGGCGTATTCGTCGAGGGCAAAAGCGAGGTTAACGTTGACAAGCAGGCTGATGCCGGTTAACAAGCGAAGTGCGCCAGGGACCACGAGCGCCCGGCGCAGAACGTCTAAAAACCCCATCTGATCTGGCTATAGAGACTGCGCTCGGTCTGGACCGGAAAGGTATTGGCCTCGTTCAGGTACTCCACCCGGGTTGGGTCGACAAGGTTACGACCTACCAGAAAGATCTCAAAGTTCTCGCTAAACCGCCAACCGAGGCGCACATCTAAGGTGAAATAGTCATCGACCGAGCCGATACCTTCCGGTGTGGCAACCACAAGGTCGCTAATGGCGTCAACGTAACGTAGCCACAAGTCCAGCTCAGTACCTTTGAAAAGATCAAAGCTCGATCGGAGCGAGAGTTGATGACGAGGATTACGCTCATCACCCAAATCTGCTGGGATAATGGTGGCAGCGTCGAAGTTCCCCGCTTTCTCTAGATCAGCCCGTAAATAGCTGTAGCCCAGCTGCAACTGCCACCAGTTCTGGGGACGCCAATCTACAGTCAGCTCCAGGCCGTAGGTACGGCCCTGTTCGCCGTTAACCAGTGGCACGGGTAAAACGATACCGTTCGGACCCACCGTAATGCCCTGCGGGTCCAATATGGCAAAGCGTAAGTCATCGTAGTCGTTAAAAAACAGAGCAACATCGATAAAAAGTCGGGCTGTGGGCCATATCCGGTAGCCTAGCTCGTAGGCAATCAGCTCTTCTGAGTTCAGTGCCGAGTTGCCCCGCAGCTCCGCAATGGCCGGTGGCGTGCCTGGGCTAGCTGGCAAACTGAGAAAATTAACGATGCTGTCATCCTCACCACGGGATGGCGTGCGCATGGCGCGAGACACGGCGAACCACAGCCGTTGGTTGACGCTTGCTTTCCATAAAGCTCTAAAGCTAGGCTGCAATTCCCAGCCAGTAAAAGTATTATGCTCAATCTTGGAGCCTAGGATAAGTTCTAGGCGGTCGTCGAATAAACTGATCCGGTCCTGGGCAAAGGCGCTAAACAGATTATA
Source organism: uncultured Candidatus Competibacteraceae bacterium (assembly GCA_964527085.1). Classification (GTDB taxonomy): domain Bacteria; phylum Pseudomonadota; class Gammaproteobacteria; order Competibacterales; family Competibacteraceae; genus CAYRGG01. The sequence goes on from CAZGON010000338.1 coordinate 1,718, forward strand.
ACTGCGCTCGTCGGGATCCATGTCAAGAACTTCCGCGGCGATGAATTGGTCCCGCGAGTGGCGGTAGCCCAGTCCCCAGATAAGCTCTTGTTGTGCGCTCGGTGCGAATTCATGTTGAAAATCCATGTCAACAGTGTCCAGCGTGTAATTGGTAAAAACATCGTCCCGTTGTTCACGTTGATAATAGAACTGCAGGGCCATTCTTGAGGCCAACGAGCGGGTTTGCTCCCAGCGAGCTAGCAGACTGTGTCCAGACAACTCACCATGATCGAGTCGCAACCCTAAACGGCCCGGCTCCTCCGGAAGCGCTAGTCTATAGTTGCGTTTGATGTCAGCTTTATAAATATCCCCCTGCAGCGTCAGCGCATGGCTCATGGATGCCAGCCAGTCTATGCGAAAACCACCGCGGGTAAGGTCCCAGTCGTCGTTGGCGTCGTCGCCGAATTCATCCACTAAACCGTCGCGGCGGGCATGACGCGCATAGAGACGGGCTGCAGCATTGTCATGCATTTGCCAACCATAACGCAGATCGACGACAGCCTGCTCCTCGTCACCGGCACTGACACTGACCTGTCCCCCTTGCGTGTCGCGGGCCGTCTTAGTGATAACGTTAATGATACCGTTCACCGCGTTGGCGCCCCAGATGGTGGCGCCAGGACCGCGCACAACCTCTACCCGCTCAATATCGGCAAGGGGTAAATCCAACGCTTCCCAGTACACCCCAGAAAAAATCGGCGTGTAGACCGTGCGCCCGTCCACTAAAACCAGCAATTTGTTGGCGAAACGACCATTAAAACCCCGCGATGTAATTGCCCACTGGTTGGCATCGATGCGGGCGACATGTAGCCCTGGCACCAATCGCAATGCCTCGGGCAGCGTTGTAACGCCCGAGCGGCGGATAGCGTCGTTACTGAGCACAAACACGGCGGCAGCCGCATCGGCAAAACGCTGTGTGGTCTTCGATACGGACGTGACTTCTCGACTCATGAGCTCTTCGATGCTGAGATCGGTGATATTTTCAGCCTGGCCGTCTGGAATAGACAAACCTAATACAAAGAGAATCGCCATTGACCCTAATGGAAGCAACAACTTGTTTGCAAATTGGTTTCTGCGAGGGTGGAGCATGGGGAGAATGAACTCTATCGTAGGGCTATTTTTTTTATCATAGTCCTGCTTGTGAGTAAGTTGTACCTATGTCTTAATAGTGTAACGACTCACTCTCTCGTCATGCTCGCCATGGACTGGCGAGCATCCAGTGCCATGGACGGCAAGCACCGGTAGACAATCGCCTGCTACCCTCCATGGCAACTGGATTCCGGCA
>CAZGON010000339.1:0-1152 GCA_964527085.1 uncultured Candidatus Competibacteraceae bacterium
CGATCACGCTCGCCAAGTACCCTCACAAACTATCTGTCTATAATGTTAAAGAGCAACATGTCATTTTCATGACAGGCGTAGAATTATACGCACTAAAACAAGTTTTGCAACCTTTCTTTTAATTAATTTAATTTTTTATTATCTTTTAAATAACAAACGCTTAATAAAAATATGTTATGACTTTGAGTTTCTTGGCTCAAAAAATATGAAGAAATAGAATCCAATATATTACTTAAGTCTCTCTTAACAGTGAGATCAATCTGCCGAGGTTTACGGAATAGTTTGCTTATGAATATCAAAACACATACCAATCGACTAGCTCATGAAACAAGTCCTTATTTACTACAACATGCTCATAATCCTGTGGAGTGGCATCCTTGGAACGAAGAAGCCTTAGAGCAAGCACGCCGTGAAAAAAAACCGATTTTACTCTCTATTGGCTACTCTGCGTGTCATTGGTGCCATGTTATGGCCCATGAATCCTTTGAGGATGAAGCAACCGCACAGATAATGAACAGGTATTTTTTCAATATCAAGGTGGATCGAGAAGAACGCCCAGATTTAGACAAAATCTATCAGGCTGCTTATCAACTTCTTAACCAGCGTGGCGGCGGCTGGCCCCTTACGATGTTCCTGACCCCCGAGGATCAAGTACCGTTTTTGGGCGGTACCTATTTTCCACAAGAACCTCGTTATGGCATGCCTTCTTTTAAGGAACTGCTAAACCGTATCGTCGATTACTACCGTAAACATGAAACTGAAGTGCGTCAGCAAAACGGAGTACTTATAGATGCTTTAAAAGCAGGATCGTCACGTCAAGCCAAAACGGGTTATGCGGTAAATCCTACGCCTTTGCAAGAAGTACGCGATTACTTGGTGCAAAGCTTTGACACTAAGTATGGCGGTTTTGGTCAAGCCCCTAAGTTTCCCCATCCAACCAGTATTGAACGTCTGTTACGACATTGGTTTACAACGCTTTCTTCAAAAGAACCCGATCAACAGGCTCAGACTGCCGCCTTGTTCAGTTTAAGCAAAATGGCTTCAGGGGGTCTCTTCGATCATCTTGGGGGAGGCTTTTGTCGTTACTCGGTAGACGACCAATGGACAATCCCGCACTTTGAGAAGATGCTCTACGATAATGGTCCCTTAGTC
>CAZGON010000339.1:1162-3002 GCA_964527085.1 uncultured Candidatus Competibacteraceae bacterium
ATAGCCAAGCTTGGCAGGTCACTGGAGATTCGTTTTTTAAACAAACCGCCGAAGAAACAGGTGAATGGGTTATACGCGAGATGCAATCCTCAGAAGGAGGTTATTACTCAACACTGGATGCCGATTCTGAAGGCGAAGAAGGCAAATTTTATCTTTGGAAACCGGAAGAAGCCAAAACCTTACTAACCGACGATGAATATGCCGTGTTTGCGCTTCGTTTTGGGCTTGATAAAGCGCCTAACTTTGAGGGGCGCTGGCATCTTAACTACTGCCAGGACATAGACGAGATTGCTGGTCAGGCTCATCTTAATCCAGAAACAGTTCAAGGTTTATTGGGCAGCGCCCGCCAGAAACTCTTTGAAACACGTCAAAAACGCATTTGGCCAGCACGCGATGAAAAAATCCTTGGGGCTTGGAATGGCCTTATGATTAAGGGTATGGCTACCGCCGGACGGCATCTGGGACGGGCTGATTTCTTAAATTCTGCCGAACGGGCTTTGGATTTTGTACGCACTCATTTATGGCAGGATGGCCGCTTGCTCGCCACTTACAAAGATGGTAAAGCGCATTTGCCTGCTTATCTTGACGATTATGCTTTTCTTATGGACGGTATTCTTGAACTGCTACAAGTGCGCTGGCGAGATAGCGATCTTGATTTTGCACTCGCCTTGGCGGAAGTTTTGCTGACTCATTTTCAGGATCATCGTAAAGGCGGTTTTTACTTTACTGCAGATGACCATGAGCGGTTGATTCAACGTCCTAAACCGATTCATGATGACGCTTTACCGGCGGGTAATGGCATCGCCGCACAGGTGTTGATAAAGCTAGGCCACCTGCTTGGCTCAATGACTTATCTGGTTGCCGGCGAGCGCACCCTCAAATGGGCTTGGCCAAGTATCGAACAGTTACCCAGTGCCTGCACCGGACTCTTATTGGCTTTAGAAGAATATTTCTTTCCCAGTCAAATCATTATCCTGCGTGGTACAGAAGAGGCCATTGCACCCTGGCGCGAGCGCTGCATTCGTCCCTACGCTCCCCGTCGGTTGACTGTGACGATTCCGTCTTCGGCAGGTCCACTACCCGGTGTGTTGGCCAAACGCGAGGCCAACTCTGAACCAACCGCTTATATCTGCAGCGGTTCCCAATGCTCGCCACCTATTACCAATTTAGATGCTTTAGTAGCAGAACTAGTTAACACAGAAATTGGAAATGATAGATCTTAGGAGCGGAATAAAAATTTCTTAATTATGCTGCATAAGCGGATTTAGGGTCGCTTCAATCACATCCATGTCAGGTATGATAGCCATATGGTCTTTGACCTGGGTCCAACTTAGCACGCCCGATCCGGTAAATTCTGACGGAGGATCAATACGGGTAATCTCATCATAGTTAATATTAATCAAACGCGGTGCATCGGTTCCAAGCAAACCGATGTAATTAAAATTAGCATGAGTGTTCAGCGTGTTAATCATCACGATACGCGTATGGCTATCGAGTCGCGGTTGTGTATTTAAAGCCAGGTTTTCTAACGCCACAAGCGGGACATCGAGGGCCCGCCAAAGCATTGTGCCAACCACCCAAGATGGCGCATTTTCCAACGTCAGTGGCGTAGCAAAGGGCAAAACCTCAACCATCGAGCTGTGGGGTAACAGGGCATATCCACTCTTAAAGGGAAGTAAAAAGGCACGTACTGTCTGCTGATCCATAACTATTATTTTTGACAAATCAAACTGCTAAATACTCAGCTCTTGGGTTCTTAAACCGAGTAGATTACGGACTGATTTAATCATTTCTTCCTCTTGATAGGGTTTAGTTAAATACTCATTAACACCGATTTTAG
>CAZGON010000340.1:0-2962 GCA_964527085.1 uncultured Candidatus Competibacteraceae bacterium
TCACGGCGTCCTCTGGAACGAGCTGCGTAAGTCCTGTATTAAAAACTCAGACAGTAGGGGATCAAACCTCGTGAACAAAGATCCCAATGTCCACACTCAAAAAGCACTGATCAGTATCGAGGCCCTACCAGACTTAATCGCTCAACTGGCCACCCAGGGTTACACGGTGATTGGCCCACAGCGGCGTGATGATGCTATTGTTTTAGACGAGATTTCAAGCACGGACCAATTACCCGTCGGATGGGACGATGAGCAGCAGGGTGGAACTTATCGATTAGTCAAAAACGAGCGCGATGCGTTATTCGATTATGTGGTGGGCCCCCACAGCTGGAAACGTTATTTGCACCCCCCGGTGCAACGTTTATGGCAAGCTGAACGACGTGGCAAAAGCTTTACCATCAAGACCGAACCGGAAGAAGCACCACGCTATGCTTTTTTTGGGGTACGCAGTTGTGACATTCACGCTATAGAAACCCAAGATCGGGTTTTTGACAATGGCGACTTCGCGGATCCCAGTTATCTCTCCCGCCGTGCAAAAGCTTTTATCGTAGCGGTTAACTGCGCCCGACCAGCGGCAACCTGCTTTTGTACCTCTTTAAATACGGGACCCAAGGCACAACATGGGTTTGATCTCGCTTTTACCGAGCTGATCGACACCAAACGCCATGTATTCGTCGTCGAGATAGGGACGCAACAAGGCGCTAAACTACTCGCCCAAATACCCCATCGAGAAACCACACCGGAAGATCTAGCGGCCGCTGAAGCTGTCATTCATCAGGCAAGCCAGGCGATTCAGCGAGAGCTGGTACCCCAGGTAGATACTCTTTTAAAAAATAACTTGGAGCATCCTCGCTGGAATGAGGTGGCGCAACGCTGCCTAAGCTGTACCAACTGCACGATGGTCTGTCCCACTTGTTTCTGCACGACGGTCGAAGACACCACAGACCTCTCCGGTCAGACAGCGGAACGCTGGCGCACATGGGACTCCTGTTTTAGCCTGGATTTTAGTTATATCCATGGCGGCAGTATTCGGCGCGAAGGGCGTTCCCGCTATCGCCAGTGGATGACCCATAAACTCGCCACCTGGCACGATCAGTTCGGCTCTTCCGGCTGTGTGGGTTGTGGCCGCTGTATCACCTGGTGTCCGGTAGGAATCGATATTACTGAAGAAGCCCGAGCGATCCGGGACAACGCGGGAGGAACATAACATGGTTCAGATAGAAGGACTTGAGCGCCTACTCAAAGAACATCCTTTTTTTCAGGATATGGACCCTAGCGCCTGTGAAACCATCGCCGGCTGTGCCATGAACGAGCGGTTTAACACCGGTGAGTATATTTTTCGTGAAGGTAATGCCGCCAACAAATTTTATCTGATTCGTCACGGCAAAATAGCCTTAGAAATCCATGTACCCGGCCGTGAGCCTATTATCGTTGACACCTTGGAAGACGGTGACATCTTGGGCTGGGCCTGGTTAGTGCCACCGCATAAGTGGGTATACGATGCCTGCGCGTTGCAAACAACCCGTCTGGTGAGCCTGGATGCGCAATGCTTGCGTGGCAAATATGAAACTGACTATAACCTTGCTTATGCATTATTTAAACGATTTATACCGGTCATGGCAGACCGTTTAGCGGCAACCCGACGCCGCATGATCGAAAAATTAAAGCCCGTTGCTTCATGACAGGAGAAACCTTCCATGGGCCAACTTGAAGGACTCGACCAGTTAATCAAAGAACATCCCTTTTTTGCAGGCATGGACCCCGGCGCCTGTGAAGTCATCGCTGGGTGCGCCATGAATGAGCGTTTCAACGCCGGTGAATACCTGATTCACCAAGGTGATCCCGCCAACAAATTCTACCTTATTCGCCACGGCAGCGTGGCCCAGGAGTTCCGTGTCCCGGAACACGAGCCGCTCATTGTGCAAACCTTACAAAGGGGCGATATTCTCGGTTGGTCCTGGTTAGTCCCACCCTTTGAATGGAGCATGGATGCTCGCGCCACCCAGTTGACCCGAGTGGTCAGTCTAGATGCCCAATGCCTGCGGGGTAAGTACGAAAATAATGCAACCCTGGCTTACGAATTGTTCAAACGCTTTGTTCCCGTGCTCGCCAACCGGCTGGAGGCGGCACGGCTGCAACTTATTGACATTTACGAGTAACCCGACGCCATGACAAACGCATTAGATCCTATGGTGCCTGCGCCTTATCGGATTCAGCGGATGCGGCGAGAACTCAGGGATACTTTTACGGTGGATCTTGCCCCGGTCGACGGCTCGCCAGAAAAGACGTTTTTGCCGGGCCAATTCAATATGCTCTACGTCTTCGGGGTGGGAGAAGTACCCATTAGCATCAGCGGCAATCCCGACAGCGGTCTTCCCTTCCTAGTGCACACAGTACGTAGCGTCGGCCCGGTGACAAACGCCATGGCAAACTTAAAACGGGGCGATACCCTCGGCGTGCGTGGTCCGTTTGGCAGTATTTGGCCAGTGGCAACGGCTGAAGGCGCCGATGTCGTCATTATTGCTGGCGGCGTCGGGCTTGCTCCGCTGCGCCCTGCCATTTACCACGTCCTTGCCAACCGGGAAAAATACGGTGAGGTGTGCATCTATTACGGCGCACGTACCCCGCAAGATATCTTGTTTATCAATGAACTGCAAAAATGGCGCGGTCGTTTCGACGTGACTGTCGATGTCACCGTGGATTGCGCCACCCGAGACTGGGCCGGAAAGGTGGGCGTTGTCACCAATCTTGTGGGCCAAGGCTATTTTGATCCCTTTGAAACGGTGGCGCTGGTCTGCGGACCTGAAGTGATGATGCGTTACACTGTCAAAACCCTCAACCAACGGGGCGTTAGCAACGACCATATCTATCTTTCCACGGAACGCAATATGAAATGCGCCCTGGGCTTTTGTGGCCATTGTCAGTTTGGACCTTACTTCGTCTGTAAGGACGGACCCGTATT
>CAZGON010000341.1:0-2958 GCA_964527085.1 uncultured Candidatus Competibacteraceae bacterium
TGTGATCCATTGCCAGATTGCCAGCCATGCGAAATACATAGGCTTTGGCGTTCTGTGGCATAGCGGCGCTGACGGTGATGGCACGAACCCAGGTGTCCTGGACCACATCATCGGCCAGGTTCGCCGAGCCGGTGCGTCGGCGCACAAACTGATGGCAGTTCATGGTAATAGTTTTCAACAATCTGCGCTAAGGACCGAACGCGATGCAACGTCATATTCACTGCTCACTGGGACGCGCAGACTGTGGTCGCGCCGCTTTGAAAGAATTTCTTGAACATTTTTTAAGTGCGAATTAGTATTGTTTGCAAACCTGTAGCTTTATTTTTATACATTACTATGATGATTTGGGCACAGTATAGATCGAGAGAAGCGAGCGTTGCGATCTATTCTAAACTTACGGTAAAAGACGACAAGGGGATAGCGGATATCAGGGTTCGCAATGCGAACCAGAGGCATGTTGTTATCGATCAAGTTCGGCTTCCCTTATTCGTTTGGACTAAACGACCAAGGCTACAGGTTAGTGACTTTATGAGACTGCTGCGTTTGAAAGATGCGATCAGCGTCAAGAATCAAAAAATAGACCACGCCAGTCAAGGCGCATTGCGCAGCCCCCGAGATTTGCCAGCTATACTGGTTGAAGACGACGTGCTCGATGTCAGCATAGACATTGATGCAATGATGGTAGACTTTTTTCAATATAAGGAAACCTTACAGAACAAATTTATCTTTGGTCTTTTCGCGTGGTTACTACCTATCGAAGCCTGTGCTACGAATGGGCAGGTCTTTCAAAGAAGAGCCCATCGAGAGATTCGCTACTATGTGTGGAAAAAGTATAAGGATGACCCGCGTACATATGGTGGAACAAAGACTTAAAAATTAAATTTAGTTGACTTTCGTCATTTGTTCGATGACCACAACCCGAAAACTGATGGGCGTGCCGGAGTCTACCGCGAGAATATATGCAAAAGCGCTGCTGAGCTGACTACTCCGTAGCGCCTGGGATTGTAATGAGCTGCCGGTGTAAAGCGTAAGTGGGCGCTTAGTTACCCTGAAACAGCCTGTTACTCTGAAATGTCAGACTAAGCATCGTGAGGAATATGTCCTAGGATCTCGAACTCCCCATCGCCTTGAGGCTTCATCACATAAGTGACACCCATGGGTTCAGGATAGATACCGGTTGCCGCTTCAAAGGAATCATCGTGACCCACGAGAACTGTGTTTTTTCCCATCTGAGCTTATAAAAAAGTAAACAATAACTATTTGCATTCGTTTTGCTCCGGCTATATAGTCTAGCTTACCTTGCAGAAGCCAGTTGAATGATAGGTCAAGATTACCTATCAAACTAACCCGATGATTTTTTGGAGCTTGTTTAAGAGCGCCTATGCAAGGCGATTGACCGTGAATGCTAGTGTACAGGTAACTTTTTGATGGGGTAGGCAAAGACAATGTCAGTTAAAAGTTATACGACAAGCCAGTTGTTCAGTCGCGCATTACTCGGCGGTATCGGCGGTTACATGGCGGCGCTGGTGTTTACCATCGCAATGGCTGGCTTATTAATTATGGTTGGCTTGCACCGCGCTGACGCGACACTGATTGCCGCAATGCTAGCTTACATTGTCTGGGTTCTAGTGGTACTTATATGTTTTTCCGCAACGGCGTTAAAGCCGGTAGCCGTCAGGTTGTTTTCCAGTGTCGGCGTTGTTGCAGCGTTTGGACTGCTCGCCCGCTGGGCAGGGCTATTTGATTAAGTCATTTTCCTAGCGATGACGACAAGGCGACCACGTCGGCAATGCAACCTACGCCTTTGAGCCTACGCCAGGCCATGGATAGTCTCCATACGTGGGCTGGACTTGTCTTCGGCACCCTGTTATTTCTGGTTTTTTTTATGGGTACTCTGTCCGTCTTTGACCATGAAATTGACCGTTGGATGTTACCAGAAACCCGTATTAAGTCGCTCGCCAACGTCTCCTTTGAAACCCATTTTCGTCCACATTTGCAACGGCTAGCCTCCGACGCGCCCTATTGGAGCGCTTTTTGGCCCCAACCCCGGGAACCTCTTGCAAGGCTCTATTGGGAAAGTGGCGATGACTTCCATAGCCGCCGTCTTCGGGTGAGTGATAATACATTGCTGGCGGAACCCGGCAGTCTAGGGGGTACACAGTTCTTTTTTCCCTTTCATTACCGCTTTCATATAAGCTGGTTGGATATCGGCTATTGGTTGCTGGCGGTGGTGAGCATTGCCATGCTAGCGGCGTTGATATCGGGGGTGATTATCCACCGCAAGCTATTTGTGGAGTTCTTTACCTTTCGCCCCGACCGTTCCACGCAAAGAGCCGTTTTGGATATTCATAATCTTACCTCGATTATGCTACTGCCGTTTCATTTATTGATCACCTTCTCTGGATTAGTCATTTTTCTGTCCATTTACTTTCAGCCGGCTGTTGACTTTATTTACGGCACAAGTGCTGAAGGAGCACAGGACGAACTCTATGATACCGTTAGCCGACCGCCAACGGGGCAAGCCATGCCCCTCGCCAACATCGACGCTATGATTGCAGAGGCGCAGCAGCGTTGGCGCAACAAGGGGCTTACAGCCACGGTGCGTAATGTCGTTATCGACCATCCCGGCGACGCGGCGGCGGTGGTTGAAGTGCGACGGTTACCCGTGGATCAAATCAGCTATGGTTACAGTGCCGTATTTTTTGACGGCGCAACGGGCAAAATGATTTATGAACAGCAAGCCACGCCTGGCTACTCTCTAGATGAATTTTTCGCCGGTTTGCACATGCTCCCGTTTGCCCATTGGGGTATTCGATGGTTGTATTTTTTCATGGGTATTGCATCCTGTGTGATGATAGGGACGGGCTTTTTAGTGTGGGTAGAAAAACGCCGCCGCCGTCAGGTACAACAGGGTCTCACCACCTATCGCTGGGTCAATGGTCTAGCCGCTGCCAGTGT
>CAZGON010000342.1:0-2926 GCA_964527085.1 uncultured Candidatus Competibacteraceae bacterium
TATACTCGTGAGAATCCACCAAACGATCAAACCACTAATTGATGACACGCCCTAAGTCAACATCCCACCTTTGAAGGTGTGCGCATCCGCACCACCAAAGACATCATCAATGGCAAAGTGGGCTTTAAACTAGAGGTAGGGGAGTATCTGTATTCTGTCGAGATACACCCGAGACTTAATACAGCGGATGGCGTCGCTTATCCCTGTGAACCTGATTTTTTGATTTCCTTAGACAGAGAGAGTGATGCCATCCCACCGGTCGCCGTTTTTTTAGATGGTTATCGCTACCACAAAGATAAGGTTCAAGAAGACTTGATGAAGCGGCAGGGTATATTCCTGGCATCGGATCGGCTGACTTGGAGCTTGACCTGGCACGACATCAATCATGTGTTTGCTGGGAGCGAGGTCAAGGTTCCCAATGTATTCAGAGAACATATTCAAAACGGGCCAAAGGCGTTTATCCGACAGGTCAGTGAACAAAAAGGGTTGACGGACTATCATCGCATTACTGAACTCAGCCCCTTGTTGATGTTATTGAAATTTTTAAGTAGACCCAGCAGGGAGCAATGGCGGGGCTATGCAGCGCTGCAGGCGCTAAGTTGGCTTGATCAGCAGACTATGCAAGATAAAAATGTATTGGATGAATTAAAGGCTGTGTCGTCATCTTGGCCAAGCCAGTTTGTCGACCAACTAAAGTTCGCCGATGTTATCTTTTGTTCCATCAATAAGATTGAGGATGAAGCGGTAAAATTGACGGTTTACATTGCCGGGGGGGCAGAGGCCATAAAAACCCTGGATTCTAAAGCGTTTGCCTTTTGCGTAGTGTATCAGCCCCTAAACACCGCTGCCGAAGTCACCCATCGCACCTGGCAGAAATTATTGCAAATGGTGAATTTGGGACAATTTTTACCTTACTTTTTCGCAGCTACCAAACAGGGTATTAGCGATGGCAGTTTTTCTAAACTTGCCTGGGGCGTAAAACCCAAAACGATCCGGGTGTCAGCGTGGGATAAGGTGTTTGAGTTGGCCGATGAAGACGTCACGGAATTACTGGCGTTTTTGGCTAGCCAAAACGTTCCCATACCGGAAGTCGGTTATGAACTGGTGGACGCAAAAGGGGTTGCCATTGGGGAATGCGAATTAGCTTGGGAAGCGCTGAAAGTGGCTGTGTTGCTCGACGAGCAGATGGACGAGAGCAAAACGCCCTTCGCAAATCAGGGTTGGCAGGTTTTTACTCTTGCGGATGATCAGGATGTGATACGGAATGCGATTTTCGAAAAAATAGGAAGGCAGCAGTGATGACCATTAGAGTGGGATTTTCGGATGCATTTTTTAGCGCATTGACAAAATTGCAGCCAACGATTCAAGCAAAAGTGAACCAACTGGTTTTGAAGTTCCAGACTAACCCCACTTCACCGGGGTTAAATTTTGAAAAACTGAATGCTGCAAGAGATAAGAACATGCGTTCCTTGCGGGTCGATCAAGGGTATCGTGTCATTTTGGCGGCTCCGGAAGAGGGCAATGTTTACCTATTCCTTTGGGTTGATCACCATGACAAGGCGTATGAATGGGCGGTCAATCATCAGTGTAAGGTGAACCCCAATACAGGGGCCATTCAATTGTATGCCACCCAAGTTGAAACCCCTATTGTAAATCACCAGGTGGTTGGACAAGCAAAAGCATTTGCTACCCTGAGAGATCGTCAGCTCTTTAAATTAGGGGTTCCTGAAGAGCACCTTGGGCTTGTGCGCGGGATTGCAACTGATGCGGATCTCGATGGCATTCAAGACATACTCCCTAGGGAAGCCTACGAGGCGTTGTTTTTCTATTTAGTGGGTGAGAGTTACGAAGATATTCTGCGGGAAAGGGAACTAGACGAAGCGGAGACGTTTGACCCGAGTAACTTTTCCACCGCGTTGGATCGGGTGCAATCCATGGCCCGCTTCGTTGTACCCAGCGATGAAAGCGAGTTAGCGGAAATGCTCAACGCCTCCATGGATAAGTGGCGGGTTTTTCTCCATCCATCCCAGAGAAAACTTGCGCAAGGCATTAAAAATGGTGCGGTGAGAGTGTTAGGGGGCGCAGGCACCGGCAAAACCGTGGTGGCGATGCACCGCGCCAGGTGGCTGGCGAGGCATGTTGCTAACCCCCATCACAAGGTGTTGTTCACCACTTTTACCAGAAACCTAGCCGTGGATATTCGTGAAAACCTGGAAAGCATTTGTTTGCCAGAAGAAATCAATGCGATCGAGGTGATCAACCTAGATCAGTGGGTGCAGCGTTTTCTGCGCAAACACGCCTACGCTTATGAAGTGGTTTTTGATGACAAGTCCCTAGAGCATTACTGGCATAAGGCGATTTCGGAAAAGCCTGCCGATCTTGATTTCCCGGATAACTTTTTCAGAGAAGAATGGCAAAGGGTCATCCAGCCACAGGGCGTTAAAACCCTCAACGCCTATAAGAAGGCGTTTCGATTAGGTCGAGGGACACGGCTTAATCGCGAGCAGCGTGTGAAGATTTGGCCGGTTTTTGAGGAATATCGCCATCAGCTGAACCGAGCTCGCATAAAGGAGGTCGATGATGCTTACAGGGACGCTGGGGAATTGATAAAAAACCAGTCCGTACCGTTACCCTATTGCGCGGTGGTCGTCGATGAAGCCCAGGATATGGGCACCCAAGCGTTTAACTTACTGCGCTCGCTAGTGCCGGAAGGAGCCAATGATTTATTTATTGTCGGTGATGCCCACCAACGTATTTATGGACGTAATAAAGTCATTTTAAGTCAATGCGGTATCAATATTCGTGGACGATCCCATAAGCTAAAGGTTAATTACCGTACCACCGATGAAATCCGCCGGTGGGCTGTTGGTTTGCTGGAAGGGCGCACCATCGACGATCTAGATGGTGGTGAGGATAACAATGCCCT
>CAZGON010000343.1:0-2903 GCA_964527085.1 uncultured Candidatus Competibacteraceae bacterium
AAATCGACTCCACGTTATAACCCCTCAGCTTATAGCTGAGGGTTGTTTAGTTTATTGAATTGGAGATGACTGTATGAAATTGATGCCGGGACAACCGTACCCTTTAGACGCCACCTGGGATGGGTCGGGGGTAAACTTTGCTATATTTTCGGAAAACGCCAAGCGGGTAGAGCTGTGTTTGTTTGACGAAGATGATCGAGAAACCCGTTATGAACTGACCGAAGTGACTGACTTCGTTTGGCATGGTTACCTGCTCGGCGCCAAACCGGGCCAGCGTTATGGATATCGAGTGATTGGCCCCTATGAACCCCAGGCGGGGCATCGTTTTAACCCGGCAAAATTGGTGCTCGATCCTTATACAAAAGCCATCGATGGCGACCTGGACTGGAGCGATGCTTTGTTTGGCTATCAGGTGGGTAGCGAGGAAGCCGATTTAAGTCAAGACAGCCGCAACAGTGCGGCATCCCTGCCGAAATGCGTGGTCATTGACGGCAGCTACGATTGGGAGGGTGACCGGCAATTGGGTATTCCCATGGAAGACACCATTATCTACGAAGTCCATGTCAAAGGCTTTACCCAACGCCACCCGGATGTGCCGGAAAAATTGCGTGGCACCTACGCCGGTCTGGCTTGTCCAGCCGCCATCGACTATCTCCGCAAATTGGGCGTGAACGCTGTCGAACTAATGCCGATACATCAGTTTATTACCGATCGCCATTTGGTGGAACGAAATCTCAGTAATTACTGGGGTTATAATTCCATCGGTTTTTTTGCCCCCCATGCCGGTTATGCCAGCAGCGGCACCCGGGGTGAACAGGTTGCCGAATTCAAAGACATGGTAAAGGCCCTCCACAAGGCGGGTATGGAAGTGATTTTGGATGTGGTCTACAACCATACCGGTGAAGGTAACCATATGGGGCCAACGCTTAGTTTTCGAGGTATTGATAATCTCAGTTACTACCGCACGGTGGCCGACGACCGACGTTATTATCAAGACTATACCGGCACCGGCAATACCCTCAATATGATGCACCCCAGGTCGTTACAGCTGATTATGGACAGCCTCCGTTATTGGATAACGGAAATGCATGTGGACGGATTCCGTTTTGATCTCGCCTCGGCGCTGGCCCGAGAGCTCCACGACGTGGATCGATTGGGGGCTTTTTTCGATATTGTTCACCAAGATCCGGTGATCTCCCAAGTCAAACTGATCGCCGAACCCTGGGATATCGGTGAAGGCGGTTATCAGGTGGGCAATTTTCCCATTGGTTGGGCCGAATGGAATGGCAAATATCGGGATACCATTCGCGATTACTGGCGCAGTATCGATCAAACCTTGGGCGAATTTGCCTCTCGTTTTACCGGTAGCTCGGACTTATACGAATGGGGTGGCAAACGACCCTCCGCCAGTATCAATTTCGTCATCGCCCACGACGGCTTTACGTTAAACGATTTGGTGTCCTATAACGAAAAGCACAATGAAGCCAATGGCGAAGACAACAACGATGGCGAAAGCCATAACCGGTCCTGGAACTGCGGTGTGGAAGGACCCACCGATGATCCAGACGTCAATGCCCTGCGAGACCGTCAAAAGCGTAATTTTCTGGCCACCTTATTTTTATCCCAGGGTATACCCATGTTGTTGGGAGGGGATGAAATAAGCCGTAGCCAAGGGGGTAATAACAATGCCTATTGCCAAGATAGCGAAATTTCTTGGTTTGATTGGGAAAATACTGATGAAAATCTACTGAATTTTACCCGTCAATTGATTCGCTTGCGTAAAAAACACCCCATTTTTCGACGTCGGCGGTTTTTTGAAGGACAGCCTATTCACGGCGCTGATGTTTATGACATCAAATGGTTTACCCCGGAAGGTCAAGAGATGTCCGACGAAGACTGGGCCGTCGGTTATGCCAAGTCCATCGGTGTGTTTTTGAACGGCGAAGGCATTGCTGATCCAGATATGCGTGGCGAGCGGGTTGTGGACGATAGTTTTTACGTTTTATTTAACGCTCATCACGAGCCGTTAGACTTCGTTTTACCGATAGCTAACTGGAGTCGTCGCTGGGTTAAGGTGTTTGCCACCGGTGATCTGTCTTTTTCGGAGGAAGAGGTTCGTTACCTGGCCGGTAAACCGGTACCCATGGAAGCCCGCTCACTGATGTTATTACGCCGTATGGAATTGACTCAACAAGATTGATTTTGCGGAGTACATCATGAAATTCTTTCATTGCGACCATTGCGGCCAGCCCATTTTCTTTGAAAATACGCAATGCATAAACTGTAACCACACGCTGGGCTATTTGCCGGATCAAGGTAAGATGAGCGCCTTTAAGCCTGGGGAAAACGACCACTGGACGCCTGTTGCGCAGGTTCAAGGGCAGGGAAAGCTTTATCGCATGTGCAAAAATTATAGCGAAAACCAGGTATGTAATTGGATGATAGCGGCGGATAATCCCGAATTCTTATGCCCAGCTTGTCGGCTTAATCAGACCATTCCTGATTTGAGTGATTCTCACAATATGGCTTGTTGGAGCCGTCTGGAGGCTGCCAAGCATCGTCTTGTGTATACTTTGCTGGCGTTAGGGCTGCCCTTGAAAAATAAACAGGATGATCCAAAGCTGGGTTTAGCCTTTGATTTTTTGGCGGATCCTGATGATGATTTTAAGGAAAATCAAAAAGTGCTTACCGGCCATGCCGAAGGATTAATCACCATCAACATCGCCGAAGCCGACGATGCAGTGCGGGAGAAAATGCGCTTAAATATGAACGAACGTTATCGTACTGTTCTAGGGCATTTTCGGCATGAAATAGGCCATTATTATTGGGAAGTGTTAGTGCGTGATAGCGACGACTCCCTGGCTGGCTTTCGAGACTTGTTTGGTGATGAGCAACAAGACTAT
>CAZGON010000344.1:0-2843 GCA_964527085.1 uncultured Candidatus Competibacteraceae bacterium
AACGCTTACTGGAGACACAGCCTATCACAGGATAATTATCCAGAACTGACGTTGGGTTAGGCAAAACCCTCCTCGCCCAGGCGCTTGCCAAATGTATCAGCGGACAATTTTCCCGCATTCAGTTTACTTCGGATCTGATGCCCAGCGATGTCACCGGGCACGCCATTTATAATCCGCGCAGCGAGCGCTTTGACATACGGCGTGGCCCGATATTTTGCCATCTGCTGTTGGCTGATGAGATCAATCGGGCACCCGCTAAAACCCAGGCAGCGTTGTTGGAAGTGATGCAAGAAGGACAGGCTACCATTGAAGGTAAAGCCTTTCCCTTATCACCTCCTTTCATGGTGTTGGCCACTCAAAATCCCGTAGAACAGGAAGGTACTTATCCGCTACCGGAAGCGCAGTTGGACCGTTTTCTATTGAAAATCCGTATCGATTACCCGACCCCCAGCGAAGAAGTCGCCTTAGTACGGGCCGTTACTCTAGGTCAGGTAGGGGATAAGCTGGACGTTTCTCGTTTGCAAGCTTTAGCAAGTCCAGAAAAGATTTTGCATATCCAAAAACAGGCTGCTGAACTCGTCATTGATGACCAAGTATTAGATTATGCGGTACGTATAGTAATGATGACCCGAGACTTCCCTGGCATCGCCATGGGCGCAGGTCCGCGGGGCAGTATTGCCCTGATCCGCGCTGCTCGCGGTCACGCTTTGCTCAAGGGGCGGGAGTTTCTGACTCCCGATGATATTAAACAGGTTGCCAAAATAGTTTTGCGGCATCGCCTTACCCTCGCAGCAGAATTTGAGATGGAAGGACGCCCTGTAGACACGGTCATCGATGAACTTCTTGAGCGGGTGGACGCACCCCGCCTATGAGGCCAGGCCATCGTTTGATTATTCTGCTGAGCATTTGGACGCTGCTAGGTTTGTTACCCATCATATGGCCAGAGACGCTGTCGGTATGGTTAGTGATGGGTGGCTTAGGGTTAACTTTGGCCGGATGGGATGCTTGGGTAATCCGCGCTTCTAGCGGGCTAGTTTCCGCCGAACGTTCGATCTCTGGCATATTACCGCTAGGCGTTTGGCGTGAAGTTACGCTACGCTTTACTAATCGAACGGATCAAACATACCGACTGACGGTCTTCGACCATTATCCCCAACCGGCAGAATTAACTGCTCTCCCGCAGACCATTCAGGTAACCGACCATGGCTGGACAGAAATAGTCTATCGTATACGGCCTCTGGAACGAGGAGAAATGCACTTTGGCACAATCCAAACCTTGCTGGATTCCCGCTATCGGCTTTGGCAACGGACCTTAAAGCTGGCTGAACCCATGACCGTTAAGGTGTACCCAGATTTTGCCGTTATAGCCCAATACGCCTTATTAGTCACTGACCATCGTATCACCGCCATGGGCATTCACAAACGACGGCGGCGCGGCGAGGGTCAGGATTTTCATCAACTCCGGGAATACCGGGTCGGCGATACATTACGCCAGATAGATTGGAAAGCCATCGCTCGGACCCGCAAACTGATTGCTAAAGAGTATCAAGAAGAACGGGATCAGGCGGTGGTTTTTCTAATAGACAGCAGCCGCCGGATGCGCACCCGAGATGGCCTGTTGAGCCATTTTGATCATGCCCTCAACGCTATGATCTTGCTGGCTTATGTGGCGTTGCATCAGGGTGATGCAGTGGGCCTGCAGAGTTTTGGTGGGGATTTGCGCTGGTTAGCGCCAAAAAAAGGTAATGGTTTTCTCAATACGCTTATTCGCACCGTTTATGATTTACAACCTACTTTACATATTGCCGATTATACCCATGCCGCCAGTCTTCTGATGACACGGCAACGGAAACGAGCGCTGCTGGTGTTGTTGACCAATCTACGCGATGAAGACAGTGACGAACTAGTTACCGCCATTCGTTTGCTAAATCAGCGGCATGTGGTGCTGCTGGCGAGTCTTCGGGAACAAATGCTAGACGATCTATTAATAACACCTGTGGAAAACCTGTCACAAGCACGTCTCTATGCAGCCACCTGCCATTATCTGGCGGCTCGAGAGCGTTGCCGGAAGAAACTTTATAATCAAGGCAGCCTGATACTGGATGTTCCGCCCCAGGACTTACCCATCGCTGTGGTTAATCAATATTGGGATATTAAACGCAGTGGACGACTTTAATCCGTAAACCATGACATCTTTTGCGCTCCTTGGGATTCTTTACGGGCTTTTTTTGCTCACGCTTCCTATTCTGTTATGGGTTATTTTTAGTCGTATCCAACACTTAGAAAAACGCTTAAATCACCTGGAAACACTGCAAAAGAAAGCTTTATCACCGACTCAACCGAACGACAACCTTACTTTACCTAACTCTAAGAAAGCTCCTGGGACGCGCCCATTACCACCCCCTCCCGAACCTGTAGTCAGCGCAACCAGCAAAGCGACACCACCGCCCGAGATTACTGCAGCTAGCACCGTAACTGCACCACCCAAGCCAGACACACCGCCACTGCCAGGACAGATCTCGCCCAATCTAGTGTCAATCTTGAAGGAATGGCTGTTAGGCGGCAACGCCATGGCGAGAATTGGCGTGATTGTGTTGTTTTTTGGTGTAGCGTTCTTGCTCAAGTACACCGCAGAACAGGGATTATTTCCCATTGAACTGCGCTTAATCGCAGTGGTGTTGGCTGCCATGGGTTTAATGGCTATCGGTTGGCGTCTGCAAAGCTCCCGTCGCAGCTACGGGTTAGTGCTAGAGGGGGGCGGCATGGGCATCATCTACCTCACCCTGTTTGCTGCTGTGAACCGTTATAATCTACTCTCCTCCGCGTCGGGCTTAGCGCTGATG
>CAZGON010000345.1:0-2809 GCA_964527085.1 uncultured Candidatus Competibacteraceae bacterium
GGCCATCGCGTCCCGCCTGGACACCCGAGATGGCGTCCTCCACAACAATACTGCGGGCTGGATCCACGCCTAATTCTTGCGCGGCTTCCACAAATGTTTCCGGATCCGGTTTACCTTTGAGCCCAAGCCGGGCAGCATCCGTTCCGTCCACCTTAACCTGGAAGAAGTGGGTAAGCTGGGCGACTTCTAAAATGGTGGCGCAATTCTTACTGGAAGAGACAATCGCCCTTTTAATACCTGCTTGACGCAGGTTTTCCAGGAGCTGCACCGATGAAGGGTAAACGTCTGCGCCATGGGTCTTTAAGCCTTCTAGAAACATGGGATTCTTTTTATTACCCAGCCCACAGACTGTTTCTTGTTCAGGTCCATCATCCGGCTCGCCATAGGGAAGATGAATATCCCGCGATTCAAGAAAGCTGCGCACCCCCTCATAGCGGGGCTTGCCGTCTACATAGCGCCGATAATCTACATTGCTGTCAAACATTTCATGTTTTTCACCATGCCGATCAGCTCTTTGGGTAAGGTAATCATCGAATAGTTTTTTCCAGGCCATAGAATGAATACGGGCAGTGTCGGTTATGACGCCATCTAAATCAAAGATGACCGCATCAAACTTTTCTGGCGAAATCGTCAAAGCGACTGGTGGGTTACTCATAAAAACTCCCCTGGGATGGGCTTATGGGTTGATCTGACTGTTTACGTACATAAGCATTATTATCATGGAAACTTACCAACGCGCTGTGCTAGCCAGAACAATAAAAAAACGTCGCTGACAGCATACATTGAAGACAGCTTGCAAAAATGATGGTAGTTCACATAGTGTAAAGCAAGGGGTTCATCATGTTATTTTGCCTCGCAAAGCTTAATGGTAAAACACGGATTTTTTAATATGTTTTAAAATAGGTTTCGAAAAAGCCATATCATGGCCCTCAATCCATTTCGGCGAGTAGTATAAATGGCAAATGATTATCCTGTTAACATCTTTAATTTTGATCAGTCCATCGACCGTTGCGATGGAGATAGCATAAAGTGGCGTAAGTATGCCAGGGATGTGCTACCTATGTGGGTAGCTGACATGGATTTTCAGTCGCCTCCCGCCGTGTTGGATGCCCTGCGAGAACGTGTGGCTCACGGGGTGTTTGGCTATGGTAGGCCGCCGCCTGAGTTGTTGGCAATTATCTGTGAGCGGATGGATCGTCTTTATAGCTGGCAAGTTGACCCAGATCAGGTATTGTTTTTACCCGGTTTGGTGTGCGGACTTAATTTAGTTTGTCGAGCCCTTGGCGAGCCTGGTGACGAAGTGTTAGTGCAAACGCCGGTTTATCCGCCCTTTCTTTCTGCTCCCGCTAATCAGGGTAAAAGACTCAAAACCGCTGAACTGGCGTTGAGTAAACGCGCCGGGAATCTATTTTATGAAATCGATTTTGATGCCTTTGAAAAGGCCATCACCCAACGCACACGACTGTTTATTCTTTGCCATCCTCATAATCCGGTGGGGCGAGTTTTTAAACCGGAAGAAATAACCCGTCTTGCCGAGATCTGCGCTCGACATAACTTATTTATTTGCTCGGATGAAGTCCATGGCGACCTCTTGCTAGATGGTCGTCAACACAAGCCATTTGCCTGTCTAGCGCCAGAGTTGGCTAGCCGCTGCATGACCTTGATGGCGCCTAGCAAGACGTTTAATATCGCAGGACTTGGCGCTAGTTTCGCCATCATTCAAGATCCCCAACTACGCCGTCAAGTCAAAACAGCCGCTGCCGGGATTGTAACCGAGGTTAATATTCTTGCCTATGTGGCAGCTTTAGCCGCTTATCGTCAAGGTCAGGAATGGTTAACGGCGCTACTGCAATATTTGAATGAAAATCGCGATTTTCTGTTAGCCTATCTGGCCCAGCACCTACCTGATATTCGCGTAACCTGTCCAGAAGCTACTTACTTGGCCTGGCTTGATTGCCGCGCAGCTAACGTATCAGACAATCCTCAGTCTTTTTTTCTTCGCCAAGCAAAAGTTGCTTTTAATGATGGGGCCACCTTCGGACCTGGTGGTGAGGGGTTTGTGCGGCTTAATTTTGGATGTCCACGAGCCACCTTAGAAATGGGTTTGGAGCGCCTAAAAAAAGGCATGAATGGCGCCAAGGAAATAGAAATTACATGAAATTTGCACCCATCGGAATCATCCACTCTCCGTTTGTAGAATTAGCAAATATGCCGATCCAACCGACCGGCGCTACAGGCATCAGGGGCACTGTTGAGATATTTGATACCTTTCAGGCAGGTCTTAAAGACTTGGATGGCTTTTCGCATATTATCCTGTTGTACCACTTCCATCGCAGTCAGTCATTCAACCTCCAGGTTATACCTTTCATGGATGTGGAGTCGCGAGGACTGTTTGCCACCCGAGCGCCAAAACGTCCAAACCCCATCGGGCTTTCTGTGGTTCAGTTAGATAAGATAGAGGATGGTGTGCTACACATCTGTAATGTGGATATTCTCAATGCTACCCCCCTGTTAGACATCAAGCCTTATGTGCCCGCATTTGATACGCCAACAAAAACGCGCACAGGTTGGCTTGAAAAAGCTGATAAAAATTTTTCAAACCAAAGATCAGACGATCGATTTAAATAGAATAAACGTAACTGCTCACCCGTCATTCCGGCAGGGATTGCCGGAATCTAGTTGCCATGCAGGGTGGCAGGCTGGTTGTCACCCGCGCTTGCCGTCCACGGCACTGGCTTCTCGCCAGTCCATGGCGAGAATGACGCAAGGGGGAGTAGTTACGATTAAACTAACAAGACGTTCCTGAAAA
>CAZGON010000346.1:0-2807 GCA_964527085.1 uncultured Candidatus Competibacteraceae bacterium
GAGTAGCGTCAATCAAATTGATTGCAAAATTCGCAGTGGCGCGGTTGCCGCGATTACGCCTCCCTTTCCAGCCGTATTACATAGCGATATAGCGGGAATCATCACAGAAGCGGCTGATGATGTTGAACAATTTTCTGTCGGTGATGAAATATACGGCTGTTCAGGCGGTATCAGTGCGGTGAGCGGCGCATTATGCGAAACGATGCTCGTTGATGCAGACACCATCGCCCGAAAACCATCATCGCTAACCATGGCAGAGGCAGCGGCCCTACCCCTAGTGACTATTACTGCTTGGGATGCCTTATTCAACAAGGCGAAGGCGCCTGCTGGCCGGGATGTGTTGGTGCAGGGTGGATTAGGTGGCGTGGGTCATATTGGTGTGCAATTAGCGGTGCATGCGGGTGCAAATGTTTACACGACGGTGGGTGATGATACAGAGTTTGCTGAAGCACAAGCCTTCGGCGCAACAGCAGCCATTAACTATAAAACCGAATCCGCGTCGGACTATGTCGCCCGGTTAACGGATAATAAGGGGTTTGATCTGGTCTTTGATACCGTCGGCGGTCCCAATCTAGAAAATAGCTTCGTTGCAGCAAAACATTATGGCGAAATAGTAACAACGGCTGCACGGGTTACATTAGATTTATCGCCCATGCACCTAAAGAGCTTAAGCTTGCATGTGGTATTCATGTTACTTCCGTTGATCACGGGACAGGGTCGAACGCTATATCACAACGTGTTGAGTGAGGCGGCGGCATTGGTGAATCAAGGCAAGCTACGCCCACTCATCGACACAACCCAGTTTACCTTTAGCAACGTTGGCGACGCCCATGCTTATTTGGAATCAGGTCAAGCCCAAGGGAAAGTGGTTCTCAGCAACGATTTGCATGAGTGATTGAAACCACGAGACGGTACATTAGCATTGTGCGAATGCTCATACTCAAACCCTGCTCCAGGGTCTCGGCTTGTGGACATAGAGGCGTTAGCGCATCGTTGAACTGGCGGGCGCGTTTGAACAGGATGTTGCGGTTTGAGCAAACCCGCCGCGCTGATATGGCAAGACTTTTCCGGACAACTAATCACGCAACTTCACGACTTGCTTTTTTATAGTTGAGCCACCAAAGAATTGTCATGACAGACCAGCAGAAACAGGCGCTACGTATCTTAAAGAGCTGGCATCTTGTGGAGTTTTTTCAGCCGTATAATCTCGAGAAAAACGATAAAAGTATCCGTATCACCCAAGACGAATTGATTCGCTGCGGCAATGCTCTATTGCCTTGGTTGAATAAGTCAGCACGACAACAATTGAAGATCCCTGCAAGGGAGGTGCGCTATATCCTACACCTTGGCCTATTTGATAAAGCTCAAGTTAGCCAAATCAGTGAGCGGGTGTTTGGTGCCGAGACAGATCCCGTCAAACTACATGACCTTGAGCAACGTCTCGATACGGAAGGTACTACTTGCTTTGCCAAGCTCATCTTGGATGCCTACGGCACGCCAAATTTTGGGGAATTGTCTGTCAGCACCCTGCCTTGGGCTTTGGGTCATCTGCAAAATGGCAGCGCTCATACCCTGTCGTTCGAGATGTACCGAAACCATTGCGAATTATTAGAAGAGCAACTAGACCGCATAGCCCAACGGTTGCTATCTCACCCTTTTAATAACGAGAGGCCAACCCTCTGTGCAAGCGCTCTCGATACGCTGCTACAAACCCTACATCAATGGGCTGGATTCACGCCCCAGTCTGCTTTTGCTGTTCAACTGGACTGGAATGAATTTAAAAAAAATTCTGACGCATTGATACATCATGATCCTGCATTACTGCCCCATCAGTATCAGGACGATCACGCTGAAGACAACAACGCCGACGACGATAACGAGAGTGAAGTAGAATGTCGGGATGACCCACTGCTGCCTATCCTCAACAGCTTTTATATCGAAGATATAGAGCGGGCTATGGTTAGTATTGCTAACGGTGAGGGGGGCGATGCACTCCTTAATTACCTGAGCATTGCGCAGCATAAATATCCCGATCTTTATACTCAGGAGGGTTTAGAACCCATTATCAGCCATCTTGACCCCGATGTTACGCCTCTAGGGCGTTGGCCGGCAAATCCGCAACATGGCATGTCTCTCATGCAACAATTCGCCATCAATACAGCAGTCGTAGAACTGCACAGCGGTGGTTTAGTTTCGGTCAATGGTCCTCCGGGTACAGGTAAAACCACGTTGCTGCGGGACTTGGTGGCCCATAACATGGTTGAAAGAGCCAAAATTTTAGCGGGTTTTAAAAGGGTTTCTCAAACCCTAGATCGACAAGGTTTTCTGGTGGAGCCTCTGAAGGGCTTTGAGATGGTGGTGGCTTCATCCAACAATGCCGCCGTAGAGAATATCTCCCGCGAATTGCCACAGCTAAAATCTCTTGGTGAGGATTTTAAAACGCTCGATTACCTTAAACCCGTTGCCAATCAAGTCAATGCCAGCAAAAAGTCCAGAAAGTACCAACCATTGACGTCTGAACAGCAGTGTTGGGGTATGATTGCAGCGACTCTGGGAAAGAAAAGCAATCGAGTCGACTTTACTGAACGTTTTTTCTTCGACAAGCATTTTGAACCAGACAGTGACGCCGAACGCAAGCGCCCACCAGAATATAACTTTCTTAACCTATGGCGTTGGAGAAAATGCACAGCACATCCGTCTTTTACAGAGGCACGCAAGCATTTTAATGCTGTATTAAACAAGGTACAGCGACAGCAGCAATTCCCGCTCAAAAAAATAAGTCAATAAGATCAGCGGCTAACGCCGAA
>CAZGON010000347.1:0-2776 GCA_964527085.1 uncultured Candidatus Competibacteraceae bacterium
AAGATTAAGGCATAACAAGGCGCTCAACCGGACGCTGCCGCTTCGCGCCGCGCCGTTTAGCTTCATCGTTAGGTATCGTTAGGGAGTTAATAGTCCATCTTTTTCTCATCAAACAAGACTTGAGTAGAAGGATTTAACTATGGGGAAAGTCAAGATTATCGCCATTGGTGTTATAAAAGACGAGTCCCTCATGAAAAACCTATTTGCCAGATTAAGCTATTTTATCCTGATAGCAGGGGTTTCAGCGGTTATCAGGGGAGCATATTTTAATTCAAACTGGTTTGTAAAATTGGTGGCTTCGCTTGTTTGCCTGTTTCTGCTAGTGCTCGCATTTTCGTTTATGTTTATTCACGTTTTAAGACCAGTGATAAAATTGGCTTGGCCCGAATTTGGTATCCCGGGAATTGATGAAGCAGCAGAAAGGTTATCAATTTGGGATTTAGTAACAAGAGTAGATACTCTGATTTTTTCATTAGCTTGTTGCGCGTTGGTGGGCGTGAGCCACGAGGTTTTTTTTACATAGTCACAAAAAAATAGCTAGTCGTTCCTGAAAAACATTTAACTAATTGAAGTAGTTTGATAAAATGAGGCTCATAGGGTGCTAGAACCTACCCATTTTACGCCCATATCCCTAAAAAGCTGTAGAAACGACCCGTTATGAAACCCATATCCAGCTAGCTGCCCAGACCCCCAAGATGACCTGTTCAAAATACGCCTGAGTGATCTGGTTGATCCAGAACACAAGCTGTGTCGGTTAGCCCGACTGATTGACTGGGAGGAACTGGAGGCGGCCATCGATCCCTATTTTGGAAAGGTAGGCGCACCGGCGCTCCCGGTGCGGTTGATGGTGGGGTTGGTGTACCTGCAACATGCTTATGGGGTGTCAGACGAAGCGGTGGTGGAGCACTGGGTGGAGTCGCCCTACTGGCAAACCTTCTGTGGCGAGACGTTCTTTCAGCATCGCTTTCCCTGCCATCCGACGTCGTTAGTCAAATGGCGCCAGCGCCTCGGTGAGGCGGGTTGTGAGGAACTCCTCGCGGCCACTGTTCAAGCCGGGCTAGGCAGCCGGGTGATAACCTCGACGAGCCTAAAGCAGGTGGTGGTAGATACCACGGTACAAGAAAAAAACATGGCTTTTCCAACGGACAGCCGTCTCTACAACGGCTCACGTCGCCAACTTGTGCAGTTAGCCGACGAACTGGGAATGTCCCTGCGCCAAACCTATCGTAAAGCCTGCCGCGAGCTACTGCCCCGTATTGGGCGCTACGGCCATGCCAAGCAGTACCGCCGGAAGCGCTGGGCCCTCAAAACCCTCAAGGGCTACCTGGGTCGAGTGTATCGGGATGTGCTGCGGCCCTCTCCCCACAGTGCACACCCTGACCAACACCCAGCGCACGGTGCTAGCCCATGCTCGCCGACTACTGGAACAACACCGCCACAGCAAAAATAAGCTCTACAGTCTTCATGTGCCAGAAGTTGAGTGTATCAGCAAAGGTAAAGCCCACAAACGTTACGAGTTCGGGGTCAAAGCGAGCTTTGCCACCACCGTTAAAGAAGCGTTTGTGGTGGGGGTGCGCCGTGTTACCGGTAACCCTTACGACGGCCATATCTTGAGTGAACAACTCGAGCAGGTCAGCATCCTCTGTGACCAGACTCCACAAGAAGCCTAGGTGGATCGGGGCTACAAGGGGCATCAACACACCGGGCATACCCAGGTCTTCATCGCAGGCCAAAAACGCGGCATCCCCCCTCGACAGCGTCACCGATTCCGCCGACGCAATACCATTGAACCAATTATCGGTCATATGAAAACCGACGGTAAGTTAGGACGTTGCTTCCTCCACGGTGAATTGGGCGATGCGCTCAATGTCATCCTTTGCGCGGTCGGGCAAAACATCCGCAAACTCCTGCGCTGGCTTTTTTGCGTCTGTCTTTTAAGTATGATCGAGCGATGCTCACCGTTGCCTAAGCCTATCCAATCATCAAAACTCCACTCCCCTCGCGCTGGGTTCGCTCTGGCGGTGTAGCTACAGCAAATAATCTAAAAACAGCTTTTTTCAGGGACGACTACCTAAGGAGGCGTCCTTAGAGCCGCTGCCATTGAGCCTCATGCACACGAGAGCCGATCCCCAAACGAAAAACTGCATCACCCACCGCGGGCCGAGGCCGTGATTCACGCGCACTGCTCACGGTTGTTATCAAGAGGTGCTCCCTCAATGCGGCAAAACGCCGTCAAACCCTTAAAATGTCTGTCGAAGTACCTGATTGCCTGGCCAAGGCCGCTGTTAGCCTCCACCATGGCGCTTTCCAATTGCTGTTGCCCCCAATGACGAGTGCTCATGATGATAGAGCTGTCGTTATGTGGGCGAGAGTGCCTGGGTCTGGCAGTGCTGCTCGTGTTCCCAAATCAAGGCATAGCACTTTAGTACCCAGGTAACCTGGTCCAGAAAAGACGAGGCGACATCGACAAACTCTCGGCGAGCATGGGCGTTGCATAGCGCCTGGTGGTAATCGGCCACGACGCTGGGGCGATTATGGCTTAGTGCGTCACTCCATGACGAGGGGTGGGGGTGCCGTTGGAGGGCGGGTGCGCAGCATCTCGTCAAGCCATTCCCCCGACCCACATTCGTCTGAAGACACATGATTGGCCGTCGGCAGGTATGTCGCCGGTTAACTACGAAAATTCTCTAAAAAAACTGTCCGGTTGGGCTTGACCAGTACATAACCCCTTTTTGCACTGTGGAGCACAGAAACGTAAGAAAGAGCCCCTTTTCAG
>CAZGON010000348.1:0-2763 GCA_964527085.1 uncultured Candidatus Competibacteraceae bacterium
TTGCGCCCCATTTTATCAAACTACTTCAATCGGTTAAATGTTTTTCAGGAACGACGAGCTAGACTCAGGCTACCAAGTGGCGATGACCGATGGCGAAAACCGCACCCGGACCTTCTCGATAGATATGATGGTTTCTTGCCGGTACACGAAACATGGGGTGGGGAGATCGCAGGCGACGTCATCTGGGGCTATGATAACAACTTCTGGCTCCAAACCCTGGCGGTTAATGGCAACCCCATCGATTATGCCTATGATAACGATGGCTTGCTAGTGCAAGCCGGTGCCTTGACCTTAACCCCCGATCCCCAGCATGGGTTGCTACGGGGCACCACACTGGGTCCTGTTGAAACCCAGATCGCGTATAACGGCTTTGGGGAGATAGAGAACGAGACTGCGACGGTGGACGGCGCCTCGCTCTATAGTATCACTTACACCCGAGATGCCTTGGGTCGCATTACCGAAAAGCAAGAGACGGTGCAGGGTTTCCAGACTGTGTGTGGTTACCAGTATGATCTCGCCGGGCGATTGGAAGCGGTGAGTCAAGATGGAATGTTGGTAGCGGAATATGCGTATGACGCCAATGGCAACCGAACCCACGTCAACGGTGTCCTCATCGGTGAGTATGATGAACAGGACCGGTTAGTGAGCTATGGCGTTAGCCAGTATGTCTATACGGCTAACGGAGAGCTGCAGAGTAAAACCGCCAGTGGAGTAACGACCCACTATGACTATGATGTGTTGGGCAACCTCCGTCAGGTGGCCTTACCCGGTGATATTATCATTGACTATGTCATTGATGGGCAAAACCGGCGGATTGGGAAGAAGATCAATGGCGTACTAAAGCAAGCCTTTCTGTACCAAGACCAGCTCAATCCGGTTGCGGAGTTAGATGGCAGTGGCAACGTAGTCGCGAGGTTTGTCTATGGGGAAAAGGGTCATGTACCGGCGTATATGGTCAAGACTGATCCGGTGAGTGGGGAGGACGTCACCTACCGCATTCTCTCTGATCATCTCGGTTCGCCTCGGCTTGTCATTGATACCCGCGATGGCCACATTGCTCAGCAGATGACTTATGATGTGTGGGGCAACGTTCTCCAAGACACTAACCCTGGCTTTCAACCCTTTGGGTTTGCCGGTGGTCTCTATGACCAGCACACAAGCCTGGTGCGCTTTGGGGCGCGGGATTATGATCCCAGAACGGGGCGGTGGACGGCGAAGGATCCTAGCGGTTTCAAAGGCGGTGACACGAATCTATACCGTTATGCATTTGGTGAACCTGTTAATTTCCGTGATTCAAATGGTAAGAACACAATTGCTGTTGGTGCAGGTATTGGCGCTGCCACCGGAGGGCCAATTGGAGCCGTTGCGGGAGCTGTTGTTGGCTCGGCAATTGGTGTTGCGGGCTATATTATCTATAACGAAATAACATCGGATGAAGGTAATACAGACTCCTCAGATGGGCCAAACCCAACAGCACCTATTCCTGATAATCCAGGAGATTCACCAGGAGAGGGATGGGAATGGAAAGGAAAGGGTCCTCCAGAAAGTGGAAAGGGTAACTGGGTAAATCCCGAAACAGGTCAAAAGATACATCCTGATCTGAATCATCCACCTCCAAAAGGACCGCATTGGGGTTTGAAAAATCCAGATGGGTCAAAATGGGATTATTTTCCGGATACGGGTAAATGGCAACAGTGTAAATAAAATACTGACAGTGGGTTTTAAAGTAGAATGGCTAATGATTTATTAATATTTGAGCTTAATGATGACAAAGATCAGTTATTTATACATGGTGATCCTTCTGGTCTTCGCCGACTAGGGAAACTACTTCAGCATTTAGCTGATCAGGCGGAAAAAGGGGATTTTCCTCATGACCATTATTTTACAGAGGAATGGGGAGGCGAAGATTTATCTTCGGAACCTCAAGAAGAAGGTCACGAGTGTTTAAATCATGTGAAGATATATGGTTGGCCAGATGTAAAAGGATCTCAACCTTATAAAAAAAAATAGGTTTTATATTTGGAGTAAAATTGTGATCACCTCGGCTCGCCTCGGCTTGTCATTGATGCCCGTGATGGCAGCATTGCACAGCAGCTGGCGTATGATGTGTGGGGCAATGTCCTCCAAGACACAAATCCTGGTTTTCAGCCTTTTGGGTTTGCGGGTGGGATCTATGATCTGCACACCGACTTAGTGCGCTTTGGGGCACGAGATTATGATCCAGAGACCGGTCGGTGGACGGCTAAGGATCCTATTCGGTTCGATGGTGGTCTTAATCTCTATGCTTATGTCGGGAATGATCTGGTTAACTTTGTTGATCCTTATGGCCTCTTCAGTTTGCCAAGCTTGCCACAGTCGATAGTAAATGGTGCGGCAGGTTTTGGTGATGCGCTATCGTTCGGCGCTACTGATTGGGTACGAGATCAAATGGGTACTAATGATGCCGTGGACAAGTGCTCCAGCTCGTATTCCGGTGGGAAGTATGCTGGCTATGGGTTGGGTGCTGGTTTCGGTGCCGCAGGCGGTGCACGCGCCTTAGGAT
Source organism: uncultured Candidatus Competibacteraceae bacterium (assembly GCA_964527085.1). Lineage (GTDB taxonomy): Bacteria > Pseudomonadota > Gammaproteobacteria > Competibacterales > Competibacteraceae > CAYRGG01. Next base: position 2,543 of record CAZGON010000348.1, read on the forward strand.
GGTCTGTTAACATAAACAAATATAAGCATGGCGGAAGTGGTGTTAATCTTCTGAAAAATGGTGATCGTAAATTTGGAGCTGATTGGCATAAATTCAAACATAAAGGAATAACCGCTTCTAGACCTCATTATCATAGGGGAAAAACTAAGTGCAAAGGGGTCAGACTCCAATACCGCTACCAGTCATGTAACACATTGAATCACCCTGTTATATATTGGTCG
>CAZGON010000349.1:0-247 GCA_964527085.1 uncultured Candidatus Competibacteraceae bacterium
CCCCAAGGCTCGAAATAACACACCGACGCTGCGCGCCATCTGACTTAAGGTAACGACGGCTTGGGGATGATGGGTTGCAGCGCTGTGGGTAATCAAACGATGCCACAATTGACCAACGTATTCTTCCATCTAGCGCATTCTTATGTTGAGTGAATTGTGTAAGGTGGGCAACTGGTTGTCCATGCGGGAGACTCCCTAGGGCCCTGCTTCAAAAACTCCGTCTTCCCTAAGTTGTTCTTTGCTCACC
>CAZGON010000349.1:301-2762 GCA_964527085.1 uncultured Candidatus Competibacteraceae bacterium
ATTATCGTCGGAAAAACGCAAAGGCGCTGACGCGTCATACGCCTTCAGCGTCATAGCGTCCACGGGGATCCACGCCGCTTTTGTCCCGATACCGAGAAAGCCGCCGTAGGGCACGACGGCATAAGCTCGCCGCGTGGTTTTCCAGTCTATGCCCAATCCTTTGATTTCCCCCACCACTTCACCCGCACTATCCTGCACCTCCATATCCATTAATTCACTGGCTTTTTGCAGACTGCCGGTGCTTTGGGAGTGCATATAAGCCGCCGTGGCTTTATCCAATGCGGAACCCGCTTTGCCTGCTGGCGCCACTTCTTCCCAATACGCGATCTGGCCGTACTGCTGGTGTAACTGTTTACCCCAACCGCGATCCGCCATGTTAGGCCAATCGTATTTATCAAAACCTTGGGTTTGTTTAATAACTTTCTCATCCACGTCTAACAACAAGGTTTCTTGATCGGGTATCCATTGCAGGGCTTTGGCAGGCACGGCGAACTGTTTATCTTCGATATCTAATGCGCCACCGAAATAGCCGCCATAGGAGAGAATGGCATAGGCGACTTGTCCTGCTTGCCAGTCGATGGCCAAATCCTCTAGGTTTCCTAAAATATCCCCTTGCGGGTTACGAATCTCGCTGCCCAGCAAGCGATCAGCCGTAACGATATTTTGTGATCCTGGGGCGGGGGCCTCATCCCTTGCCATGGTTTTTATAACTGTGAAGCCCATTAATAAAAACAATAGATAGAGCAAACAACTTTTTTTCATCACGATGAGCTTCCCAAAAGAGAAACAGCGCGCCCCAAAAGGGGAAATTGAAAGGGTTTTCCGGCCATGGCTTTAGACAGGCCAAACGCGCCTAGTAGTACCAGAGTAGAATGACAAACCACCAAGTAAGTAATGACCACCACCCAAGTGATGCTGGTTTGAGGACCGCCTATTAAAATAATGAATAAAATGCCACCGATTAGGAGAACGCCAGCCCAGATACTAACCACCAGGGTTTGTTCTAAATGACCGCGTGCGAGGGGTGCTGCCCGGTCACGCTGGCCCTGATAAAGCCAAAGCAGAATCAAAAAAGCGATGCCCGGCAGTAGCAAAAGATTGATCAGGTAAAGGAATTCTGCCATGACTGCAAGATTTTTTTCGTTAAAGGGTTTTTTGTTAGCATCCCAAACTGACATGTACCACCTCCTGAAGCGCTTTTATGGTTTCGTCGTCGTCGCTCAACGGTTCTATCAACGCTGCCTGACAAGCGGCTTTCGGGTCCAGACCTGCTTGGATAAGGGTGGCTGCATAGACCAGCAGCCGGGTCGAGGCCGCCTCTTCCAAGTCATAGTCTTTTAAAGCTCGTAGGGCATTGGCTAAGGTCACTAAACGTTGCGCCAAGGTCGCATCGATCTCAGTTTCATGCCTTAAAATCGCTTCTTCTCGCGCCGCTTCGGGATGGCTCAGACGAATGGCAATAAAACGCTGGCGGGTGCTGGGTTTCATACCTTTGAGCAGGTTTTGATAACCGGGATTGTAGGACACCACTAACATAAACTCCGGCGGCGCTTTAAGGGTTTCACCGGTGCGTTCGATGGGTAAAAGACGGCGGTCGTCGGACAAAGGATGCAAGACCACGGTGGTGTCTTTGCGGGCTTCCACCACTTCGTCCAGATAACAGATAGCGCCTTCCCGCACAGCCCGAGTTAGCGGACCATCGCACCAATAGGTGCCGCTATCGCCAATCAAATGGCGGCCGATCAAATCGGCGGCGCTTAAGTCATCGTGACAGGCTACAGTGTAAAGGGGACGACCCAAACGCGCCGCCATATGGGTAACAAAGCGGGTTTTGCCGCAACCAGTTGGGCCTTTGATCAGTACCGGCAAACGGTGCTGCCAAGCCCGCTCAAAGAGTTCCACCTCGTTACTTTGTGGACTGTAAAACGGTAACTTTGATGTTGAGTGTAGCGACAAGAGGCGATTCATGAAGCAGGTTGTCCTGTCATGCCGGCAGGTTCAGTGGTCCTTGGTTCATCGGTTGCCCGTTGGCTAGCGGTCAGCCTTTCTGGTTGTTTATTGCCCACAAAAAAACTCACCAGGTAAACCACCACGCCGATAAAAAACACTAGACCGGCCAAAAACCGCGCCCAATAGAACACAGCAATTTGCTCTTGCACCTGGATAAAGGGCTGCGGATCAGCGCCTATACGCTGCATCCAGATCTGTAGCACTCCGGCGGCAGTCATAAATAGCACCATAAACACCATGGACACACTCAATAACCAGAAAGACCACATTTCTATGACCTGGGAACGGTTGCTACCGGCTACCTTACGCCCCCGCAGCAGGGGCATGGCATAGGAGATAATGGTCAACACAATCAGCGCATAGGCGCCAAAAAACGCCAGATGACCATGGGCCGCGGTGATTTGGGTCCCGTGGGTATAATAGTTGATGGGCGAAAGGGTGTGCATAAAAC
>CAZGON010000350.1:0-2758 GCA_964527085.1 uncultured Candidatus Competibacteraceae bacterium
TGGATACCGCCGTCAAGCGTACAGGGATGTATTTACAGCGTTTTCCGGAATAAGCGCCTGATACTTGAAACATTTTACGTCGTACTAAGTTTCATTAAACAACCGGTTCGGTTTCCGCAGCGGATTCCACTAGCCGCCGATAGGCGCGTCCCTCGTCGTCGAACAGATGGCAGTTTTCGGCCGGGAAGCCAACCGGCACATGGCTTCCTATCTGCGCCTCAATATCCCCTTCTAGACGAATGATCACATGATCTTCGACACCGTTGACACGGGTGTAAATAAACGAGGCTTCGCCAAGATGTTCCATATAAGACACTTCCCCTTGGGTGCTATTGCCTTGGCCATTACCCACCACTAAATGTTCGGGTCGAATCCCTAGTGTTACGGCATCATCGGGTTGGCTGGTGGTGGCATCCACGGCCACTCGGACTGTGGCCCCGTCCACCAGTTTGACAGTGGCGCCATTGGGTTCGATATGGGCAAGCCGACCGGGGATGAAGTTCATCCGTGGTGAACCGATAAAACCAGCTACAAATAGATTGGCAGGATAATGATAAAGCTCCAAAGGGGGTCCCACCTGAGCGACACTGCCATCTTCAATGACAGACTTGCCGGCATTCAACAAGACGATCTTGTCAGCCAGGGTCATGGCCTCTACCTGGTCGTGGGTTACATAGATCATGCTAGCTTTTAAGTCATGATGTAGTTTGGAAATTTCGATACGGGTTTGTACCCGTAACGCCGCATCTAAATTGGATAACGGCTCATCAAATAAAAAAACCCCCGGTTTGCGGACGATGGCGCGGCCGATAGCGACCCGCTGGCGTTGCCCACCGGAGAGCTCTTTTGGTAAGCGGTTGAGCAAATGCTCGATTTGGAGGACTTTTGCCGCCCAATGGACACGGTTTTTGGTCTCATCTTTATCCTCTTTCGCCAACTTTAGACCAAACGCCATATTGTCGTAGATGGTCATGTGGGGATAGAGGGCATAGGACTGAAACACCATGGCGACGCCCCGCTTGGCCGGCGGCAGATCGTTGACCTTTTCTCCGCCGATAAAAAGATCGCCGCCAGTGATATCTTCAAGTCCGGCCACCAAACGCAGTAAAGTGGATTTGCCACAGCCGGAAGGACCAACAAACACAGTAAATTCTCCGTCCTCAAGATCGAGATTGACCCGCTCTATCACCCGTACATCCTTGAACGCTTTAGACACATTTCGCATACGAATCTCTGCCATCGCTCGCTACTCCAAAATGCTAAAAAAATTGCTTGTTATAACAAAGGATATACTGATTTCTTTATTCGTTTAGTCGTCGATCAAAAAATGTTCTATAGCCTGGCAGCGGGGTTTGCGATTGGACTAATCACCTCTTAGCCCTTCACCGCACCGGCGGTCAGACCCGAGACAATACGGCGTTGGAAAATCAGCACCAGCACTATTAAGGGTACCGTGACGATCACCGAAGCCGCCATAATATTGCCCCAGGGCAATTCGAATTGACTAGCGCCGCTGATCAAGGCAATGGCCACCGGTACGGTACGTTGCTCGTTGGTCAAGGTAAAGGTAAGCGCAAACAGGAACTCGTTCCAGGCGGCGATAAAGGCTAGCAGACCCGTGGTGACCAGGGCCGGCCACATCAAGGGCATAAATACTTTAGTGATAATGTTCCAAGGACTTGCCCCATCCATAATCGCCGCCTCTTCTAATTCCTTGGGAAGATCCCGCATAAAAGTGGTCAATACCCACACCGTGAAGGGCAGCGTAAAAATCATATAGGAAATGATCAACCCCAGCATATTATTGTAAAGGTTGAGTCCGCGAATTAGTTGGAACATACCCGACAGCACAGCAACCTGGGGAAACATAGACACCCCAAGGATAGTCAGCAGTAAAATTCCCCGTCCCCTAAACTGGACCCGCCCTAAGGCGAAGGCCGCCGTCACCCCAAAAAATAACGACACCACCACTACCGAAAAAGACACCAGCACCGAGTTTAAGATGTTTTGGGCGAAGGGTTGTTCGCGAAACACCGCGATGTAATTATCCCATTGCCAATTCACTGGAAAGTAACTGACGCTAAACAACTGGGAGCCAGATTTGAGTGAAGAAACGATGGCGTAATAAAAGGGAAATACGGCATACAGAATAATCAACGCCACCAGCAGGTAAAAACCAGCCATAGCAAAAAATCGTTTCATAGCTTTTATTTCCCCTCCTAGTCGAACCGAACTCGCCCGATGACAATATAAAGCACAGTACATAGCGCTACGATAAAGAACAGCAGCGCTGAAGCAGCTGAGCCATAACCGACCTCTTGAAAATCCACCAATTGCTGGCGGGCGTAGACGGACATGGACATGGTGTCTTTGCTGTTGGACGTCAACACATAGATAAGGTCAAAAATACGTAGGGCATCCAGCAAACGAAAGATGATGGCGACCATTAAAGCGGGTCGAATTAAAGGTAGCGTTACTTTAAAAAATATCCGAATGGGATGGATGCCATCTACTTTTGCTGCTTCATAGCAATCCGTGGGCAACATCTGCAGACCCGCCAAAATCAACAACGCCATAAACGGGGTGGTTTTCCAAACATCCACTAAAATTACCGCGGTCATGGCCAAATCGGGGTTCGCCGTCCAGGCCAGCGGTTGCGAGATTAACCCTAAGGACATCATCATGTGATTAAGGATGCCAAACTGATCGTGCATCATCCAACCCCACATCTTGGCCGACACGATGGTGGGAATTGCCC
>CAZGON010000351.1:0-2756 GCA_964527085.1 uncultured Candidatus Competibacteraceae bacterium
CCTGACCGCCTGTGTCGCTAGCGCTCCTCGGCGGCCGGTTATTTGGGGCGTTAGCCCGTCAGTACTGATCTGCTGAAACTTGCTACAATTAAAATTGTTTTTTCAAGAACCGAGGAGAATTGCATGAAGCGAGAGCAAATTGTTTCACGAGACCCAGAAGTGGTCAGCGGAGCCCTCGTTTTCACAGGCACTCGGGTACCTGTTGAAATTCTCATTGATTACCTGAAGGCTGGCGACTCACTTGACCGCTTTCTTGAGGGATTCCCTACAGTAACTCGTACACAGGCCGAAGCATTTTTGGAGAGTACACTGGAGGCCATGAAGGTCGAGATGGATGAAACGCATCCTGCTTGACGAGAATATCGATAATTTCTTAAAAACGTTGTTTGCTCCTCAGTTTGAGGTTGCAACAGTCCGTGAGCGCGGTTGGAATGGTAAGAAAAACGGAGAGTTATTGCGCTTAGCGCAAGAGGAGTTCGATGTCTTCGTTACCATGGACAAGAGCCTTGAACACCAACAAAATCTGAGGAGTCTGGGTTTGGGGGTGGTTGTTCTCTACGCACACAGCAATGCTTATTCACTGATAGCGCCGATGATGCCGAAGGTAAACGAGGCCATAACATTGGTCCAAGTTGGCGAGGTTGTTCACATAGAGGGCTAACCCGGCGCTCAACCCGACCGGGCGGCTTCGCGCCCGGCGGGTTAGCTTGGTGTTATGCGTTAGATACTCTTTCGCCAATCACGCAATAGAGGCATCATATTGCTAGCACCTGACTGCGATTGATGAGCAACGAATGACGAGAGGCTCTAGTAGAAAGTACAAACTGATGAGCAAAGAGAAACAAATTGAAATAGCCGAGCGCCTACGCAAGGAAACCAGCATCAAGTTCTCGGAAATATCTCTGAAGCTAGACAAGTCAACGCTATTTGTGCTGGCGGCTGCCGCTTTTTTGTTTATATTGCTTATTATCTTTTATGCGGCAGATATCGATCTGATCTATGTGCAGTTTGTGGTCATTTTGATTACGCTGCTTGGGTTGCTCTTGCCGATTGTGGAGATAGTGAAGGGTGTAGTCGCATTTTCAAACCCAGTGAAAACTCTCCTTGAACCTTCTTATCAGAGGTTGCGTCAACGAGCAAGTATTGTAGAGAGCTTAGTTCCTGAATCCCTAATTGACCTGGCTAGTGTAAAGAGCCACCTTGAAGAAGAGGTGAAAGGAGTTCGATTCCGCGTGGGCAGACTCACAGGAGGTCTTGACAAGCTTGGGATATTTCCTGCTGCGTTTGTTCTCTATTTCTCATACTATCTTAAATTAGAAGAGAGCATGCCAAAAAAAGTAGTACTTCCAGCTATGGCCCTAATCCTAATCACATATGTGCTGGCAGTGATTGTATCAGTCACGGTCGCTCGACTAGAAACGATGGTACGTTTGGTTGAGAGAGCAATAGAAGCGAAATCTAACGTTGACGTCGAACAAGACGTTGCAGCTGATACCTGAAAGTAAGAATGAAACTAAGAATTTATACAGACACCTCTGTCATTGGTGGATGTTTAGATAAGGAGTTTGAGTCTGCCTCACTTCAACTCATTCAGAGAGTTAAGGTAGGTGAGGTAATAATTGTCGTTTCAGATTTAACACTTTTAGAGCTTGAGTTAGCCCCTGTAAAAGTAAAGAAAATTTTAGAAGAGATTCCAGATGATAATAAAGAGTACGTAGAATTTCAGGAAGAAGCGAGGGAACTTGCAAGCTTTTACATCTCTGAGGGTATTGTAGGCGCAAGTAGCTTGGTAGATGCTCAACACATAGCAATTGCAACGGTCACCCGTGTTGATGTGCTGGCAAGTTGGAATTTCAAACATATCGTTAATCTTCAACGGATTCGTGGCTATAACTCTGTTAATCTTCGACATGGTTATCCATTATTGGAGATCAGGACACCACAAGAGGTGATCAGTTATGGAAACGAATGAAAAGCAGTTTGATGCTGTAAATATGATGCGAGAAATTCGCGATAGGCTTAACCAAGAATTTGAAAGTATGAGCTTTGAGGAAGAGAAAGTGTATATAAAAAAATATGTAAATGTCTCTGTACTCCAGGAAGCTAAACAAAAGAGACAAAGCGCCTAACAACCGCTTCAACGCGGACCGGCTTTTTCGCTGCCGCTCTAAAGCCGGCAGGTTATTTGGGGCGTTATGCACCATGAAAAGAGCACCTCACATCCGCCCTGCTGATAAGGAAGAAGCCGAACTGCTATCCGCTCTAGCATTTCGTGCAAAAGCTCATTGGGGGTATTCGTTTGAGTTTATGGCGGCCTGTCGCGACGAACTGTCGATTCCTGTAGAGGATTTAGACAGCGACTTTTTCATTTATAGGGTTGCAGAACAGGATGGCGTCGTTGTTGGTTACTACGGTCTTGAGCGGCTATCGGCTTCGGTGTGGGAGCTTGAGACATTGTTCGTGGAACCACTTCACATGGGAAGCGGCATAGGGCGTCTACTCATGAACCATGCAAAGGCAATCGCGACTAAAGCAGGTGCAGAGAAAATGCTGATTCAAAGCGATCCCAACGCTGCGTGCTTCTATCAAGCAGTAGGCAGCAAACCTGCGGGTCGGCGTGAGTCGGCAAGTATTCCAGGCCGTTACTTGCCGCTCCTTATCCTCCAGTTGGTGGAGAAAAATAGCAATTTTGCATAACCCGGCGCTCAACCCGACCGCTCGCTTCGCTCCGCGGCAGGTTATTTGGGACGTTAGAT
>CAZGON010000352.1:0-2746 GCA_964527085.1 uncultured Candidatus Competibacteraceae bacterium
GGGAGACGGCGATGGAGCGTACACGGACGGTATTCACAGCGTTCCTGGAATAACATCGGGTAACTTAAGACGTTTCACTTAACACTCATTTCTCGTTTCCAAGAATTCAGGTTTTACTAGCTATGGAGACGTTTTTTTGAGTTAGCGTTGACAATGGGAGCAATAATAAGTACTGCGCTGACCCACACGGCGGGATTGGATAGGGTGACCACAGGTTAGACAGGGTTGATGGCTGCGTCCATAAACACGTAGCGATTGCTGAAAATAGCCAGCCTTCCCTTCGCTATTTAAAAAATCTCGCAACGTCGTCCCACCCTGGGCAATCGCTGCCCTTAAAACCTGTCGAATTGCCGCCACCAAACCGTCATAACGGCGTAAAGAGATACGGCCCGCCGCCCGCAGGGGATGAATTCCGGCTAAAAATAACGCTTCATTGGCATAAATGTTACCAACACCCACCACTACCCGGCTAGCCATTATAAAAAGTTTTACGGAAACTTTGCGGTTTTGAGCTAATCCATAGAGATACTCGGCGGTGAAATCAGCTTCCAGGGGTTCTGGTCCCAAGTTGCATAATAATGGATGATGTTCAGGAAGAGCCGAGGTCCACAGCAAGGCGCCAAAGCGCCTTGGGTCCGTAAACCGTAGACAAGTACCGTTGGCAAGCCAGATATCTACATGATCGTGTTTTTGGGCGGGTAGCTTTTGGCGTAAAATCTGTAAACTACCCGACATCCCTAAATGCATGAGCAGAGTCCCTTGGGCGGTGCGAAATAAGAGATATTTGCCACGCCGTTGCACCTCGACAATAACCTGGTTGGTAAAACTGGCTTCCAGCTCTAAGGGTATCGGCCAGCGCAGACGCCGTTCGCGCACCAGCATTTGGGTTACCCGTTGTCCGGTGGAGTAGGGGGCGATGCCTTGGCAAGTGGTTTCTACTTCGGGTAGTTCGGGCATAGCTACTAAGAATGGTTTGTTTAGGTGGATTTCATAGACGGTTGATGGATTGTACCGTATAGTTTGTAAAGAGTTTTTGTGATCAGCGAAGTGATCCACTACAAGAGTGTATGATATAAATGCTTGATGGTTTATTGAATTTGTCTTTTTGGGGTGTCGTTGCCGCCACCTTGTTGCTTACCCACATTACCATTATTTCGGTCACTGTTTTTTTACACCGAGCGCAAGCGCACCGCGCCCTAACGTTACACCCTATTGCAAGTCATTTTTTTCGTTTTTGGCTGTGGCTGACGACAGGCATGGTCACTAAAGAATGGGTTGCTATTCATCGTAAGCACCATGCCAAATGTGAAACTTCTGATGATCCCCATAGCCCGCAAATTTTAGGCATTTATAAAGTGCTTTGGGAAGGTGCGGAGTTATACAAAGCTGAATCAAAAAATTCTGAGACATTAATGCGCTACGGTCATGGTACCCCTGACGATTGGTTAGAGCGCCATGTTTATGCCCGGTTTTCTATCCTTGGCGTGACGTTGATGTTGTTTATTGACATGGCCTTATTTGGTTTGGCGGGTATCAGTGTATGGGGTATCCAAATGCTTTGGATTCCGTTCTGGGCTGCCGGCGTTATCAATGGTTTAAGCCATTACTGGGGATACCGCAACTACGAAACCAAAGATGCCTCAGCCAACATTTTTCCTTGGGCAATTTTGATTGGTGGTGAAGAGTTGCACAATAATCATCATGCTTTTCCCAGTTCAGCGAGACTCTCCAGTAAATGGTGGGAATTTGATGTGGGCTGGTTTTATATTCAATCGCTACGTTTGATGGGTTTAGCAGAGATAAAAAAAGTTGCGCCAAAACCCCAGCGGTTGCCTGACAAACAAGTGATTGATCTGGATACTTTAAGAGCTGTAGTGCGCAACCGTCTTTATGTGATGGCAGATTTTGGCCGCCATGTGGTCATACCGGTGTTAAAAGAAGAACTGCAAAAAGCCGATAGCTCGGGACGTGAATTTTTAAAACGCGCGCGTGCGTTATTGATGAGGGAAGACACCCGCCTCAATCAGCAGGATCGAGTTCGCTTGCAAGATGCCTTGAGCGTGAGTCAAACCCTACGCACTGTCTATGAATATCGCATGAGTTTACAAGCGATTTGGGATCGCACCAGCGCTAACCATGAAAGATTACTGGAATCCCTCCGGGAGTGGTGTGCGCAGGCCGAAGCCAGCGGTATTACCTATCTTAAAGATTTTGCCCGAACATTGCGCAGTTACTCCTTAAATTCAGCGTAATTGAAAATTCTTAAAGACAAAATAAAACCCGCTATAAATAAGCGGGTTTTATTTTGCGCCTGTGACGCTGTTACGGACAGACCCAGGTTTATTTAATTTTACCTTCCTTATACATCACATGCTTACGTATCACCGGGTCGTATTTCTTCATTTCAAGTTTTTGCGGCGTGGTGCGCTTATTTTTATTGGTGGTGTAAAAATGACCAGTACCAGCCGTAGAGATTAGTTTGATTTTGTCACGCATCGTAATTACTCCTATACTTTCTCACCACGGGCGCGTAATTCGGTTAACACATGGTCGATTCCCTTTTTATCGATAAGCCGCAGACCCTTGGTGGATATCTTCAGGCGTACAAAGCGATTTTCACTTTCAACCCAAAATCGATGGGTATGAAGGTTTGGCAGAAATCGACGGCGTGTTTTGTTGTGGGCGTGTGAGACGTTGTTTCCGCTAATAGGGCGCTTGCCCGTTATTTGACAAACTTTAGCCATCG
>CAZGON010000353.1:0-2744 GCA_964527085.1 uncultured Candidatus Competibacteraceae bacterium
CCAGCTCCAGGTCCAGCACCAGGTCCAGCTCCAGGTCCAGCTCCAGGAGCGCCACCACAACCTTGATTTCGAGGTAACAAGGTTATTGCTAAAAAAAGTGACCGCTGGGTGCGAATTGCGACCAGCGGTTTTTTCTTAATTTACTGGATGTAATTAACTGTTAAACATGAATTTCACACTCTGCAAGAATCTGTTTGACAAGACTATCCACCGCTTTTGTCACCTCAAAAGACAAAGCAGCCCCATAATCAAACGCTGCTCCTTCAACAGCAAATACAATGAGGTGTTGAGGTAAACGGTTGATGGCGCAGGCTAGCGCTATTGCTTCAGCAACTCCAAATAAATGGCTTGAATGGCTTTGTAATCTTTGTGCAAACGCTTGCGTAGGCTTGATCTTAGAAGAGACATCAAAGCGATACACGGTTCCCGGTTGTCCACCGCTATGGGCAGCATCCACGATGATAACGCTGGGTTCATTCTCCCATAAATTAATAAGATCGGTACCATCGCCTGTATGCTGTTTCACCTGCACGCCTTCAGGAAGCCTGTAATCACCCAGCCGACGAATCACTGCCAAGCCAACGCCATCGTCACCCCGAAAAGAGTTATCAACCCCAATAATTAACATCTGACGGTTGTTAGTGGCGGTCGGTGTGCAACGTTAAAAAATGGGTCGCACAAGAGATACAAGGATCGTAATTACGGATGGTTTGTTCGCAACGCCATTTTAGTTCGTTATCGGCAAGGTTTAGGTTTTGCGCGACAACACCCCGTAGGTCCTGCTCAATCTGTTTTTGATTCTGCGAGGTGGGTGGAACGATGGTGGCCTCTAAAACCCGTCCTTCCTCGTCGAGACGATAACCATGATAACAAATACCGCGAGGCGCTTCCGTGCAGCCGTGACCTTCGCCCGCTTGAGGTATGATATCGACAGCAGGACTAGCGGGTTCTTGGTAAGCTTGTGCTAAGCGCAAACCCTCTTCGCAGGCATATAACACTTCCACAGCCCGTATCAAAATGCTCTGGAAAGGATTACTGCAAACGGGCCCAAGTCCGCTCTCGTGGGCTGCTTCCTGGGCGAGTTTGGAGAGCTGACCATAGTTGTTATTGTAGCGGGCGAGGGGACCTGTGAGATAGGGTTCGCCATTTTTTAAATGGCCCTGGAGCGCATTGGAATGGGCGACATGGGTTTCATCAATATAGGCCAAAAATTCATCAATGGATATATTTAGACTGCGATTGGAAATAAGACGGCCCTCGGTAATAGGGTAGTGGTCTGGATGGTGGAGGGAAATGCAGGTGTAATCCACGTTATAGTCAGGAAAGTCGAAACCGGCGAAAAATTTTAGGGTATCGAGAGACGCATCAATGGCCCATTGCAGCTCATCGCAAAGCCCTCTTATGGCTTGTTTTGAAGGGGTTCGGTAAAATCCCCCTACCTTTAGATTGACAGGATGGACAGCCCGGCCGCCAATCACCTCTAGAATACGGTTACCCAGTTTTTTAAGACGCAGACCCTTTTCCACCATCTGGGGTTGTTGACGGCCCAGTTGAATCGCATCGTCGAGGCCCAGAAAATCCGGTGCGTGCAATAGGTAAGCGTGCAGCGTGTGGCTTTCTATCCATTCGCCGCAGTAGATAAGTCGGCGCAAGTTCCGCAGGGGTTCTGGCAAGGTGACCCCTAAAGCCGCTTCTAGGGCTTGACTCGCGCCAAGCATATAGGCAATGGGGCAAATGCCACAGATGCGAGCCGTGATATCGGGCACATCACTGTACAGACGTCCTTGTAACAGGGCTTCAAAAAAACGCGGCGGCTCGAAAATCCGAAACTGAAACTCTTCAATGGTGTTGTCTCTAATTCGCACATAGAGCGCCCCCTCACCTTCCACCCGAGCCAGGGCGTCCACTTTGACAGTACGTGTTCTAGATGGCTTATTCATGACGTAGACTCTCTTGGCGAAAGACCTCGGCATTGGCGTTGAATAGCCGATAAAAGTGTTTGACTTGCCGTTTTGTCATGCCTAATTCAGCCAAACGCTGGCTCAAGCTGGCTGGGTTAGGGGTTTCCTTAGGTCCAAAACAGCCGTAACAACCGCGGTCACAGGAAGGGCATAGGTTGCCGCAACCAGCCTGGGTGACGGGACCAAGGCACGGCGTGCCTTTGGCGACCAGGACGCAGACAGTACCGGCCTGTTTGCATTCGAGACATTGGCTGTGACGAGGGATATTTGGTTTGCGCTGGTTGAGGAACGCATTGATGACCTCCAGGAGTTGTCGTTTGTCGATGGGGCAACCCCGCAGCTCAAAGTCCACCCGCACATGATCTGCGATGGGTGTGGATGTGGTCAGGGTGTCGATGTACTGGGGCTGAGCATAAACAACGCTGATAAACTGGTCCACGTCTTTAAAGTTACGCAGCGCTTGAATACCCCCTGCGGTGGCGCAGGCGCCAATGGTCACTAAATATCTAGACTGTTGCCGGACCTTGCGAATACGCTCTACATCGTCGGGGGTGGAAATAGAACCTTCCACTAGGGAAAGATCATAGGGCCCTTTCCGTTGTGCTCGGCTTGCTTCTAAAAAGAAGGCGATGTCTAGTGTGTTTGCGACGGTGAGTAATTCATCTTCACAGTCCAATAAGCTGAGTTGACAGCCGTCGCAGGATGAAAACTTCCAGACCGCTAGTTTTGGTTTTGTTGAGCCCGCCACGTTTATAACTCCCGGATCTCGAAGAGATGCTCAAT
>CAZGON010000354.1:0-637 GCA_964527085.1 uncultured Candidatus Competibacteraceae bacterium
GTGTACTCTACAATTCCTTTATTGAATGCACTAAATTAGGATAGAAATGGAATCGTTATCTTTCCATCTTGTGTTTTTTGAATAACTTCTAGCTTTGACAAAGCCCTTACATCAGCATAAACATTTTTGTAATTTCTTTGTAAAAGCTTTGCCAATGCGTAGATAGTCATTGGGTCAGCATGGTGGAGACGTTTTATCAACTCCCAACGCTTCGGTGTCAGTGTCGACACCAATTCCGCCATACTCTCAAATCCAACCCTATAATAAGATTCGCCATCCTCACCCTGCTCAGCTCGATGCCACACATCTGAAAACTGACGCAACGACTCTTCAGGTGAAGAAATCTCAATATGCAATACCTGTCGCTCAGCTATTAATGACCCTCTTGACATCACTCCAAAAATCTTCAAGCAACTGGTCGACGCTCAAGAACAGGTACGTTTGTTCCTTGTTGCCAAGAAGCCATAGCGATCTGAAGAACCACAGAGCTAGACCTCACCCTATAACTTCTTGCTAGCTTTTAAACCTTTGAGCGTTGTCTTAATAAGCGACAGAGAAAAGATCAACAACCGCTCATCAGTTGCCGACCGTATCGCACCAAAGCGCAAGTACCACTGTACAGCCTTTTCATCTTTGG
>CAZGON010000354.1:694-2705 GCA_964527085.1 uncultured Candidatus Competibacteraceae bacterium
ACATAAACACGCCGCCGATTTTCCTGGCCGCTGCCTGGCAACGCTCGCCTGCGCTAAAAAACAGTTGCCCACCAAGACCGCTGCCCTGGGTCTGTTGATCAACCGCTAATCGTGCTAGCAGGTACGCCGGAATAGGATAGTGTGGTAATGACTTTGCTAGCCGATCGGGGAGCTTATCAAAGGCGATACTAGCGGGTGCAAGAGAGTAATAGCCTAGAACATGCTGCGGTGCTGATTCAGGCACTGCAACAAAGGTTTTTGCGACACCCGCTGTCTGGTTCTGTCTAGCATAGCGGACTAAGTACGTATTAAGAATCGATACTCCACAATCAAACGATTTGCGATCATGGATTTTGTCAAGAACCGCTTCTCGCCAAGGCGCCAACGGCATTTAAGGTGAATACTTAGCGTGGGCAGCGGCGAGCAGTGCCGGTGTGGGTGTCGGTGATTGTTCCAATAAGACGAGCATTTTTTCTGCGTCTTCGACTGAAAGCTGAATCCGTTTCGCAGCTACTACAGCTTTTTCGGCGGCCGGTAGCGCAACGCGCTTAATAAAGGCTGTGACGTGAATATGCTCAGCAATGGCGGCTTGTTCCAATACCTGTTTTTCTTGAGGTGAGACGCGAAGCTCAATACGCGCAGTTTTGGTCTCTTTGTCTGTTAGGGTCATAAAACAATACTCTAATAACCTACAAAAGGATTACATTCTACCATACGATACGGTTAACATCCGTACAAAAAAATAAATACTCTATTAAAGCTTAATTAACCCAAGTGATTTAAGAACTCGGCAACGGTCTGGATACAGATGCCAAATGTATTCTCCGGTTGATTCATAAAAGGTTCAAAATCCTTAAGATCACCGGTAAGCAGGTGGGTTGCCTGACAAGCTAGCGCCGCCTGGAATATCGGTTGATCCTTGTGGGCAAGACCTTCAGGGAAGCTAAATCCAACTCGATGTTCAACAAGGCAAATGCCGCGCTGGAGTGTGACAAAATTATCTAGGAAACATGAGAATTTTCTCTCTAGGTTGCGGCGTGCTTCTTCTAGGGCATAGGGGTTTGAGAATAGTCCCCAGCAACCTTGGCTGCCAAGCTCGATAACCAAGGTAGCTTTTCCGTGCGGATTATGTGCAGCAGTAAATAAGACGTTCGCATCGAGAAACAGTCTCATTTTTTTTGAGTTGCTAGTTTATTTATTATTTGTGTCCGCTGGTGATTTGAAAGTCTATCCTCTGTATCCCAATGAGCAATTTGTTCGTCGCTATAGTGCTGGACTTCAAGCACCATGCCTGGTTTGAGTATGACCTCATTACCGCGCTCTTCTAGTATTACTACATCACCGCTCCTGATTCCCAAGCGTTTGCGCAAAGCGGCGGGTAAAGTAATCTGGCCGCGGCTAGATACCACCAGTGTTTCACTCATTTTTTCACCTTACAATTTAAGACCAATACATAGAATTTAGCATAGTTTCTGAAATACAGAAAATATGCAAATAATGGTCGTATCAAAAAATTTACTGGGGCGCTGAGGCAAAGCGTTGGCCTTGCTGCAACAGCAGCACCACGGCTCAGCACGAAAGTACCGGACCGATGCCAGGAATCGACTGTAACCGCTCGCGCTCTTGGCGCAGATGGGGATAGTGATCGATATGGTCATCGATCTCGTTTGGATTACTTCCACATATCCAAAGCTTAATAATAGCTTGGGTCTGGATGCATTTCGAAAAGGAAAAGAACAAGAATTGGTTGACTTAATAATCCATATGGGCGAAACATTTTGTTAGCGAGTAGCTGATACCAAATCAATAAAAGTCTGCCTGTCTAAAGCAGGGTTTCGTTAGCAAAACATTGAAACGCAGTACATGCAAATTAAATTCTAATTGGTATGAATATTCTATGACGATCAATGTCTTTGATGGACGGGTAGGGGTCAGGTCTCGAAATGAAGTCACAGCGGCTCAAAAAGCTACAAAGCTAGACCTAATGGGATGGTCCGCCCCGCTCCCCAAA
>CAZGON010000355.1:0-2669 GCA_964527085.1 uncultured Candidatus Competibacteraceae bacterium
TATCGTTGACCCCATTCAGACTTATTGTGATCTACTTCACCACCGTTATCTCAAATCCTGTGAATGCGGTTGCGATATAGGCACCGAGGCGGCTTTTCAAGATTGGCTAGGCATCGGCAAACCTGGTTATTTTCGCATTTGAAATGATAGTGACAAGGAAATTCGCAATGCCGATGCGATTATCCTTTATCAACGCTTTTTCACTACCCCGTCTAAATCCGCAGTCCTTGCCAGATTAGCAAGGATAGCAATTAGCCCTAGCGACAAGGCAACCAGCGCCAGGGCTCCTGGTAGAGTAATGACTTCAGCGGTTAAACCGATCAACGGGGGGCCACCCAGAAATCCACAATAACCTAATGTTGCCACTGCGGCGATACCCGTACCCGGTGCAACGCCTTGGACATGGGCGCCTGCCCAAAAGAGAATGGGAACTACGTTAGCCAAACCCAAACCCACCAATCCAAAACCGACGCTGCTTAGCAGCGGCTCGGCAACAACTAGCGCGAGGGCAAAACCTGCCGCCGCCAGAAGACTGCCAAACCGCAACATCCACACAGAACCCAATAAGTGGGTTAACTTATCCCCCATCAAACGACCAACTGCCATAAGCATCGAAAAGGCTGCAAAACCTACCGCCGCCATGGCCCCCATCAAACAGATAAAGGCCAGGATGCCAAGACCCAATAGCGGACCCGTCGGTCGCACGAAACTCGCACCATCCGATTTGGCGTCAGCCTCCGGTGGAAGTAACCAAAACGCGGCTACGATACCTACAATACCTAATACCATGGCGGCTATTATGATATGGGTCGAGGGTACGAGACCCACTGACAAGGCCAGTCCGCAAAGCCCAGCACCCGTCAATCCACCGATGCTAAATAGGGCGTGCATAGAGGAAAGCACCGGCTGACCATAACCGCGTTCAACGGCTACGCCTTGGGTATTCATGGCCACATCCATAGCACCGTTGGCGATACCAAAGACAAGCAGCGCTATAACCAGCCAAGTGACCGTCGAAGCCAACACCGGCAGAGGTAATAGTGCGCAAAATAGAACGGTAGCGGTGGCGGTGATAGCACGACTGCCGACCCGACCGAATAACCAACCGGTGACGTTCATGGCCACTAATCCCCCTAAGGCAATACACAGTAGCGCTAAACCTAAAGCGCCTTCTCCTAGGTTGTGCTGGGCTTGAACAAAGGGAATATGGGGTATCCAACTGGCAAAAGCAGCCCCATTGACAAAGAAGATGGCAAGCACAGCTAAACGTGCCGCGAAAAGTCTGGTCTGAATTTTATTGGCGTTGTCCATTGTATTCTGCTCAGTTGAGATTCAACAATTGCGATCCTAACTGAGCGACGACAGATGAGGAACTGGGCCTGTGGAGTCTCGCACAATTAATGCTGTACTCAAGATACGAGAACTTCCAGGGTTTGCCTCCACCAACAGCAACTCTGCAGCGGCCACGCCTTTTTCTACTAAAGGTTGGTGGATGGTGGTCAAGGCGGGGCGGATTTGAGCCGCCAGAGGAATGTCGTCAAAACCGATGACAGATAGATCTCCCGGTATCCTTAACCCCAATCGCTCTGCCGCCTGCAGTGCACCAAGGGCTAACCGATCACTCATGGCTAATATCCCTGTCGGTCGGGGCTGTTTGCTGAGTAGCGCTAAAGCAGCTTGTAGAGCATTTTCTTGGGAGTTATTAGGGCACTCGTAGACGGGCGCCGCTAAGGGATCGAGCCCAGCGTCACGCAGCGCATCCTCGTAACCGAGCAGACGCAGGGCACTGGCATGGAAGCTAACATTCTGGCGGCGTCCTGCATCCACCAGTCCCCTGTATTGTTTTGGCTGCAAATCTAAGCTAAGGATTGCTAACTGTCTGTGTCCTAAACCCAGCAAGTGGTCAGCCGCCTGCCGTGCACCCTTACGATCATCAACGCCAATGGACGGTACCTCGGGGATATCGGCCTGGTCCACTGCCACTACCGGTAACTGTCGCTCCAGCACACGCGGCACCACGGGACTGTTATCCGATAGGCAGTAGATGATAAAACCATCGACGGCGGCCTCCTGGATGGTTTTCGATGCGGCAGCGTTATCTACCACCGGCAGAATCAACAGGCTAGACTGAACCCGTTCGCATACCTGGGCTACACCCCGTAGAAAGGCGATGGTTGTGGCATCATCAAACGCATAAGACAATGGCTCCGAGAACAGTAAACCCACGGCCCTTGCACGACCTGTACGCAACATACGCGCCATGGGGTTGGGGCCTGGATAACCCATGGCCCGAGCCGCTGTCAAAATCATATCCCGCAGTTCCTGAGAAAGCTGATCTGGACGGTTAAAGGCATTGGATACGGTGGTCCGTGAAACGCCAAGAGCCATAGCAACTTCTTGTAACGTGCGGGCGTTTCGAGCATGTTTATTCTGCATCACTATTTTGTATCACTGCCGTTTTGTTCAATACGAGCATAAAAAATAACCCTTTAAATGCGAGAGAATGAAAGGGTGTAAAATGATAAGCAGATATTAAAATCTAGCGTCGTATGAGAGGCTAAAAGATCATGAAATGGCAAGAAGTATGTGAAGATCCACGGTTAAACGATTTGCCATACAAAATAGAACTTAATGAGTATGGAAAAATTGTGATGTCTCCTCAAAAACTA
>CAZGON010000356.1:0-1774 GCA_964527085.1 uncultured Candidatus Competibacteraceae bacterium
TCTGTAGCAAGGCACTCCGCGCCTGGAGAGAAAATTCTAGTAGATACATGGCTTCGGTGATCGGCATCCAAGTGGTCAGTAACGGTTCTCGGAGACATTTAAGCGTATCGACACAAAGCGCATGATCACGGTCACCTCGATGCAGAATAGCCACTAAGGGTCCGGCATCGATTAAGATTCCTCGTTTCACCGTTGTGATTTGTCCAATAATATTTTCCGAATAACTTGCTTGTGACGCCGGGCCAGGTTATCCGGTCCACCCTCAGCAATACCCACAAAATCGGCGATAAGGGAATAGGGTCCAGCAGCGGAATCGGTTGCATCTTCATCTTGGGCTAAACGTAACAGCGCTTCCCGTAAGATGGCGGATTTGGTTTGGCGGCGGTTGTGGGCTAAACGAGCCAGAAGGGCCTCGGTTTCCGTATCAAGTCTTACACTGGTTGGCATAGCATAACCCCTGTTTTGTAGTACATAAACGTACTACAAAAAGATTTTTAATGTCAAAAGGGTTCAAGGATTGAAGGGTCAAATCTAGAAATGAAGCCACTACTGCTATGATCTCGCTAGGCAGGCAAAAGGGCTCTTGAGAGGAAGCAACAAAGCTAGACCTGCCCTCCTTTTCTATGGAAGATACCTATTCTTTATCCTTTTCCACTTTAATAGTCTTATCCGAGTTTCTGCTCAACAAACATTATCTGTAAGTTTTGGGGATAAAGTTTTCTGAATTGTAATTTTTATAGGAAATAGCCAGTCTTTTTGGCCTTCGGTCTTATACCAATTCAATAAAAGTTTGCATATTGAACGGCATTCACGATAAAGTCCAAGCTGGTGAGTGAAGCCACGATACCGGGAGTCAGTTCCCGTAGGCGCTCATCGAGCACCTGACGTAGCTCATCCAAGCTATGAAATACGCCCCACCCAGGCGAGGCGATCCTTAAGGTGTTGCCAAAGCCGTTCGATGGGATTGAGTTCAGGACTTTTAGCGGGTTGGAAGAGCAGAATAATTTTGGCAGGCAGCGTTAATGACCGCGTCAGATGAAAGCTGGCCTGATCGAGTTGCAACACATGAAGAGGGGTCATATATGGTCCGTCCCGCAATGCAAGGAAAAAGTTTGTTGGTGACAAAAAGAATATTGCGCCCAACTATCCGTATATGGTCTCCTCCCGTTTTGCAAGGCTGCTGTGTTAACCATGACAGGGACAGGATTGCTGTCGTATATGCGACCTGTTGATGAGGTGCGCATGTTGTACCTCTGGCCTTGATGAAATCCGCGCGTATCGTCCTTATCGGCCTTATGGCTTTTTCCAGCCGTGGGATATATCAGGTTTTCGATACGCCGGTCTGACCTGTAGTGTCATCGACTGCCACAACACCTTCGCAATCGTTGGTGGGTTTAGTCTCCCATTGGTTTTGTTATTTATAGGCTAGGCTGGCTGATAGAGCCTCTCGTGTCTCACGACAGCCCAGGCGATGCGTGCCATTTTGTTGGCCAAGGCAACGATCGCACGGTTGATGCCGCTTCGCGCTATGAGGCGCTTGATCCAGCAGCTCAACGCATCGTCTTTATCGGTCACGCGATAGACCACAGCACGGGCACCCTGGATGAGCAAGCACCGTAGGTAACGGTTGCCCCGCTTGCTAATGCCCAGCAGTACCTGTTTGTGTTGGCGAGCCACCAACCCGATACTGGCCGACACATCCCGACCCCGCCGGTAGCTCTCACCGTTGGCCACATGACTGACAAACGCACTGGCCACCACAGGCCCAAAGCCT
>CAZGON010000356.1:1784-2572 GCA_964527085.1 uncultured Candidatus Competibacteraceae bacterium
CGTCTGCAATCGCTGACACGCTTTGCTTTGCCGACTGTAGCGCTTGATTTCTTCGTTGTAGACGTTGATATGAGTCTCTAACTGCTGAAGCTGTTCATAACCCTGTGCCAGCAGGCGACGAAAAAAATCGCTCAAGCCATTCTCGGCGTCTTCCAACAACGCTGGCAACCGACAGCGCACGATATGAATCCCTTGGGGCAGAACCAGTCCGTATTCTGCTAACAACCCCCGCAGCTGATTACACAGCGCGCTGCGCTCCTGCAAGCGCCGTTCTCGCAGCCGGTGCAACGCCTGCACGTCTTGCTGGGCCTCGGTCTTGACAGGCACAAAGTGCATCTGCGGTCGGCTCAGCCGCTTCGGCAATGGCTAGCGCGTCGTTGTAGTCGTTTTTGTTTCCCCGCACATAGGCCCTCACATGCTGCGGTGGAATCAGCTTCACTTCATGGCCTAGTGCCTTCAGTTGACGCGCCCAGTAATGGGCACTCGCGCAGGCTTCCAGCCCCACCCGACAGGGTGCTAAGTTGGCGAAAAACGGCAACACTTGCCCGCGCCGCAACACCTTTTTGTGCACCACGTCACCGCGTTGATTGCAACCCACTGCATGAAAAACCTGCTTCGCTAGATCCAAACCAATCGTCGTTATCTGATTCATATGCTTGCCCTTCTTTAGGCTGATGGTTGATCTCAACCTCTATCATGGCGCATCGTAACGCCGTTTGGGAGGTGGGAGGAGACCATCTCTTCGGCCTTAAGATGAGGTTCCTATAGACCTCTGGCCCTGATGGAAT
>CAZGON010000357.1:0-2550 GCA_964527085.1 uncultured Candidatus Competibacteraceae bacterium
GTTGCAGGGCAGGACTTTAAACAACAGCTGATGCACATTTTGACAGAGTCGGTGTTACCGACCGCGGAAGCGGCTGCTCGTCAAGCAGCCACAGAAGCCGCCCATGAGGCTCTTGTGGAGTTAGCAGGTGTTCGCAAGCGTGCTGGATTCGCCTTGCTGTTGAGTATTGTCGCTATTTTGGCAGCACTTGGCGTTGGTGCGGTTATTCTGCTCTTATAGGTTAGGTTGTTTATAACTTGGAGCTTTTAAGGTATCAAAGCATTCTTGTATTGCTCCTATGAATACTGCGGAATTTGAAGACTTTTATAAGAGAATTTGCAATTTCGACCGCCATATGGGTCTCACGTTGACCATTCATGGCCCTGGCGAAATCACTTATCGTATGCAGATTGATGAGCGACATTTAAGTGCATTTGAAGCCTGCCATGGCGGAGTGATTGCTGGATTCATGGATGCCATTCTTGGTGTAACAGCGCTTTCCTGGTGTATTGTAAAAAATAAATTATGCGCAACCGTAGAATTTAAAACACATTTTTTTTCACCCGTTAAACGAGGTGATGAGTTGGAAGGTAGTGGAGAGATAGACTTTGCGGGTTCTCGGTTAGTTGTGGCTACCGCTCATATTACTGATGTAACGACAGCACAACTAGTGGCCAAAGGAATGGGCACCTTCAATCTCTACCCGGCTGCCAAAAAAAAGGAACTTTTTGATTTGTTGCCTACTGATAAATTAGATTAACTTTTTCGAGTAGTGTGTTATGACAGATCAACCTCTTGCCCAGGGTACCCCTGGTGCATCTGTGGTAATAACAGGCGCTATCATTGAGTGGGACGATGGTTTTCTCGATCATCCGGAACCACTCGCGGACGCGGTGGTTTATGACCGGGGGCAAACGCCCTTATATCGTGCTGCTTTTATTGCAGAACACAGAGCCAAGGCTTTGCTGATGGCGGAGGGAGGAAAAAATTACCATCCTCTTATCCTCGCTAGCGAAGCGGGATTACCCGCCATCGCCGGTGTTGGCCGCTTGGAGAATATGACCGGTCAACAAGTAACCCTGGATGTAAAAACAGGAACCGTCTATAGCGGTTCCCTAGTTGATCAATTTACCACCGATGCCCATGTTGATAGCGAACCCAGTAACTCGCTGCCAGCGGCTCCTGACGTCTATGTCAACGTGGGTTACCCGTCTGCTCTGGAATCTGCCAGTGGCTCGGGAGCCGCTGGCATTGGTTTGTTACGCACCGAATTCGTGGCGGTTAAAATCCTCGCTTTAAATCTTAATCAGCCCCTCGATGATGGCTGTTGCTGGCGCAACCTGTTGGAGCAGGAAGGCGGCAATGAAGCTGATGCTTTATATGCCATTGCCCAGGATAAGGGCGGCAAAAAGTTGCTAGAACGGGGATTTCAGGATGTGGTGGGGGAAGCAGTGGCGCGATTTGGAACTCGCCAGGTAATTGTGCGTACCCTCGATATTGCCCAACGTTTAGATGAACCCATGGGCAACCGAGGTATTCGCCGCTGCGTCGGCAGTGGCGGAGAAACTATTAGGATATTGTGTAAGGCGATTCGTGCAGTGCTCGCAGATCAGGGTGGCCAAATTGGGCTTATTTTGCCGTTGGTGTCCCATTATTCACAAATCAAACAGGCTGTTGAATGTCTTTTAGAAAGCGGTCTTAGCCTAAAGCGTGCAGGTTCTAATGCACCTTATCAAATAACCTTTGGTTGGGAAATCGAGCAGCCTGCTGCGTCACAAAATAATGATTTGTGGCTGGCTGCGTTCACTGCAGAATTTGGACAACCACCCCACATGATAGGGATAGGCACCAATGACCTTACCCAATTCACCATTGCTCTAGGTCGGGATGTCGCCAGTGAACAACCGGCGCCAGAGATGGCAAGCTATCTCAATAACCTTTACGATGAGCATGATTTCTCCGTGGTACGGCAAATATTGGAGGCGGCTGTTCGTTGTCGTCAGGTGGGCAGTCGAGTCTTTCTGCTCGGTCAAGTAGGTGCCGATCCCATTTTAGCGCCCCTTATGTTCGCTTATGGCGTAACACCATCGGTGGCTACTAACCGGGTGGCCCAGGTGCAGCGTCTGGTGGCGGGTTGCTTGGAAGAAGGAGCCCACGAACGGGCGATAAACGCCTATCGAGATTGGGTTGTGAATACCTATCCGCCTGTAGCGAGGTCGGTAGTAATACGGCAATTGGGTGCCTTTTTCTCCATAACGCGGCCGTCTTGACGGTGAGTCAACTTATGTCGCCTAGCTTCCATTCGATCTTTATCTAGAAAAACCTACCCCAATGACAATCGCAGGACGAGTCCCTTAAATTAATTATCCATCGATAAAACGGCAAAACTTGATCAATGCAGCTCACAATTATGTCACTTTTGTAAGGTGAAGATGTCAACAAAGTGACAGGAGTGCAGCACAAAATATCCAAATCTGCCAAAATACAGCTACCGATAGTGGTTCTAACAGAAATAATATTTAACGTCAGTTCTGGATAATTATCCTGTGATAGGCTGTGTCTCCAGTAAGC
>CAZGON010000358.1:0-2549 GCA_964527085.1 uncultured Candidatus Competibacteraceae bacterium
GGGGACAATACCTGTGATTTGAAAATCGACCTGCATCATTCCTCATTCCATTATCAGGCTAAATTGTGAGGAAGCAGCTATATGGAATTTTTAATTGATTTTCTGATGCGTCTTGTCGGGCAGCTGCAATCGCCCACATTAGGTTTTTTGATTGGTGGGATGCTACTGGCTGCCTTGGGTAGCAAGCTGACCATTCCCAATGCGGTTTACCAATTTATCGTGTTTATGTTGCTCATTACGATCGGTATCAAAGGCGGTATTGAAATTCGTGAGGCTGATTTGCTGGAAATGCTCATCCCGGCTTTTATTGCGGCAGTCATTGGTGTAACGATTGTTATGATGGGCAGCCTTGTTTTTTCCTGGCTCCCCAGCATCAAAAGGGAAGACGGTATTGCTACCGCCGGATTATTTGGCGCGGTAAGTGCTTCGACACTAGCTGCGGCCATGGTATTGCTGGAACAGGAGTCAATTTTTTTTGAGGCATGGATTCCTGCGCTTTATCCGTTTATGGATATCCCGGCTCTTGTACTGGCCATTGTGTTCGCCAACATCTATCTTAGAAAGCAAGATGATGGGCAAAAAACGAAGGTCGATGTCTGGGGCATTGTTAAAGATAGCCTTAGAGGCTCTGCCCTTTCAGCGCTTATTCTGGGTTTAGCTCTTGGGCTCCTGACGAACCCTGGCCGCGTTTTTGATAGTTTTTATAATCCGCTCTTCCGTGGGTTCTTATCGATTTTAATGTTGGTAATGGGTATGGAGGCTTATGCAAGAATTAGCGAGCTGCGAAAAGTCGCTCACTGGTATGCTGTTTATGCCTTCCTCGGACCAATCATACATGGCTTAATTGGGTTCGGCTTAGGTTATGCCGCACATGTGGCTGTTGGATTTAGCCCGGGTGGCATCATTTTATTGGCTGTGATTGCGGCTTCAAACTCAGATATTTCAGGTCCACCAACCCTGCGAGGCGGCATTCCTACAGCCAACCCGTCCGCCTACATAGGAGCCTCGACCAGTGTGGGCACACCCATTGCCATAACTGTTTGTATCCCGCTGTATATTGCGCTCGCGCAAGTCGTATTTGATTTGTAAAAGGAGACCATCAAATGACACTGCATCAAGCTGAAAAACTGGTCATCATCACCGAAAAGCTGATCTTAAAGGCGGTTTGCGAAATAATTGAGGCGTGTGGGGCAACCGGCTATACCATTGTAGCTGCAGGTGGTAAGGGCAGCCGTAATGCTCGCTCTACTTCGGAACGGGCTTCGGTGGTGGATGATTTTGCGAATGTAAAAATTGAAGTCATTGTGAACGAAAAAGCCATTGCGGAGAACATCATGGAGCAGGTCGTCGATAAATATTTTCAAAATTATTCAGGTATCACTTACCTCGAATATGTAGAGATTTTTAGGCCCTTTAAATTTACTAAAGAGGAAAAGAACAGTTCTAAAACTGAGTTTTAGCCATTATAAAGCCACAACTGCCCCGAATGCCGCGGTCCTGTAGCAGCTGGCGAAATGCATGACTTGCATACTGGCAGAGCCGATGTTCTCTGACCACGTCGTAAGAACTTGGATTTCTGAGTTGGACTAAAAAAACTAGAATCGAAAACTTAGCCGGACTCAACCACTGATACCAATCTGCAATCAAAAAAGTATTTACCCTTGCTCAAGACATTGACTATCCGTTTGAATCCTGTGATGGATTGGACGGTAGCCGGATGCTTTTCTAAGAAAAAAAGGGCTTTCATCAACTGCTCTTCAACGGTATCCATACTTTCAAAGACAAGATTCGGAAAGAACTTTTCGCGGATTTCGTCCCAAATGTGTTCGGTGGGATTCAATTCCGGACAGTACGCTGGGAGCTTCGTGACCATCATGTTCTGCGGGTTCGCAAAGGTCAAGCTGACCTGTGGTGTTATGAAAACGGTGTCCTCGGCGAAATCCGCCTCATTCATCGGAACTTTGGTCTCTACACCATGTAAATAGGTTCTTTATTTGGTACCGGCTTGCGGTAGTCAAAACTTTGCAACAGCGCCGATCGCTTTGTGCGCTCAGCTTACCAACAGTTTGAACTTAATCTGTATGAGCACTTTGCCAATGGCTTGTTGGCAGACAGTAAGACGTTAGATGTACGCACGGATCCGGTTGCTGATTCCGCTCTAAGCGGCTGGCAACCTCATGACATCGATACACCTTCTCACTATCGTTGCCCCAAGAACCGCCGCATGACCTCCGCGTCGTCCCAATCGATTCTGCCAGTGTTGACAAGAAAGCGAACCAACCGTTTGAAACTGACCGGATTGGCATTTTTACCCTTTTTTCCCGAATACGTTTGCAGGTCGTCGAGGTTAAGATCCAACAGCGAGCGGGGGGGTTTCTGAACCAAGAGGTAGGATTCCACAAATTGCTCTATGGTATGCGTATGCTGCGCAATCATTTTCAGGCTCAAGCCAGAGGTAGCGAGGTCTTTGCGGAAAGCCGCCAAGACTTTTTGGTTCCCACGGTAGATCGCCTGTTGGGTTTCTTCCGCACTTAGGGGTTGAAGTGTGG
>CAZGON010000359.1:0-2513 GCA_964527085.1 uncultured Candidatus Competibacteraceae bacterium
AAGAAAAGAATTTCTCCCTTTCAGAGGATAATCGTTAGCGTTTTGCTGAAATAAAGCAGTATTGAAGAGCTGTAAAATATGTGTCTAGTGGAATATAAAATAAAGCGCTTCAAAGAGCTTGAAGCGCACGCAGTGAATTAAAAAGCAACTATCCATGTCTTTGTTTTTGTATCCTTGAGATAACAAACTATAGAAATCCCTTTACATTGTCGAGCTAGCAGATGTTAACGATTGTTAAAGCGCCATAAAAAGCTGATTTTATCCTTTTTATATCACTCTGAAAGATTACAAGATAAAAAATTATTCGTAGTTAAAATAATTTATTGATATTTTTATAAAAAATACAGAAAACATAAAAATTCTTTGCACCGAGTAGAAGCGAGCATTTTGTAAAAGGCATTTAATTTTTTCGCTTTCAGAAAACCTAAACAGGATTTAATGTGGTTTTTGGTGCATAAAATACATCTTAAACTGTCGAACCAAATTATTTAACGCTTTTAAAAGTTCGAAATAATCTAAAGAATTAATCGATAATGATCAAAATAGAATCCTGCCAATGTTTATCGATTTAGGAGTAGCAAACCCCCCTTCAATCGCCCCTTTACGAAGGAGGAAGACGTTTAATACCAATCTTAGGAAATACGGCTCCACCTTATCGTGCCTAAACCACGAATACGAAAAGGTTTAGTAGAACCCTAATTCAGAGAAATGGTATAACTCGGCATCGCTGAAAACACGTTTTAGTGGCAGGACTAGCTAGGCATTTTGAGGATAACTTTCCAAGTTGTCTAAAAACTGATTATCTGAAAATGGCAATAGCGAAATCAGTGAGATTAACTTCGTTATTGTGCAGAGCTTGCTGTGGACAAGTTATTGTTGCCGTTGTCCAAAGCTTGCTGAAGATGGGTTCGAAACTGATCCGCTGGCATAAAACCCACTACTCGATAGGCTTTGCGCTCATTGCCGTGGGCATCAAAAAATAGGATTGCTGGCGGTCCAAAGATACCAAAATGACGCTGTAAGGCACGATCCTCTGCGCTGTTAGCCGTCACATCCGCCTTCAACAAAATAGTGTCCTCCAGAGCTGTCTGTATATTAGGGTTTGTAAAGGTATACTTTTCAAGTTCTTTACAGGTGACGCACCAGTCAGCATAAAAGTCGAGCATGACAGGTTGGCCTTGGGCACGGTCAACGGCCTGTTGTACATCGGCCAAAGTTTTTACCGGACGAAAAGCAAATTTTTTAGTTTGACCAGAGGTTTGTTCGGCCGCAGCGAAGAAACGCACCGCTTGAAGCGGCTGCAAGGGATCTTTACCGCCCGCCGCCACACCCACTAACAGCAAAATACCATAAACCATCAACACCGTCCCTAAACCCTTGACTAAGGCGCGCCAGGGAGGTGCGCCGTGAACCAGAGGTTGCAGCGCGCCCATATAGGTCGCTGACACGATGAGCAGCACGGCCCAAAGGAACATGTAAATGGAGACTGGTAGAACGCGCTCCAGTATCCAGATAGCCAGCGCTAACATCAACACCCCAAAGACTGCCTTGATGCGGTTCATCCAGTGACCTACCCGGGGTAGAATATGGCCTGCGGAAGTCCCGATGAGCAGGAGCGGTAAACCCATACCTAAACTCATGGCAAATAGTGCTGAACCCCCTAGTACCTTATCACCCGTAGTTGCAATCACCGTCAATACACCGATCAAAGGAGGAGCCACACAGGGGCCTACGATGAGCGCCGACAGAAACCCCATGGTGGCAACCCCAAAGTAGGTGCCGCCTCGTTGGCGATTGGTTACGGACATAAGGCGACTTTGCCAATGCACGGGTACTTGCAGTTGGAAAAAACCAAAAGCAGACAGCGCTAAAAACACAAATAGCGCACTAAAACCCACTAACACCCAGGGATTTTGGAACCACACCTGAATGTTTTGGCCCAAGGTGGCCGCCATGACCCCTGCTAGGGTATAGGTCACAGACATGGCCAATACATAGACCAAGGATAAAAAAAAGGCGCTGCGTTGATTGATTTGTTTTCCTTGTCCGGCGATTAAACTAGAAAGGATGGGGATCATGGGAAGCACACAGGGCGTAAAAGCAAGCATTAAGCCGAAGCCGAAAAAGGCAGGCATTGCCCAGAGACGCCCTTCCACCAAAAGATTCGCCATGCGGTCTTGTTCGCCTTGGATAATAGGGGTGGCATCATTACCTTGCAAATCAGCTGTAACCGTTTGCAAGGATTGAGTCTGCGACAAGGCAGGCAAGGTCACTGGAACCGTTTGGCTCATGGGCGGGTAGCACACGCCTATCTCTGCGCAGCCCTGATAATTCACGGTTACTTGAATGTTGCGGTCTGCCGAAGCGGCTCGCGTAAGCTTTGCCGTCGCCGTTGCCCCTTGGTAAAAAACTTCTTGCTCCCCGAAGAATTCGTCCTTGTTGATTTTACCATCCGGAAAAATCATGTCTTTTATGTGTAATCCCTGAGCGTTGTTCAGGTTGAGATCAAGCTT
>CAZGON010000360.1:0-2511 GCA_964527085.1 uncultured Candidatus Competibacteraceae bacterium
GCCGTGTCAGCTCGCCACCATGGCGTGGGTTTTATGGTGGTTGCCCCTACTTCCACTATTGATATGACACTGGCAAGCGGCCACGATATCCCCATCGAACAGCGACCCCCAGAAGAGCTTTTAACGGTTTGCGGAAAACCCATGGCAGCGACAGGAGCAACAGCCTGGAATCCCGTTTTCGATATTACGCCAGCTGACTTGATCGATGTTTTGGTGACTGAACGGGGTGTGTTGGTTCGTCCAAATACTGACAAGATGACACACTTGATGAAATCAGAAACATTGTCAGAACTTACCAACAGTGGGTGAGTATTTTCAAACGATTATTGGTTATTGAGTGGGACAACGGCAGATCCCCTATTCCCTTCTAAATATTGGAGTCAGTCATGAGTACTAATAATACGCAAGTCCATCGTCTGCATGGTTATTATCTAGAAGATCTGTCGGTAGGCATGAGCGCTTCTTATTCAAAAACAGTGACCGAAGCAGACATAACCTTGTTTGCCGGTGTCTCGGGTGACGATAACCCAGTGCATATCAACGAGGAATTTGCGGTTGAAACTGTATTCAAAGGCCGTATTGCCCACGGTATGTTTTCAGCAGGTCTTATTTCAGCAGTGCTCGGCACACGGTTGCCTGGTCCGGGTTCTATTTATGTGGCGCAACAGCTCAAATTTAAGGCTCCTGTACGCATTGGCGACACATTGACCGCAACAGCGACAGTCAAAGAAGTTGATATGGAACGCAAGCGCGTTATTTTAGAGACGATGTGCTCCGTAAGAGGAAAAATGGTGGTTGACGGTGAGGCTACTATGATGGTGGACCCACGAAGCTGAACCTGGCAGAACTTTTACAGGATTTCGCTCAATAGCGTATGGCTGGTAGTCCAACAGGGTAAAAATAATATACTAAGCCACTTACTCAAGCGTAGTGGAGGATTTGGATTAAGTACTACTGTTTTTAAATATTTAATTACCTCCATGCATGGAATAAGGATCCACCACTACTGGTACCTTTCTCGGCTGTACAACCGGATCATCCCAAGAACCCGTTATAAAATACTGATAGCGGGTAATCTGATCGATGCCGGGTTTGAAAATACGTTCGGCAAGGAGCACCGCAGCGCCCACTGCAGGGCCACCCGCAATAGCGCCTGCGATAGCAAGAGGGGAACCAACCTGCGGCGTGACTGTAACCGTTTGCCGATAGTCCCGCTCCTGGAAACCGATACGACCGGCTAGATGCACTTGCGCCGCAGGGGCTTTAATGGCGACGTTATTGTAGGCATGGCCGTTTTCAAACCGAACCGTGCCATCAAGCTGATCAAATCCAAATCCTTCCTTAAACAAATCACTAAAATCCAGTTGCAAACGCCGTGATAAACTACTGATGTTCAATAATCCCACTAGCCGACCTAATCCAGGCTCCACATCTAGCAAGCGCCCCTGGGTGATGGTTAATTCCAGATCACCGTCGATGAGCTCCGGCGCAATAGCTGGAAAAGGCGCCTGCCACTGCACGGCTAACTGCGCCTTTGCCTGGCCTTCTTTCAAAGCATCTTGATAACCAAAAGCCCGCAAGGTCTTACCAAGATTCTGCGACGTTAACGTCGCTTGCAAATGGGAAACTGGTTTTGGCGTTTTGTGCCACCAATGACCGCTGGCGGTGATACGATGTTCAGCCCCGTTGAGTTGCAAATGTGTTAAACGCAGACCGCGCACTTCGGGCATAAGGGCAAACCTGAGCTTTCCTAAAGACCGACCATCCCAGGCGAGATCTTTTACTGACATCCACAGGGGAGGAATTTGATGGGGATCTACGTCTTTTTTTGCAGTCATGTCCGAGGCGCCATCCCGACCTAACCAAAGGCGTTGCAATTGTACGCCAATAGGCGTGTTGGACGTCGCTTTGAGGGGTAGATAGACGTGACCAGCTAGGGTTTTACCATCCAATTGCAGAACCAAACCGTTGTCTTTGGGGGCTGCCTTGAGGTTTACTTCAGCAAAGCGTTGACCCGCCAAGGCTAGTTCCCCAAACTGGATTTCTACTCCTCTTAACCAAGCAGGCCATTGCCTGGTCTGCTGCAGTCCACCGGCCATGGTCGTCGCTAAAGTAAACCGCGCTAGCTTAGCCATCACCATCAGCCCTGGTTGTTTTGGTAGCTGGGCGACACCACTCCCAATCCGCAGTTCGCCCCTGGCAAGCTGCGGTTTATCCGGAAATCCAGCCAATTCCACAGCAGCCTGCAGCGAGGAACCGTAGGTCAACCTGCAAAACAACTTACCATCGTCCTGGGGTTCAATACGGGCGCTGAAGGCACGGGCTTTTTCGGCTTCTTTAGCTAATAACCCAGGCAGATTGACGGCCATTCCCTGCAAATCTGAACTAAGCTGCAACTGAAGCTTACCGAAAGACGGCGCTTTCACCACCACCCTCCAAGCAGCCTTACCGGCTAAATACGGCTCCACCAGCGCTTTATGACGACCCAGTAATGTTTGCACCCCAAAACGG
>CAZGON010000361.1:0-682 GCA_964527085.1 uncultured Candidatus Competibacteraceae bacterium
GTCGGTGATTGCAAGCCTTGCCACCATCAACCCCCATCTACGGGTATTGGGCTTTACCGCCACGCCCTACCGGCTCGGCCAGGGTTGGATCTATGCCCACCACCTCCCGGCCAATGAGATGCGGGGCAACACGGATAGCTTCTTCAAAGCGTGTGTGTATGAACTGCCGATCAGCTACCTTATTGAAGAAGGTTATCTGACCCCCCCGGTGTTCAACCAGATTGCCGGTTACGACTTCAGTCAGGTACGGGTACAGCTGGGGCGGTTCCATGGCGTTGACTTACCGCCGAGATCAGCGGCCATATACGCCGTATTGCCGAATTGCAACACCGCCAGGGAGTGATGGTCTTTGCCGCCAGCCGCCGCCATGCGTTAGAAGTCGCGGCCCACCTGGAAGGCGCTGCCGTGGTGTCAGGCGATACACCGGTCCCCCGCCGAGACGCCCTAATCCACGCCTTCAAAGCCCGGCGGCTGCGTTATCTGGTGAATGTGTCAGTGCTCACCACCGGCTTTGATGCGCCCCATGTGGATCTGATTGCCATCCTACGCCCTACGGAAAGCTTAACTTTGTATCAAC
The DNA here is from genome assembly GCA_964527085.1 of uncultured Candidatus Competibacteraceae bacterium. GTDB lineage: Bacteria > Pseudomonadota > Gammaproteobacteria > Competibacterales > Competibacteraceae > CAYRGG01. The sequence continues at coordinate 578 of CAZGON010000361.1, forward strand.
AGATCGTAGGCCGGGGTTTACGCCCTTCCGACGGCAAGACCGATTGCCTAGTATTAGATTTTGCCGATAACCCTTGGCCCAAGCACTTCTATAGTCCTGATCTTG
>CAZGON010000361.1:692-1331 GCA_964527085.1 uncultured Candidatus Competibacteraceae bacterium
CCATGCCTAGGCTACCCAACCGGGGCGACCCACACCAGGTGGAGGTGACCTGTCCTGCCTGCCAGCATGTGAACCTGTTTGCAGGCGACAGCGAGTTTGCCCATTGGGGACGGCGTTGCCGTGGCATCGTGGCGGGCGAGCGTTGCACGTATTTCTGGCAAGCGAAGGTGTGCGAGCACTGTGGTACCGAGAACGACATCGCCGCAAGGCTATGCCGCCAGTGTGGCAATGGATTGGTGGATTACAACGCGAAGCTGACCCTAGAGGCGATTCGAGAGCCCCAGCGGGTGACGGATTGGAGCGCATCGGTCACCAGTGGCACTAACGGCAAATTCATTCTAGCCCGTGCGTTGCTGGAAGATGGCCGTATCGCCAGCGTGCCCTTGAACCCGGCTAAATCCGAGGCCGGAGCCAAGTACTTTTATTATGCTTGGGCGAAACCGCTGGGCTTTAGTCGCCAGTGTTGGCAATGGCGTAAACGGGACGGTGCGGATCTGACACCCCTGGCGGCGTTGCTCCATACCCATAGACCTACCCAGGTGACGGTGGAACAGGAGGGGCCTTACCTGCGGATTACGCGGGTTGGGAATTGATTGCGCCACCCGGGGCGCCACGCTTGGCGCCTCATTTATGCGGACT
>CAZGON010000361.1:1341-2505 GCA_964527085.1 uncultured Candidatus Competibacteraceae bacterium
CGTTTTATGTTGATATGTGTCGCTTTGTCCTGAATTTGTGCTAAATCGTACTGTCCCTGTTGCCGAAGCCAGCTCTCTGCGCTTCCTCCAAAGGCTTTAGAGAGACGAATGGCCATTTCTGGTGATATGCCGCTATGACCATTTAACAGTTCAGATAAAGCCTTGCGCGTGACGCCGAGGCCCTCGGCTGCCGCCGTGACGGTTAGCCCCAACGGTTCAAGGCATAGTTCCCGGATTACCTCGCCGGGATGCGGGGGGTTTTTCATCGGCACAGCCTTAACCTCTCAGTGATAATCGATTAAATCAATATCGGTAGCGTCTGCGCTTTTATCAAAGCGAAATATTACCCGCCAGTTACCCGACACAGAGACCGCATAGAATCCAGCTAAATCGCGTTTCAGGGGATGCAGGTTTAACCCAGGAAGATCCATATCCGCTGGGCTTTCAGCGGCATCAAGCCGAGCAAGAATAACGCGCAATCGCTTAACCTGTTCTTGCAGAACCCCTTTACTTTGGTCCTGCTCGTACAGCGCTTTTAATCCTTTATGGCGGATTTTTTTTATCATAGACAACTGTAACTAGCAACGTATCAGGTGTCAATCGGAGAGTTTTAGTTACAGCGTAACCTTGATGACTGCTTGGTTACAGTGTAACCTTAGACTATTGATAAGTTACACTGTAACCAGGTTAAAGACAATGCTCACAAACACGCAAAAGCGCCGTAAGAATGCCGAAAAACAGCGCCGTTTCCGGCAAGTTCATCTCAAGGAAGGTAACAAAATGCGGTTACAGTGTAACCTAACCACAGGCGTCAAACGTAACTTAGAGCGGCTGGCGCACTATTACGGCTGCTCGATCACGGAGATGTTAGAAACGTTGATCAACGCAGAAACCAACAGGCTTTTGCAGGGTTTAAGCGGCTCTAAGCAAACACAGTTCTACGAGTTTGAGTTACAGTGTAACCCTCAAGAACAACAAGAAAGGACAGCATAGCGCTCTATTGCCCAATACCAAAAGTAAGACGTTCGTAGATTTTGCCTGCAAGATCGCGCATTTTAGGCGCATTATTGCTAACATTGCTAAACTAGAAAAGCAATGGGTTAGCAATGCCGTTTAAGAAAGGACAATCGGGCAATCCTGCAGGCAGGCGCAAAAATCGCGTAT
>CAZGON010000362.1:0-2491 GCA_964527085.1 uncultured Candidatus Competibacteraceae bacterium
TAAGCGTTAGTATAGCACAGGCTTGATGGACTAAACCGGAGGTTGTGGGATCAACTAGCGGTGTGACGCCGTCTGCGTTTCGCAGCGCCTCATAATCCGTATCAGGCCGTCACTTGCGCAAGCTTTTGCAAGCCTGCAGCGCTAAGGCGTCGTAATCTACTCTCACGTTATACATTTCTTGTGGGAAGTTAATGACTCACCCGTCATTCTCGCCCTGAAGGACTCGCGAGAATCCAGCGCTGTATTTGATTCAAATCCTCGGTCCCGCTATGATTGCCCAGCATACTCGCCGCTATCAGTGCTGCATTCACCGCCTACTATTTGCCAAAAACAAAAATTCCCCAACAGAGATAACCTTTTTCACCACCTTCAATCCAGTGTTGTAGCCCCTTTTTCATACGCTCGATATAGTCCATTGAAACCACTTTCTCCAGCTCTCGTTGGCGGTTTTGAGTCTCTTGTAACACGCGGCTGTAATGGTTAATCAGTTGTTGCGTGTGTTCTTCAAAACTGACTTCTATCATGCCGAGCGACGATAATGTTTCACGATAAAATTTGGGTGAACCAAGGGTTGACAGATGGATGCGATCCAGAATGGGTTGTAATACACCGCTCGGGCAGTCATCGGCCTGCATGGGATCAGTAAATATAAAACGGCCACCCGGTTTTAATACCCGCACGCATTCTTGTAAGACTTTTTCTCGATGACCACTGTGCAGGATGGCATCCTGCGACCAAACCATATCAAATGTCTGATCATCAGCAGGAATATCCTCAAAGCTGCCATCGATGACTTGGACTTTCTCGCTCAGTTCACGTTCCTGGTTAAGTTCACGATTACGTTGGTTTTCCTTTTCGCTGAGATTTAAAGCCGTGACGGCACAACCGAAGGTACTTGCCAGATAACGAGCAGCGCCCCCATAGCCGGCGCCAATATCAAGAACGGTCTGTTGTGGATCGATATCGCCCGCCTTCTTGGCCATGTGTCTGACGGTGCGATGGCTGGCGTCAAGAATAGGTTCGTTCCCCGATTCATATAATCCGATATGGATATCTTCACCGCCCCAGATAATGGCGTAAAAATTATCGGCATCATGACTATTGTAATAATCACGCGCGATATTAACAACTTCAGAATAACTATTGATCATTATATTCCGTGTTTTTAATAACAGTTTTCATGGTACTTTTTCTCAGCAACATGCACCAAAAAATCCGGTTCATTGGCTTTAAAGGTTTCCTGAAAATCGCCATACGTTTCAATATGTTGAAAGCCGACTTCGTGCATCAAACGGCGCGTATATTTTTTTCTTAGGGGAAACATATTTAAATGATGTTCAGAGCCATCTGGAAATTTATAACGAAACCTTGTCAACCCTTCATCAATATGCTCCGGTTCTGCAGAAACATTATCGCCACAATAATAAAATTTATGTTTTGTGGAAAAACCTTCATCTAAAATAGCGTCATAATTGCGTTGATCGAGGATCAAAATACCATCAAAATTTAAAGTGGCATAAAACTCGGCAAGGGCTTTTCTACGATCATGTTCTGTGAAGAGGTGGGTAAACGAATTACCGAGGCAGATAACGGCATCAAATTGTTCGTGTATGGTTTTATTGATCCAACGCCAGTCAGCTTGAACAGTACGCAGAATATGGCCGCGGTTACGTCCATTTTCAAAAGCCTTGGCAAGCATTTGTGGATTACCATCTGCACTGGTTACTTCAAATCCTGCTTCCAGCAGGCGCGCAGAGTGAAAACCGGTGCCAGTGGCCACATCGAGGACCCTCTCTACACCGCGAGAACGTAATTGTTCGATAAAAAAATCCCCCTCGCTTTGACTGCGGGAATCCCAGTCGATCAATTCGTCCCACTTTTCAACAAAACTTTTTACATATTCTTCCTGATAGTGGTTCGTGTTCCTAATCTTTATAGGGTCTTTTTTGAATAGTTGTTGGTGTGATTCTGGCATAGTTTATCTCTTGTTAATTTACAGGGTATAAGCAATGTCATAAATCATTAGCGCAAAATGCTCATACCCTGTTTAATTTAATTAAAACAACCAAGTTGTTGACAAATCATTGCGTATATTTAAAGTTAAAAAAAAATTCATACAACCTGGTGTGGCAATATATTTTAGTTCAAAACATATTCGAAAAAAATTTTCACTTGAGCATGGTAGCAAACAATTGTCTAGCTTCAAAGAAATTAACGAAAAACATAAAACCATATAGCTAAAGCGTTTGCTGTTTAAGCTCTAAAATAGAGTTGTTATAACTTTTTAAAAAATTTAAGTGCATTTTTATGAAGTAAATATTTTATATAGATTTTTTTTATAATTGCAATCTTATGGGTTTAGAGTAAATTCAAGAGTAAAAGTTGGAATACGTTAACCGTTAATCCCTACACGAACGACTAGAGTTTCGCAAGATAACAGCAATTCCCGCTCAAAAAAATAAGTCAATAAGATCAGCGGCTAACGCCGAAG
>CAZGON010000363.1:0-2457 GCA_964527085.1 uncultured Candidatus Competibacteraceae bacterium
TTTTGGCCTCAGACAGCTTTTTGACGATCTTATACAGTTCGTCCAGAGTTTCTTCGTCTAACGCTTCAATTTCAGCCTTCAGCAGATCTTTCGTAGTCATGGCAATTCAACGGTTTGGTATGTGTCTCTCTATTATAACCTGGCAAAAAAACTGCTGACTCAAATTTTTTATTTTAATATCAGTTGACTATGATAGCGAGAGTCATATGTGGGAGAGGTGCCGTAAATATAGGCATAACGCCCCGCTTAACCGGCCGGCTTGAGAGCGCCAGCGATAAAGCCGGTCCGCGTTGAAGCGGTTGTTAGCTTTCTCGCAACTGACAGTGTCCATAACAACCAATTATAGCCATGAGCTTCCTTCCTGATAGTGCAAAAAAGGACTGCTTGCTTCAATCTTGTATTTTCTACAGATACTATCAAGTGATGCTTTCGCCACCACTCGGAAAAACCCTGTTGGATAAATCAACTCCCAACGTTTATCTAGCACCAACCCTTCAACTGGATTGACTTCGGTGATAGTAGCAGCTTCTTGGTAGTAAGGAGTAAATTCATTCCGAAAGGCAGACTGCGCGCCTCCACCGGGTAAGCGGAACTCGTGCGCCAGTTTATTTCGATATTTCCAGAACAGACCCCGATGTGTAAATTGTTCTGGGTACTTGTTGCTTAGTTTTTCAGACTTCTCGCCTTCAGAGGTAGGCCATAGGGCCATTACTTCGTTAAGCTGTGGGTCTCGCGAAAGATCTATACAGGCCGACGACAACCCTGGGGATGACGGAAATCTCTTCGATAACTCGCTTTTTGCCCATGCTTCCAGGTTTGTGAAGGAGGCTGGAACCGCTGTCATTCGCCCTAACACTGCGCATAGCTGTAACAAACTGACCCTATTATGATCGTGCCATTGAGCGTGGTCCGCAATTGTCTGTCTGTATCGCGTACCAACAAGGCTCTGTCTCGGAAACGCGACGATTGATAATGAATCGAGAATCGAGCACAAGAGCAACTTCGCAGGAAGGCCTTGATACCTGCGGTTTGGTTTAGCAAGCGCAGCAGCAATCATCGTTCTATTGTAACGCCGGAATCTATTGATCTTTTCCGGAATTGATTCGCTCAATGAACTCTCCCATGAAAGCTAACGCTCCAAATAACCTGCCGCCAAGGAGCGGTAGCGACGATGGCGGTCAGGTTGATTTGGTTGTTAGCACTCATCAACATTCACCAGTAAAAATGACTCACTCAGCGATTCATTCGAAGAATCGAAAATGACTAAATTTTTACCCCCAGAGTTTTTAACGCTCGGATACAACAGGCCGTCAATCGCTTGCTCTTCTGAATCTCTGTATCGATAACGCAAATATTCTGAAACTATTTGCGTCGGAACATATTCAATATGCTCTCTTCCATCTTTAGCAACAGGCTTTGCGATATCAGAAACGAAGTTTTGTAAGAAAATAATTTCATGACGTTCATCGTATAGCTCCGGAAGGAACAGGCTAGGAGGCTCTGGAAGATTGACTAGGTCTAGTAGACGGAGTGAACGCTGTGAAATGAATTGAGCCATGAAGTATTTTGTTTTTCCAGATACCACTTCCTCAACCGCAGTATCTGGTTCCATAGCTAGATAGAAATACGGAATACCTGGTGGATTCATTCGGCCCGCAGAGGCATTTCCTACAGGTGGAACCCCGAGTGCTTCAAACGTAGTCCACGATTCACTTGGTTTTGCTGTGCGTACCCGATAGAAGGGTTGAGACCCAGAACTGAGGATCACGGGAGGTGAAAGACGCCTCAAAAGCCCACCAAGTGCTACGAGCATTTTAGAAATCGGGAGGTAATCGGGGGGACCCGAATCGTACTCGTCATCTGGCTCGCTAGAGAACAGATAACGTGTCTTTGTTAGCACCTGATCTTTAAATTCTTCCCATCCATACCTCAATGTTTGACTTGGATTGGAAATTAACCAATCACCGTGAGTATGTTTAGCCCAGTATGTGAAGGGATCAAGGCAATCAATGACGTCAGTAATAAAATCATCATCCCATCCGGGGTCGAACTCTCCTACGACCTCATACGCATCAATCTCCTTGGTAAGCCAACTTCCTTCAACCCAAGGCAAGTCTAAATCCTGTGCATCCGCATATTGTGTTGAGATCGCAGAAAAAATGCGCTGCATCACCACATTGAAAGGCGCTGCACTAGGGCGATCTGTTGATTTGCCGCAATAGTCGCACCAATTTGATTCAGGGTGACTCTGAACGAGTTCTGAGAGGGCTGAATCGACCACGCAGTCTGCGCAGACAAACTTGTCTATCTCGCCGATGTTTGGGCCTTCCATTTCTTCAATCGACCGGTCTGACCAGTATCCCATGATGTTTTTTTACGTGCTAACGACAAGCTAACCGGTCGGGAGCGCAGCGAGCGGTCGGGTTGAGCGCCTAGTTAGCTGATTACTTTTCACAT
>CAZGON010000364.1:0-2436 GCA_964527085.1 uncultured Candidatus Competibacteraceae bacterium
ATAGGCTGGGCGTTATTGAAGAAGTAGTCGACGATAGCGGTATAGGCAGGATTGGCGCCGGCATTGCCCGCAAAGACCCCTACTGCCGATACCGTTAGCGCATGGTTGAACTGGGCAGCTATAAACCATTGTTCCCCGTCATAGCTGTATTGTGCGGTCCAGGCATCTGCTAGCCGGTTAAGCCGCAGATAGAGCGCCTCATTGGCGTCGGCAATGACCTGGTTAACGAATACCTGCGGTGAGGAGCCTGGCATAAAGTAGGCCCCGAATATAGACAACCCTGTGCCGTTGCTATACACATCAAAACGGATAAAATCCGCGGCATCTTGTTCCACCAACAAACCCTGCAGCTGAAAGCGCCGGGTAGGTGCTGACTCGAACTTTACCTCTATCTCAAAGTCCTCATCTGGCGCTGCTTGCATTACCCGTAGCGCACGGTTGCCCGACGTCCATATATCATGGTTAGTTCCACTCGGCACCGACAAATGCAACTGCGCGTCCGGCGTACCCGCTCCCACCACCTTCGCCAGACCATCACCAACTGGGTCAACTGCTGTCCATAATGCGGTATTGAGACGATCTGCACTAAAATCATCAGAAACGGGGGCTGCCTGAATCAAAAAGCTGACGATCATCAAACTGATGAACGCCAGCAACTTTAAACCTTGTAAATTGACCGGAGAGACTTTGTTTTCAACAGAACCTGACCAGATCCCTGATTTCAACTTTGCAACTAAAATTTGGGGGCTTACTGTTATATTTTCCATTTTTTGTATTGCAACGCCTCAAAGCTTTTATCGATTAAATTGTGTCGAAACACTTTTTCTAATTCTTTATCTAAATTTTTGATTTGAATTAGACAACCATTACGATGTTGATGCTTGATTAAAAGCAACAGTAAACCAAGAAACGAGTTATCAATAAAATCAACTTCTCGGAAATCTAATATCACATTCTTTCGCTTAATAACGGTATCTCTAAAAGTCACCCTAACATCATGTCTTTGATTATGAGTAAATGTTCCCTGCAGTTTTATGACTACTTCCGGGTCGGTTTCAGAGAGGGTAATACACGAACTTTTCTGATATGCCTTTGAAGATGGATTGCGTGAAGATATCCAATAAGGTAAGTAGTGGGATGAGAACAAACGTAAGAGCGCAACAGCATCCATAACATAGCGATGCCAAAGAGAAGGCTTTTGCAAAATACGCCATAGCCATTCTATTCCAAATTTTTGCATAAGATATGGAGCACGCGATTCCGTTCCTGCCAAGAAATTTATAGTCGCACCGAGATGGCTAATAATATTAGCTTTCAGTTTGTTTTTATTTTCCTCTATCCAGAGCTGTCCTTTATAAGCCCCTAACGCCACTAACAAAATATGAGGTGATTTCGCATTGACAGCTTGCACACTTTCTGCAGTACTCAGTTCACTTAAATTTCCAAAACCGGGGTCATAATGACCCACTGCACGCAGTCCTCCCAGTTTTTCATTAATTTTTTTTCGTGCCCGAAAGGCGATGCCTTGATCACCTCCAAAAAGAAAAATAGATAGAGGGGGCCGAGTGTCATGCCCTTTTTGCAAATAGGCTGTAAGAGAAGAACCTGGAACCAGTTCTTGCATTGGGAAATGTAGAGCACGCGCCAACCAGAGCAAGGGTTTTCCATCGAGAGTACAGATATCGCTGTCGAGGATAGCAGCGCGAAAGTTGGGTTTTTCAAGGGAGCTAACAACCCAGTTGACGTTAATAGTAGACAACACATTCTTTCGATTACTATTAATTCTTGATTCGAGCAACTGGCTCGTCGATTTCATGGTTAAATTATCGATGGGCAACCCAAATAAACACCATACATCTCGTGAAAAATCATCCTCAACGCCTACATCAAAAGTTGTTTTTAGATCTTTTTCAACATTTAAATCGAAACACGTTGTTGTTAGATTATTTTGAACACTCGAATTGAAAGGTGCTCTTATTAGAGCATTTTCTAGGACAGTTGACTGCATCTCCATTTTATTTTTCTGCCGTTAGTAAAAATACGATTTAAGGTATGGATTCAATCAAGATTCCATCGCTATATTTAATCTGCCAAGACGCTTTATAAGTATTTTTTTGTCTATCCTTGTGCGCCTTTATCATGCAGCTAAATCGATAATACAAAAGCAGAAGGGATTATTAATCTAAATGCAGTTAAACACTGTTAAACAAACAACTTAATCAGAAAAGAATTTTTAAATTTTGAATAGCAAAATTTAAAAGAATGGAGATAAAAAAGCTTAAGAAAAAAAATTACTGGAGTAAAATAATGCAGACAATAAAATGCTGGGCAACTTCTGAAGAAGAATATAGTCTCAGAAATTGCCCAGCAAAAATGGTGGGTTTTTAACTAAACAACCCTCAGCTATAAGCTGAGGGGTTATAACGTGGAGTCGAT
>CAZGON010000365.1:0-2423 GCA_964527085.1 uncultured Candidatus Competibacteraceae bacterium
ATCTCATAACCCCATACCTGGGGGCAAATGCCTACTTTTCCAAGAGGTCTAATAAGTAACAACTATACTCTTAAACCTCAAATCCAAATCTGTACCATAAGCATCCTGAACTACTTCATAGTTAATGAGCTTTTAATAGATCAAATTATTTTAATAGTTCTATCTAGCTAATAAGCTTCAAGGAAGAAAGAATGGATTTTAAGAAATTAAAAAAAGTGATTCAGAATTGCTCCTCACTTAATAAATCAAAAAAACATCTTAACAAATCATCTTTGATGTTCCCGCCAGTGAAGTTTTTTTCAAATCTAAATTCTCGACTTAAAAAACCAATAAAATCTCAAAAAAAACTATTGTATTTCCTCGCTTCGAAAAAATTTATAAACTTAGTCTGTTTGAAAATCTGACAAACGCTGTCAACCCTAAGTTTTTTAAAATTAATACAGAAAAATATAAAAAAGTATTTATTAAATAGTGAGATATTAGCTGGTTAATGTTATTTTTATAGGGATTAGGTCGCTTGCTTGTTATGTGTAAAGGAGGTTTGTTTAGTTTAAGGATTTTAAATTAAAAATATGTTTGCAAAATTGAAATTAAATTAAATTAAATTTTTTAACAATTATATTTTTTTCTTAAGGAGGTGAGTAGCATGAACATGATTGCATACTATTACACCCCAGTTAGGAGTGAATTGGTATGAAGCTGCTTATCGTCTATCAGCACACGCTTTTTAGAGAAAGTCTTCGTCATTTGTTAAGGCAATTAAATACTAATGTGTTAGTGTTAGAAGCTTCAAATTTTAATCAAGCATTAGATATCATTAAAGCAAATCCAGACTTGTATTTAGTGTTGCTAGATTTGAATGTGTCGGATATAAATGGTTTTGCCGCGTTAGAAATTTTAAAAAACCGTTATGCACATTTATCTGTAGTGGCGCTTTCTGATTCGGAAGATTATACAGATATAAAAAAAGCCATTGCTGCGGGTGCGCATAGTTTTATTTCCAAGTCGTATTCAGGTAGTGTTTTGGTGAGTACGTTGTTATCTATTCTCGCAGAGAAAACAGCTATATCAACTGCACCCTTCGCGTTATCTGTTAATTCGCAGGGGATGGCTATGGGTAAATCAACCATCACTTTGGCAGATCCCAAATTGCAGGATTTTCCCAGTACCCGTCACTTAACCCGTCGTCAGCGAGATGTGCTTGCCTTGCTCAAGCACGGAAAGTCCAACAAAGAGATTGCCCGCTCCCTCGATCTTGCCGAAGGTACTGTCAAGTCGCACTGTATGGCAATTTTTCGGGAGCTTAGGGTTAACAATCGTACCGAAGCGGCTCTTAGGGCAAAACGTATGTCTTCCCTTCATTCTTGAAGGGTTCTTTTTTAAGAAATTCAAATATTTGAATTGAACCCTCTACCTTGTGGGAACAAGCGCGGCTTGTATTGTGTTTATTATCAAGCAAGTCGCTCCATACCACCTACCCATTAAATGATTAGGATTGTGTTTCCTTTCGTCCATAAAGCCTCATTATGAGAGCGTCAAGGCAAGCGGCGGGGGGAGCAAATAACACGGATGATCGCGATGAACGAAACAAAATCTCCAACTCCCACCCCATCCCTTTCCAAACCCAGCCAAACTAAACCAACCACACAAAAAAACCCAAATCCTCTAGAAACGTTTATGGCGCAAACTTCTTTTTTAGAAAAAGCGTTGCTGGATGCTCTCCAACCCCACATCCAAAACAAGCAAATCCTGACGCCAACTCGCTATCAAACTTTACTGAATGAAGCCCGCTGTCATATGACGATGCAAGCGCAGCAGAGTGATGTGCTGACAAAAGGGGCAGCGTTACTTGCCCAGAAACAGGAATTAAGCCGCTTTCTTAACATGCAACGCACGTTGTTGATAGGAGTATGAAACTGTGGCTCAGGAAAACCCTTCCACTGCCTATCCAGCATGTGAAACAGATATTGCCCACCATGGACTTTCGGTCGACCATAGGGATGCTTTATTAGTGCTTGGTCATATGTTTTTTCAGCATCGTCAAAGTGACAAAGCTTTGGTGCTGTTTGAAACCCTTTACGTGCTATTTCCGAAAGACACTCACGTCAGGCTATGCCTCGCTTACGCCCACCTTATAAACGGACGCTATGACCGCGCTCTAGAGCTTGCCGAGCATTGCGACAGTGATATGCAGATAGCATCCGATGGCAAGACCTTGCCTAAAACATTAATCGAAATTCGCGCTTTATGGGCACTCCATCGCAAGGACGAAGCACGTCAGCAATTTCAAACCTTTATCAATGGACAAAGACCCCGATGAATAGGCAGCGTGTACAAGCTGTGTTGATGGCAGTCACACGGCGTAACGATATTATAGCATTTGAAGAGGCACTTAAGACATAATAGGGCATAGTGAAAACGCA
>CAZGON010000366.1:0-2347 GCA_964527085.1 uncultured Candidatus Competibacteraceae bacterium
CTGCCGCCAAGGAGCGCTAGCGACACAGGCGGTCAGGTTGATTTGGTTGTTATGCCCTATTTACCATATACTCGAATTCAGAATAAAAGACTTACTGGTATAAAGGTCTATTCACGAAGTTCGATAGTAGGTTTTTTCCATCGATACTTTTGAACAACGCTATCTAATGGCGTACCCGCGATGGAGTTGGTGTAATTGCTCATCGTTTTAATAGCGATGCCCAATACCACTTCAAGCACTTGTTGTGGAGTAAAGCCCTTCTCGTAGAAGGCATCGATATCTGCTTGTACGACTTTTCCTTTCGAGTGGATGAGGGCTTGAGTAAATCGTCTAAGCTCTTCGTAGCGTTCCGTCGACAGCTTGCGGCCGGTACGAAGTGCATCAATATCTTGTTCTGACATATTGGCTTGTTGAGAGAGCAGAGTATGCCAAGGTACGCAATAATCGCATTCGTTTTCAAAGTTAGCCGTTTGATAAACGATCTGTTGTTCAACGGCAGAAAGAGAGGTCTGGCTAAACACCGTCCATGCGGTAGAGTACGACTGCAATAACGTCGGCGCTAAGGCCATGATTCGTTCCAAATTAGGAATCATTTTGAACGCTTGCTGGGTTTTCGCCAAAATGGGCTGAGCGGCAGTTGGGGCAGTTTGTTCGTCAAAAAGCGTAAAGGTTGTCATGAATGAGACCTTGAATAAGTTATGGTTCGCGCAGCGTAGGCGTTTGCAATTAGCCGATCAAGCGGGTACTTTGCGGTAAGGTAGGTACTTTGTGGTAACTGACGATGAGTGTGGCAAAAAGAGAATCGGTACAACCTGCTGTAAAATCAGCGAGTTTTGAGAAAATGCTGATTGATTGTCTGGGTTGTAAGTGGACAATGATATTGTTGAATCACATTGGTCGAGGCGTCAATCGTCCAGGCCAACTGGTGAGAATAGTAGACGGGTTGACAACGAAGGTGCTCAATCAGAATCTAGCCCGTATGCTACAGTACGGGCTCGTTGAGAAGCGCGTGTATGCGGAGATTCCGCCGAAGGTTGAGTACCAATTAACGCCGTTTGGCATTGAGTTATGTGAGGTATTGTTAAAATTAAAACAATTGCAAAGCCAATACACGGAGTAAAATAACAAGCGGTTGAATGATCAAATAGAAGTTCGGTTGAGAGCTACCGGATTAACGCGAAAAACGGGGTAGACATCATCATGGCCGCCGAGGGCATAACGCCCCAAATAACCGGCCGCCAAGGAGCGCTAGCGACACAGGCGGTCAGGTTGATTTGGTTGTTAGCCTCTTCTAGACTCACTGATGGCATCCAGTATATCTTGTGTTGTCGCCTTCGTTTTGATGCCCGGCACATCAAAGGGCGATGATTTGTTGCGCTTTGACTTCAACAAAAACACGGCACCATCGCGTCTGCGTATTTCAACTTCTTCCTCTTGAGCTAGTTTCAGTAACTGGGCGAAATTTTGACGAGCCTCTGAATAGGTAAATACTTTCATGTTTGATTCATTCCAGGGTTTTGATGTTTAGTTCGGTAGCGACCTGTTTCATACGCTTATCAAGTGTCATTAGCGAGCATGACAGAAATTTCGCACACTGCAGAAAATAGGCATCATAAGCGTAAATATTGAACGTGATGGCTAGATTGAGCGCTTGTTGAATATCGACGCTAACCAGCCTGACGGGAATGGCACGGGTTAGTTTTTGTGCAGATAAGGCTTCTTCACGAGTGAGTTGCTTACGTTTGATCAATGCCGACAGCGCATTACCAATTTCGTAGGGTAGTATCTCAGGTGCAATTGCATTAGCACCTGATGTGAGTCGGATGATATATTCTTTCTCAGGCTCATCCAACGCCACGGCTAAAAAGGTGTTCGTATCTGAGACGATATTCATAAGTACAATTGTACAAATGAATGGTGTTTTTGCAAAGGCTAACAATGAAGCTAACCGGCGCGGTGCGAAGCAACGCGTCCGGTTGAGCGATGGGTTAGGTTTTACATCACTTTCTATTTTCAATGGCTTTGACAGACCTACGAATATCCTCAAGCACTAAGAATGCGCCGAGAAACATCGAACCAACTATGAATGCAACGACCAACCCACCAATCGCACCGCCAATACCGCCTGCCTGCCACCCGCCAATAAGTGCAGCAAGCAGGACAAGCCAGAGCGAGATTTCGATGAGCACCGCCCACGAACTTACAATCACTTTAGAAAGCATATTATCTCCTTGTGTATCTCTCGCAGGATTTTCCGCTGTTATGGTCTCATTAGGGAGAAATAATGAAACCTAACGACAAGCTAACCCGCCGGGAGCGCAGCGAGCGGTCGGGTTGAGCGTTGGGT
>CAZGON010000367.1:0-2330 GCA_964527085.1 uncultured Candidatus Competibacteraceae bacterium
CCATCCTTGTGGTCATGGGTTATCCTGTTGCGGTTTGTTGGAGGATTTTATCGGCGGTGTTGGCGGTTAGTTCGCCTCGGAAAGCGAGGTGGGTTAGGGAGTTGAATAGGTTGGTTTGAGACCAACAAACCTCTCTTATTTTGTCTTGTAAAACATCGACTTTTGCAGCGATATTAATGTGTTTTTTCTGTAGTTTTATTGGTGGGAGCAAAACAGGAAAAGCTTTAAGCTGCGTTTTATTAATGGTTGCTATTCCCGTCGTCTGTTTTGCAGCTTTTAAAAAATAATACTTTCCATAATCACTGCCAATCAAAACGCTAAGATAATCAGGCAAAGCTAGAGAAGCGTCTAAACGAACACAAAAGATATGATTTTGATGGATACATGGCTCTATTTGCCCACGCCATACGGTACCACGACCTAACTTATCTGGATCTCCTCCTTCGGTAAGAAGAATGTCATCTGGCAGTAATTGGTATTTCTCAATATCAGAAGTTAAAACTTCAATACTTTTGACTTCAGATAAATCGAGATGGCCATCTTGAACATTAGCTACTCTCATATAGGGTACGCAAACTGTTTGCTTGCTGCTAAGCTTACGGCCTTTCGTAACCCCTGATTGAATATAGGCAATTTCATGTAGTTGGCGTTTCGGCCACCCCCTAGGATTCGTCACCGGATCACCAAACATCTCCAGAAACGCCGAGCGCAGCAATTCCTCTGTCAGTTCTATCGCCCGCTGGCGCTTGCGGCGGATAGCGTCGGCCTTGTCCAGAATGGCCGCGATGCGGCGTTGTTCGTGTAGGGGGGGAACCAAAATTGGTATTTCAGAAGCAGACCCTTTAGTTAATTTCCCCCTTGTTGTACCACTGACATAAGGAGTTACATCATAATGTTCCAAATGACGTGCCAAAAAATTAATATCTATAAATCTTTTGGGCCTCAAGACGTGCGCATGGTTATTTACCCAAGCTTTTCCGTTTATTTGATATGCAATTTTCCTATCTGGCACCCCAAAAAAGCCGCCATCCTCAGCTAGCAACACTAACGGCTCATCAAAAATGAAACCATTAATTGTCCCTTGTTGGCCATTAGCACCATAATATGGATAAATGCCCTCGATACGCTCTGATTTTTTTACAGGTTTTCGTAGGTTATCTAGAAAATCAGCCACTTCTATTAGCGGTTTGACCGACCATCTATGGCTTCCATTCAAAACTCCACTCGGTCTAATCACCCCACCATCCCCCTCAACTCCCGCAAATCCTCCTGAATCTCCGCCTCTAACGCATCCAACTTATCCAATATCACCAGCGGCGGATCATACTCTACAGCTTCGTACTGCACTTCCTTGTAGCGGTTGATGGATAGATCGTATTTATTTCCCGCAATTTCGGCTTTCCCCACAAAAAACGCTTTGGCCGAGCGGTCGTTTTCTGCGCCCGCATCACGCCCCTTCCACTTTGCCAGAATGTCGGGAATATCGTTGACTTGCACCGGCTCGCGTTTGTCGTCGAGACTGAGACCATCCGCCGTCATGTCATAAAACCATACCTGATCGGTGCCGCCGGAATCAGTGCGGGTAAAGATTAGAATTGCCGTGGAAACCCCGGCGTAGGGTTTGAATACACCAGAAGGCATGGAGACCACGCCGTCTAGCTTGTGATCTTCGACGAGATGCCGACGGATTTCCTGGTGCGCCTTGCTGGAACCAAACAGTACGCCGTCCGGGACAATACAGGCGCAGCGGCCACCGGCTTTAAGCTGGCGCAGGAACAGCGCCAGAAACAGCAGTTCAGTCTTCTTGGTTTTCGTCATCTGCAGCAGGTCTTTGGCCACCGCCTCGTAGTCCAGTGAACCCTTAAACGGGGGATTGGCCAGCACAACGGTGTAACGGTCGCGCATACCGATCCCTTCCTGGGAAAGGGAATCCACGCCGCGAATATCCGGGTTCTCGACGCCGTGCAGCGTCATGTTCATGGCCCCGATGCGCAGCATGGAGCTGTCGAAATCCATGCCGTGGAACATGCCATGATTAAAATGCTCCCGTCTGTCGGCATCGTGAAAGATATCCGGATGATGCTCCCGCAGGTATTCACCCGCCGCCACCAGAAACCCACAGGTGCCACAGGCCGGATCGGCGATGATGTCTTGCGGGCCGGGCGCCACCATCTCCACCATCAGGCTGATGATATGTCGGGGTGTGCGAAATTGGCCGTTCTGGCCCGCCGTGGCGATTTTCGAGAGCATGTATTCATACAAATCGCCTTTGGTGTCCCGGTCCTCCATGGGGATGGCATCGAGCATGGTCACCACCCGCTGCAACAGGT
>CAZGON010000368.1:0-2315 GCA_964527085.1 uncultured Candidatus Competibacteraceae bacterium
AAAGACCCCTCAAAAGTAGACCGCTCAGCCGCCTATGCAGCCCGTTATGTGGCTAAAAATATCGTTGCGGCGGGTCTTGCCGATCGTTGCGAAATTCAAGTGTCCTACGCCATCGGCGTTGCTGAACCCACCTCTATCGCTGTGAACACCTTTGGCACTAGCAAAATTGACGAAGAGCGTCTAGAGGAAATTGTCCGGGGTCATTTTGATTTACGCCCTTATGGGTTGACTACCATGCTCGACCTGATTCGCCCCATCTACAAACGCACGGCTGCTTATGGGCACTTTGGCCGTGATGACGATGTCTTTACCTGGGAGCGTACCGATAAAGCCGAGGCTTTGCGGGATGCCGCCGGTCTTTAAATAAGTTTTTTAATTTTAGGAGTCCATGGCCCATGAGTAGCCAACCCTTAGCAAAAAATCTACCTGACTATAAAGTCGCTGACCTGAAGCTGGCTGACTGGGGTCGCCGTGAAATTGCCATCGCCGAAACGGAAATGCCGGGGCTAATGGCTATCCGGGAGGAATACCGGGCTCAGCAGCCTCTTAAGGGGGCCAAAATCGCCGGTTGTCTCCATATGACCATTCAAACCGCGGTACTGATCGAAACGTTGATCGATCTAGGCGCTGAGGTGCGTTGGTCTTCCTGTAATATTTTTTCTACCCAAGACAATGCCGCTGCTGCCATTGCCGCCGCCGGCATCCCAGTATTCGCCTGGAAAGGCGAGAGTGAAGAAGATTTTTGGTGGTGCATCGATCAGACTATCTTCGGTCCCAACGGTTGGCAACCTAATATGATTTTGGATGACGGTGGGGATTTAACCCAGGTCATGCACGAAAAGTATCCAGATCTTCTGAAAAACGTGCGGGGTCTATCGGAAGAAACCACCACCGGCGTGCATCGTCTTTACGACATGGCGAAGACAGGCGCTTTAGCGGTTCCTGCCTTTAATGTGAATGACTCTGTCACTAAATCGAAATTCGATAACTTGTACGGCTGCCGTGAATCCTTAGTAGACAGCCTGAAACGCGCCACCGACGTGATGATTGCGGGCAAAATCGCCGTGGTTTGCGGATATGGCGATGTGGGCAAAGGCTCTGCCCAATCGTTACGGGGTTTGAGCGCCACCGTATGGGTCACGGAAGTTGACCCCATATGCGCTCTGCAAGCTGCTATGGAAGGTTATCGCGTGGTCACTATGGACGAAGTGGCGCCCTTGGCGGATATTTTTGTGACGGCTACCGGAAACGTCAATGTCATCAACCACGATCATCTGAAAGCCATGAAGGATCAAGCCATCGTCTGCAACATCGGTCATTTCGATTCTGAAATCGACGTTGCCTCCCTGCGCCAGTACACCTGGGAAAATATCAAACCTCAAGTGGATCATATTATCTTCCCCGATGGCAAACGGTTAATTCTCTTGGCTGAAGGGCGTTTGGTGAATCTAGGTTGTGCCACAGGTCATCCTAGCTTTGTCATGTCTAATTCCTTTACTAACCAAGTGTTAGCCCAGATCGAATTGTGGAACCACAGTGACCGCTACGAGAATCAGGTTTATGTGTTGCCTAAACACCTGGATGAGAAAGTCGCTCGGCTACACTTGAAACGGGTTGGCGCTCACCTGACTGAGCTTTCCCAGGAACAAGCCGATTACATCGATGTGCCCATCGAGGGCCCCTATAAACTCGATAGTTACCGCTATTAATCTTTACTGCCCCCGTTTTATTCGGGGGCACTTTTTATTGAACGCTTATGAACTCCCAACAACAGCACCCACAAATTTTTAGTTGTGAATTTTTCCCTCCGGCAGATCAACAAGGTCTTGTCAAATTGCGCGATACTCGCGTCCAATTAAGACGGCTAAATCCGGCTTTTTTCTCGGTAACCTATGGCGCTGGCGGTTCCACCCGTGATCGTACCATCGAGTGCATATTTGATATTCAAGCCAATGAAACAGTAGAATCTGCCCCCCATTTAACCTGTATTGGCTCGACCAAAGAAAGCATTCGTGAGTTACTAAAAAAATATCAAAATCACGGTATTCGCCGTATCATCGCCCTGCGAGGCGATTTACCCTCGGGGATGGGTATAGCGGGTGAATTGCGTCATGCCAACGAATTAGTAGAATTTATCCGCGCTGAAACCGGCGCCCATTTTCATATTGAAATTGCAGCCTATCCAGAATTCCATCCCCAGGCCCCTGACGTGGAACATGACCTGGTCAATTTTCAACGCAAGGTAGACGCTGGCGCCAGTAGCGCCATTACCCAATATTTTTATAATATCGACGCTTATTTTAGTTTTATCGATC
>CAZGON010000369.1:0-2292 GCA_964527085.1 uncultured Candidatus Competibacteraceae bacterium
ATTCCGGCAGGGATTGCCGGAATCCAGTTACCAGGGAGGGTGGCAGGCGGTTGTCCCCCGCGCTTGCCGTCCATGCTACTAGATTCTCGCCAGTCCATGGCGAGAATGACGCAAGGGTGAGTAGTTACAAAGATGTTTTTCTCAAAGCTTGAATGTTTGAAAATTATCTTATCAATCTATTAAGGACATATAAAAGATCGCTTGAATACCAAATAATTTGTATTTAGCCCTCGCAAACCCTCTAGGCAAAGATTACTGTTAGACTTTAACATGACGATTCGTCATAGTGATGATAACCAAAAACAGGCCGCTGGCGTTGCCTCGGCACATCCCTTGTTCAAGCACCAGCAAGGACTAAATCTTTATGTCAGTTCCTACCACACTGCCCGCATGGCAAAAGCTGCAAGCCCATTACACCCATATCGCCGACCTGTCTATGCGCGATTTATTCGCCGCGGACAGCCGTCGATTTACCCGGTTTTCCAGGCAGTTTAGCGATATCTTAGTGGATTTTTCTAAAAATCGTATCACTGAAGAGACCTTCAATCTGCTGTTGGAATTGGCCCAGCAAGCGGATGTACCCGCCTGGATTGGGCGCATGTTTAACGGTGAACCCATTAATCATACGGAACACCGGGCTGTTTTACATGTAGCGCTGCGTAACCGCAGCGGTCGGTCGATTCAGGTGGATGGCGAAGATGTTATGCCAGCCGTGATCCAGGTGTTGGATAAAATGCGCCACTTCTCTGAGCAAGTACGCAGTGGTGGGTGGGTAGGTTACACCAAAAAGCGCATTCGCACTGTTGTGAACATCGGCATCGGTGGTTCTGATTTGGGTCCTAAGATGGTATGTGAGGCATTAATGCCCTACGCAGATCCAAATCTACATATGCACTTTGTTTCCAATGTGGATGGTTCCCACATCAGTCATGTATTGGCCCAATGTGATCCGGAAACCACCCTGTTTATTATCGCCTCGAAAACCTTTACCACTCAGGAAACCATGACCAATGCCCATACCGCACGAGCATGGTTGGTGGCGGCGCTCCAAGAGGAGACAGCCATCGCTAGCCATTTTGTGGCGGTGTCCACCAATACGGAAAAGGTGCGCGATTTTGGCATTGATACCACCAATATGTTCGAATTTTGGGATTGGGTAGGCGGCCGCTATTCTCTGTGGTCGGCCATCGGACTGCCCATTGCCGTGTATGTGGGTATGGAGCATTTTACTGCGCTTCTGGAAGGCGCCCATAAAATGGATGAACACGTCCGCAATACACCCCTGGAAGACAATTTACCGGTCATCCTTGCGCTGCTGGGTATTTGGTACGCTAACTTCTTCAAAGCTGAAAGCCACACCATGTTGGTTTATGACGAGTACCTGCGTTCGTTACCCAGCTATTTACAACAGTTGGATATGGAAAGTAACGGTAAACGGGTTGATCGTCAGGGTCAGTTAGTTGGGCAAGATACAGGTCCTATCATCTGGGGAGGATTAGGTAACAATGGGCAACATGCCTTTTATCAGCTGTTACACCAAGGTACCCGTTTAGTACCTGCTGATTTTTTGGCGCCGGTTAACAGTCATGATCCTATTGGTGACCATCATGCTATTTTGTTGGCTAACTGTTTTGCTCAATCCGAAGCGTTGATGATGGGAAAAACGGAACAACAGGCGCGTACCGAATTAGAGGCTCAAGGTAAAACTGGAGAGGCTCTTGATACATTGCTGCCGAACAAAATTTTCCCAGGTAATCGGCCCAGCAATACCATTTTGTATCGTCGCTTAACCCCGGTCACCTTGGGTAGTTTAATCGCTCTTTATGAACACAAGGTTTTTGTCCAGGGCGTCATTTGGAATATCAACTCCTTTGACCAGTGGGGCGTAGAATTAGGCAAGCAACTGGCGAGCGCTATTCTGCCTGAGTTGAAAGGCGATAAACCGGCTGGCGAACATGATGTGTCAACGTTAGGATTATTGGATTTTTATCGAGAAAAACAATAAAGCGCCGCCCTTTCTAGCAGCAGAGGAGATTAACCCGTGGGTCAAGCTGATGATCTAAAACAATTTTTAGATGCCGTTTTTAAGGTGGAGCGGGGCAAACCCGTGCGCCGGGGTACTAGCCGTGCCTTGCCTTTTGTGACTATTTCCCGCGAGGCCGGCGCTGGTGGAAGCACTTTAGCCCAAACGTTGGTAAAAATGATGGAATCGGAGGGAGAGACAGGGCTTTTTCGAGGTTGGCAAGTATTGGATCGAACCCTGTGTGAAATCCTTCTACAAGATGCTGATTT
>CAZGON010000370.1:0-2257 GCA_964527085.1 uncultured Candidatus Competibacteraceae bacterium
AGGCTTGACCATATAACACCCAAACCCGTTGTAGTCTAAATATATTGACGTATGGTATATTCATTATATGCAGCTTTCTGATTTCTTTCTTTTTAACTTAATTTAATTTAATTTAAGTTTTTTAGTTTTTGCCTGGCGGCTATAGCGAGTTGGTACCACCCGATCCCATTTCGAACTCGGAAGTGAAACGATTCAGCGCCGATGATAGTTTGGGGTCTCCCCATGTGAAAGTAGGTCACCGCCAGGCTTCTAATTTAAAAAAGGCTCTGTTAAATGGTTTAACAGAGCCTTTTTGCTTTGAATTGTTGTTGCAACTGCTTGAAGTTAAACTTTAAGCGAGCAAGAAAGACTTTATCTTTTTTATCGCATTGCTTTCTAGTTGTCTTATCCGTTCGGCTGAAACCGCATATTCAGAAGCCAGCTCATGCAGGGTTGGTTTTTTTTCGCTTAACCAGCGTCGTTGCAGAATACTTCTACTTCGAGGGTCTAGTTCTTCTAAAGCCTGTGCTAATTGATCGCTGGCTTGATTTTCCCAGTCTCGTGTTTCTAAAAGTTCAGCAGGGTCTGCTGAGAAGTCTTGAAGATATGCCGAAGGAGATGCAATACAATCTCGATCGTCTTCGCTTTCAGATTGTGGTGTAGGGTCAAAAGAAACGTCTTGACCGCTAAGTCGAGATTCCATTTCCAGAACTGTATCAACACTAACACCAAGGTCTTTAGCGATTGTGTCTGCCTCTTCCTTATTGAACCAACCCAATCGTTTTTTTGAACTACGCAAGTTAAAAAATAGTTTACGTTGGGCTTTTGTTGTAGCAATTTTCACAATACGCCAATTACGCAGAATAAACTCGTGAATTTCTGCGCGAATCCAATGCACTGCAAATGATACTAAACGTACCCCATGACTTGGATCAAAACGTTTGACAGCTTTCATCAAGCCTATGTTACCTTCTTGAATAAGATCTCCAAGCGGTAGACCGTAACCCATATAACCTCGAGCTATATGCACGACAAAACGTAAATGCGCCATGATAAGCTGGCGTGCCGCCTCTAAATCATTGTGTTGACGAAGACGAAAGACCAAAGATTGCTCATGATCAGCATCCAAGACCGGAATACCGCCGACGACTTGAATGTATTTATCAAGACTATCAACAGTGATTGGCAACTGCATTGATTTAGGAACCAAAGCGTTGTTCATAAATATTACTCCCTAAAAATTTACTTCATTTTAGCACTCTCTTGTTAAGAGTGCTAAAAAACGATTAAGTTCCTACTAAGGAAGCAATAGATCGTCTTCACGAAAGCTCATACATATGTTTGTTCTACATAGAAAAAATTGGACTTTTAAATCGTCTGATTGTATACCGCTAATGTCTAATCCTCTATGGAATTTTTGCTAAGTAAAGCATTCACGAAGTCTTCGGCGTCAAAGTTCCTGAGATCCTCAAGATTTTCTCCAACTCCGATAAAACGAATGGGAATAGCTAGTCGTTTTGCGATGGCAAAAATAATACCACCTTTGGCGGTTCCATCCATCTTCGTCAATGTAATACCTGACAAATTGACAGCGTTATGAAACTGAATAGCTTGTATTAAAGCATTTTGGCCAGTACCTGCATCGACGACAAGCATAACTTCATGAGGTGCGCTAATGTTTATCTTGCCAATAACCCGTTTAATTTTTTTTAACTCCTCCATAAGATTAGATCGCGTATGGAGACGTCCAGCGGTATCGGCGATAAGCACATCGATAGAGCGAGCAGTAGCCGCTTGAAATGCGTCATAAATAACAGAGGCGGAATCGGCACCAATTTGCTGGGCGATAACAGGAACCTGGTTTCTCCCTCCCCAAATCTGTAGCTGTTCGACCGCAGCCGCACGAAACGTATCTCCGGCTGCTAGCATAACTGTTTTACCTTGCGATTGAAGTCGTTTAGCCAGTTTCCCAATGGTTGTGGTTTTGCCCGCGCCATTGACACCTATCATGAGAATTACAAAAGGACGCTTAACCGAATCAATGATTAAAGGTTGAGTACAGGGTTTCAGGAGGTCAAGCATTTCGTCCCGTAGGGCTTGTAACAGCGCATCCAAATCGGTAAGTTGTTTGCGGGATACACGTTCAGTTAAATGCTTGATAATTGTTGTAGT
This sequence comes from uncultured Candidatus Competibacteraceae bacterium, assembly GCA_964527085.1. Lineage (GTDB taxonomy): Bacteria > Pseudomonadota > Gammaproteobacteria > Competibacterales > Competibacteraceae > CAYRGG01. The sequence goes on from CAZGON010000370.1 coordinate 2,152, forward strand.
GGCTTCAACCCCTATGTCAGCCAGAAGTAGACGCGTCTCCAGTTCCTCCAATGCATCGTCATCAATAGTTTTTTTACCAAGGAAGATATCAGATAAGCCATCCATT
>CAZGON010000371.1:0-2244 GCA_964527085.1 uncultured Candidatus Competibacteraceae bacterium
CTTACTGGAGACACAGCCTATCACAGGATAATTATCCAGAACTGACGTTAAAATAACTTACGCAAAGACAGGACTTGGGTAGCTCGTGCAAGAAGTGTCGGCGGCCTGGACGGCCGTCGTCAAGCCCACAAGGATGTGTTCACGGCGTCTTCTGGAACGAGCTGCGTAAGTCCTGAATTAAGAACTATTCATTCACGAATTGGGGTAACCATCTCATGAAAGCAAGTAAAATCTTGCTGGCCATTATCATTATCGCCCTTGTCGGTGTTTTCTTCGCCTTCGATCTAGGTCAGTATTTTAGCCTTGATTATTTTAAATCCCAACAGGCTGCCATCGATACCTATTTTCAGACTAACCCCCTAGAAACAGCGTTGGTTTTTTTTGCTATCTACGTGGCAGTGACCGGCTTGTCATTACCAGGTGCGGCTATTATGACATTAGTGGCGGGAGCCATTTTTGGTCTCCTGTGGGGCACGGTAATTGTCTCCTTTGCAGCCAGTATCGGCGCCACGTTAGCTTTTCTGGTGTCGCGTTTTCTTTTAAAAAACTGGGTGCAAAATAAGTTTGGTAATAATCTTAAGGCCATTAATCGTGGTATGGAAAAAGACGGTGCTTTTTATCTGTTCACCTTGCGTTTAGTGCCTGCGTTTCCCTTTTTTGTCATCAATCTGGTGATGGGACTCACACCCATCCGTACCCTGACTTTTTACTGGGTTAGCCAAATTGGCATGTTGGCCGGGACTATCGTCTATGTGAATGCCGGCACTCAAATCGCCAGTATCGATTCCTTGAGCGGGATATTGTCACCGGGTTTGCTGGCTTCCTTTGTGCTGTTAGGCATTTTCCCATTCATTGCCAAAGGATTGGTGGCTTTTATAAAAACCCGGCGGGTGTTCCGCAACTACCCTAAACCCAAGTCCTTTGACCGCAATGTGGTGGTTATCGGGGGCGGTTCAGCGGGTTTGGTTAGCGCTTATATCGCCGCTACCGTTAAGGCAAAAGTCACGCTCATCGAAAAACACAAGATGGGCGGCGATTGTTTGAATACCGGCTGCGTGCCCTCTAAAGCCTTACTGCGTTCCGCTAAATTACTGGCGAATATGAACCGCGCCCAGGAGTTCGGTTTAACCACTGCCAAAGCGGAGTTTGACTTCGCCCATGTCATGGAACGGGTACAACGGGTGGTGAACACCGTAGAGCCCCATGACTCCGCCGAGCGCTATACAAAATTAGGCGTTGAGTGTTTGCAAGGCGTGGCTAAAATCACCTCACCCTATAGCGTAGAGGTCAACGGCCGCACCTTGACGACCCGTAATATCATCATTGCCACCGGCGCACACCCCTTCGTGCCGCCGATTCCAGGCATCGAGCAAATGGATTACTTAACGTCTGACACGGTGTGGAACATCCGTGAACTGCCAAACCGCCTCTTGGTATTGGGCGGTGGCCCCATCGGTAGCGAACTGGCCCAGGCATTTGCCCGTTTCGGCAGTCATGTGACTCAGGTAGAAAGGAATCCGCGTATTATGAAACGGGAAGACCCAGAAATCTCTGATAGGGTAAAGCAGCGCTTTCAAGCTGAAGGCATCCATGTGCTCACCGAACATAATGCCAAGGAATTTCGTGTGGAAAACGGTCAGAAGGTCCTTATCTGCAAACATGGCGACCAGGAGGTCCGTATCGAGTTTGACCAGGTGCTGGTGGCGTTGGGTCGCACAGCCAATACCAAGGGGTACGGCTTGGAGGAATTAGGTGTACCCATCACCAAATCTGGGACCATAGAAGTTAATGACTATTTGCAAACCAAATACCCCAATATCTTTGCCGTGGGCGATGTGGCGGGCCCCTATCAATTTACCCATTTTGGGGCTCACCAAGCTTGGTTTGCCGCCGTCAACGCCTTGTTCGGCATGTTTAAGAAATACAAAGCGGATTATTCGGTGATTCCCTGGTGCACCTTTACTGAACCCGAGGTGGCCCGCGTGGGCCTCAACGAGCAGGACGCCAAAGCCCAGAACATTCCCTATGAAGTCACCACCTTTGATATGGAAGAGCTGGATCGGGCCATTGCCGAGGAAGAAGCCCATGGGGTTGTCAAGATACTCACGGTACCCGGCAAGGACAAGATCCTTGGGGTCACCATTGTCGGCGAACACGCGGGGGATATTATCGCCGAGTATATAACGGCCATGCGCCATGGTTTAGGGCTTAATAAAATCCTAAGCACCATCCATATCTATCCCA
>CAZGON010000372.1:0-1916 GCA_964527085.1 uncultured Candidatus Competibacteraceae bacterium
CTCCGCCTGTGTTTATATGAGTCGCATCCTTTTTTAAGCATCAAACACTCTCAAGAAGGGATAGTAAGTATGTTGAACACATTTACCAAATCTATTTTGCTGGGGCCAGGCATAGCCGGGGTTGCAGCCATCCTATGTGCACCCTCGCTGGCGTTCGCTGGAGGTGACACCCCCGCCGCGATTTATGCGCAAGCGGGAGATGTTACCGCCACTAGCGCCGTGGTATGGGGCCGTTGCAATGCAGAAATGGATGCCTATTTAGTGGTGGATGTGGACACCTCCCCCGAAGGATTTGCGGATACCTTCGAGTTTGACGATCTTGACGATGACTTGGCGGGGAAGCTAGGCCCCCTGGTGAAATTAGTGACGGATGCCAGCGATTACACGGCTTCTGTGATGGTCAATGGCTTGCAATCTGATACCAGTTACTTTTATCGGGTACGCTGTGTCACTCGGCCTGCCAACGCCGCTAACTTACATGTGGAAATTGGACCTGTTCAGACTTTTGATACGGCACCGGCCCTTGATCAGGCAAGGGCGGTAAGTTTTGTGTGGGGGGCAGATCTGGCGGGTCAAGGCTGGGGCCGTAATCCAGAATTGACCATTACCACGGTGGATGGCGAAGAGATTAAAGGTGGCTATGTCATCTACGACATCATGAGTAAGTTAAATCCCGATTTTGCTGTTTTCCAAGGTGACAATATCTATGCGGATAATGCCATTCCACCCGAAATTGAAATGCCTGCTGAAGTGGGCGGTGGTACATGGATAAATAATCCCACCAAGGATTTTGTGGCCATCACCTTAGATGAGTTTCGGGAGAATTGGAAATACAATCTGGGGGATGAAAAACTCTACCGTTTTTTGAGTGAAACGCCCATCTATACCCAATGGGACGACCATGAGGTGACCAACAACTGGTATCCCGGCGAAATCTTGGACGCAGAACCGTACAATGGAATCAATGTCGATCCCTTAGCGGAGCGGGCTAAGCAGGCGTTTTTTGAATATAACCCCATCGGCGATCGAAACATCTTCCGTAAAGCCCAGCACGGTCAGCATATGGAGTTGTTTCTCTTGGATGAACGTTCGTTCCGTGAACCCAACCCGGAAAATACCCATTCCGATGGCATCGAAATGTTGGGTCACGAGCAATTCGAATGGCTAAAACGTAGCCTTAAAGCGTCGACGGCCACCTGGAAAGTGATTTCTACCCATGATCCCCTGTCCATCGTAACCGGTGGCGAGGGTGATTGGGATTCCTGGGGGCAAGGTGAATCAGAAGTTTTAGGACGCGAGGTCCAGTTGAGTCAACTGCTGCAATTTATCAAGGACGAAGACATCAAAAATGTGGTTTACATTACCTCGGATGTGCATTTCACGGCGGCCATCAAATACGATCCTGAACAGGCTGTTTTTAAAAAATTTAATGCTTTTTATGAATTTGTTATCGGACCGGTCCATGCGGGGGCCTTTGGTCCCGGCGAGTTGGACCCCAGCTTTGGCTCCAGTTATGAATATCTCAGGGCACCCGGTAATCAACAACCGCCACTGCCTGGCAATTTACCTCCGCCTTATCTGCAATCTTTTGGTTATGCGGAAGTGAGCGACACCGGTCAAATGACCGTGCGCCTTATCGACATCACCGGCGAGGTGCTTTATGAAAAAGTGTTAGATCCGGAGTAGGGTCGGTAAAGCAACTTATGAATTCAGTGACTAAAGCCCGTTAACTGCATCATGTGTATAGGCATGATTTGGCAAGTTAATCAAATGACAATAGCCGCTGAATTGCAGTCCTTAGCTAAAACGTTCTTTGAGGGTAGCGATTTGATTTTCATCGGTGACTAGCACCACTTCGTCACCCTCGTATAAACGGGTATCGGCTGTTACCACGGTGGAATCACCGTCTTGCGTCA
>CAZGON010000372.1:1972-2243 GCA_964527085.1 uncultured Candidatus Competibacteraceae bacterium
GACCTGAGTTTGTCCTAAGGCAGTATCTACTAAGGCTTTGGCGGCCTCGCGATCCGGAACGATGACGTTTTCTAAGTCTAGCTCTATGCAGATATGTTTAAAGTCGGGATCATCGATTTTTGTAAAAATGCGCTCAAAACCCAGCGCTTTAGCCACCAATGAAGCGAGCACGTTGTCCCGGTCGTTAGTCCCTAAGCAAAATAATATATCGGTATTTTTAGGACTCACTTCACGCAGTACCTTCGGGTGACTGCCTTCTGCTTGGATAAAA
>CAZGON010000373.1:0-2188 GCA_964527085.1 uncultured Candidatus Competibacteraceae bacterium
TGCTTTCATTGCCGAAGTACCCGAATTACCCGGTTGCATGGCACACGGTGGTACCCAAGTGGCTGCCTTGGAAAATGTTAATCAAGCGATAGCGTTATGGTTAGATACCGCTAAAGAATTTGGTGATTCCATTCCTGAACCTAAAGGCCGCCGACTTCTGTATGCGTAATATTACTACGCTTTGCTGGGACCATCGATACTGATGATCTTGCCACCATGAAGCAAGCGATTGAAGGAGGCTGTGAACGGGTCAATCAGGATGAGTGGTAAGGTCCTTCTGGATACCAATATTGTGATCGCACTTGAAGCATGCGCCGATAATACAATTCAGCACACATTCAGAAAATTTTCAGTAGGCTGCAGCGGAAATGATCCATAAAAAACACAATATTTAGGAGCATCCTATGCTTAACTTCATTTTCCGCTACGCGCCACTTGGCGTCTTGTTAACCTTGCTGATTCCCTTGAGCGCTCAAGCCTGGGGAAAAAACAACTTCAATGATGCAATCGATATGCGAGTTGTAGATAATGAGGGCCACCAGCTTAACCAATACCCCCTGCGGGAAAACACGGGATCTAGTGCTTACCGCGCCTATCTTGAAGCGAATCCCGGCCAACCCTATGCTATCCAGGTACGCAACCGAACCCGTCAACGGCTCGGCGTCGTCATTGCCGTAGATGGACGTAATATTATTTCGGGCGATGCTTCCCAGCTGACCCCCGACGAGCGCATGTATATTTTAGAACCCTATCAAGAAGCCACCTATAGCGGTTGGCGTACCGATAAAAACCAGGTAAACCGTTTTTATTTCACAGAAGCGGAAGATTCTTACGCCGGCGCTTGGGACGACTATACAGCCATGGGCATTATTTCTGCCGCGGTTTACCAAGAAGCGAGACCTTCTTATTATCAGCCTCAACAACCCCCCTATTACCGTGACGAAAAAGGTTCTAATCGAAACAAACGCAGCTTTCCCGGTAATCCTGGCTTTTTTTCCGAACCCGGTACCGGCTTCGGTGATGAAGAATGGTCACCCACGCGACGGGTAGAATTTGAACCGCAAAGGGAAGCCATTGCACGCTATGTTTTTAAATATGAGTGGCAAGAAACCCTTTGCCAACGAGGTATTGCCGACTGCCGTCCATCAGGCCGGGGTTATTGGGGTCATCGTTATGATGATAAGGGCTATAAACAGGGCTATGCCCCCTACCCTCCTGGTCATCGCAGGAATTACAATCGTTGGGATCGATAAATTTGGGTCATGAAAGTCAGCCGAGTGATCAATAGTTCAGCAGCAGAGGTTTGGACCTTACTAGTCGACACCCAACAATGGCCCATCTGGGGTCCCTCAGTACGGGCCGTCGTTTGCCCCGATCATTACATCCATCAGCACTCAACAGGCCGTATTCAAACGTCACTCGGGATTTGGGTCGGCTTTACCATCACCGATTTTATTGAAAATACCTATTGGCGCTGGCGGGTGGCAGGTATACCCGCCACCGGGCATCGCGTAGAAATACTGGACAGCTATCGTTGCCGGCTTGTCTTCGAAATACCCCTGTTGGCTGCCCCTTATGCCGCCATCTGTAAAATTGCCTTAAACCGTATTGCGGTGCATGTTAAGTAGCCCTAAGCCTCACCGCACCCTGGTGCTTGGATGTCGCCATGAATAGCGAGGCGTTCAAAACCCCGTATCTTCTCTTTCCATTCGTTCGCGTATACCGCCTTCTATGCCCGTTCCCTCTTGCATCGGTGAGAAAAGCGTTCCAGTGGTGTTTTCTGCCTTCATGGCTTTCTTGATTTCTTTTTTTGCCAGACTTGCTGACATACGCTCTGTCAGATCAGGGAAAATATGATGAGAGATATCGGCTGCGCGTGCCTTAGGCCCCACCGGCATTTCTTCTTTTGGATCCGTGCACGCCTTTACAATGGCCTCAACCACCAGTGCCGGGTCATCCATAGCCGCCATTCTAGGCGCATGACCCGTATAATTCGCCGCATGCGTCCACCAGGGGGTATCGACAGCCCAGGGCATAATCGTTGCTACTTTAATATAATCGGCGTAGCCGCTTAAGCGAAGCTCCTCATTGAAGGATCGACTTAAACTGAGAACGGCGGCTTTCGTTGCAGCATAGCTAGTCGTTCCTGAAAAACATTTAACCGATTGAAGTAGTTTGATAAAATGGG
>CAZGON010000374.1:0-382 GCA_964527085.1 uncultured Candidatus Competibacteraceae bacterium
CCGTGCTGCAATCATAGCCGAAGCGACCACGCAACATAGCGGCTATTTGATCCTTGGTTTGGCCCGTGCGGGCCACGAATACCGTGGCAGCCACCGCTTGGGCGCCCTTGACGCCCTCCGGATGATTATGGGTTACCTCGGCGCTGCTAGCCGCTTGACGCAATACCTCATGCAAATCATCAAAGGCCCAACCTATGGCTGAGACCCGCATGGCCGAGCCGTTGCCGTAACTGTTATAGGGTCCCGCGTCGTCGCGAAAGAGCCAATGGTAAAACCAACCGCCGTAGCCCGCCTGGGGGTAACGACGTCCCCAGGCGCGCAATGCTGTCGTCAGGCCGGTCCTGTTGCGTAGGGCGCTGGCCACGGCAATGGTCATCACAGT
>CAZGON010000374.1:392-1177 GCA_964527085.1 uncultured Candidatus Competibacteraceae bacterium
CCGTAAATCTTGAAGCAGGCACGAATAACGGGAAATCTTTGCCTTTTGCGGGTGTACCTTCGTGTACAGAACCAATAACATCGCCTGCGATGGCGCCGATCATCTATCACCTCCATTGCTGATTTAAGATCGATCAAAAAAATGTTTAAGCGTTTAAACCCCCATCCACTTCAATTTGCGCACCGGTACCGGTAACATAGCTTGCTTCCTCGCCCGCGAGAAAGGCAATCACCGCAGCCACCTCCTCCGGTTCGCCCAGCCGTTTAAGGGCAGTTAAGGTGGCGGCTTCTGAATTGCCCATAAGAGACCCTGAGCGTCAAATTAAAAATTAACAATTAAATGACTACCCGCTTTCCCATTGCTGCTGATTTGAAGATCGCCTCCACCACACGAATATCCTTTAACCCTTCTTCTCCAGGCACTAAGACTGGCTGATCATTCAAGATTGCCAAGGCATCGTCATCCATTTGCCGTGCCTGCTGATCGGGTATTTCCCGATCGATAACAGTGCCATCGCTGGTGATTCCCCGGATGCCACGGTAAGGCTGAAAAGGTTCCAGTTTATACCAGCCGTCTGTACAGGTTACCCGCAGCCGATTAGGACTACCCGCAAAAGTGGTCATGCAGTTGGCGATGATAGCGTCAGGAAATTCCAGATCAAAATAGGTGATTTCATCCACTTCATGGAATAAGTCAGGACGCGTCACCTGGTGACGTGCTGTCACGGCTAAGGGCTCACGACCTGTGCTATAGCGTGCGGCATTGAGCGGATAAACCCCCATATC
>CAZGON010000374.1:1187-2169 GCA_964527085.1 uncultured Candidatus Competibacteraceae bacterium
CTCCCCCGCCCATTTCCTTCTCGGTGCGCCAGTGATTCTGGCGACTATAATAAAAACCGGCTGCGGCTTGCACCTTTTTGATTTTCCCGTATTGATTTTCTTTGCCGTAACGAATGACGGTCTGGGTATCCGGCTCATGTTGCAGACGATAGCCAATACTGAGCTTTACCTTATTTTGGTCACAGGCTTGGATGATGTTTGCACATTCCTGCACCGTCAACGCCATGGGTTTTTCACACCATACGTGTTTTCCGGCGTTAGCTGCCATGACTGCGTAACGTTCGTGAAGGCTGTTAGGCAGCACGATATACACCACATCGATATCGGGATTATCAGCGATCTCCGGCATCGTGTCGTAGTTGTAAACGTTTTTATCCGCAATACCATACTGCTTTTGCCAGACGGGGATCTTCTCAGGACTACCCGTGACAATGCCGCTTAGCTCGCAGTGTTTCGTCAACTGTAGAGCGGGCGCCAGCTGGTTTGTGCTATAACTGCCAAGACCCACCAACGCAACGCCGAGTTTTGACTTTTTACCCATCCCATAAGGTGTAGGAAATACCGCTAATGCGAATCCAGCACTGGTATAGGTAAGAAACTTTCGTCTACAGAGTACCATAGTGGTGTACCAAATTTATAACGGGTTTTTGAGCCGATTTAGCTATGGACTACCGCATTGAATGGACCCATGGGAATATAAGCGCTGCCCGCTGTGGCCAGCGCCAAGGCCAGCAATGCAATCCAGACGAAGACAAATGACTTTATGGAAGCAACGTGTTCGCGACTCATGCCCGGGCCACCAGATAAAAGATAGGATACAAAAAAATCCACACGATATCCACCAAGTGCCAGTACAAACCCGTTAGCTCAACGGGCGTGTAATAATCGACGCTGAAGCAACCGCGCTGGGCCATGACGGCGATCACGGTGAGGGTGCTGACGCCGATAAACACGTGCAGAGCGTGGAAGCCGGTCATCACAT
>CAZGON010000375.1:0-861 GCA_964527085.1 uncultured Candidatus Competibacteraceae bacterium
TCATGTCTGGAAAGGGTATATGGTACATTGGAGCGAGACCTGTGATGCTGATAAGCCCCATCTGATTACGCATACGAAAACCACGGCTGCTCATATCCACGAAGCAAACTGTACCGCATCTATCCACCAAGGTTTGGCCATAAAAAAATTGCCTCCCAATGAGCACTTGGTCGACACCGCTTATCTCAGCGTCGAACAGCTGGTTGAAAGCCAAACCGATCACGCCATTACACTGGTTGGTCCACCCCACTGTAATAGTTCCTGGCAAAGCCGCGAAGGCGGTTACGATGCCGAGCAATTCACCCTCGATTGGGAGGCTAAGCAAGCGGTTTGCCCGCAAGGTCATCGTGCCGCTAGTTGGACTGAGCGACGCAACGCAAAAGGCAAATCACGCGCGTTTATCCTGTTCAGTCAAGAGGATTGTCTGCCTTGTTCGGCTCGCATGTTATGCACACGTGCTAAGTCTCATGGTCGTCTACTGCAACTACCCCCACGAGAAGAATACGACGCATTAAAAGCGGCCCGTCAGCGTATCGATAGCAAGGAGGGGAAAAACCTGTACAACAAAAGAGCGGGTATAGAGGGGACCTTATCCCAAGGCGTTAGAGCCTATGGATTACGTCAATCCCGCTATCGCGGATTGGCAAAAACACATCTTCAGCACATCGCAACAGCAGCAGCGATTAACCTAGATCGCATTGTCGATTGGTTCAATGGCAAAACGCCTGAAAGCGAGCGCATCTCTCAGTTTGCGGCGCTGGCGGTAGCTGCATCATAGTTCGCCAACAGGAACCGTACCTTTGTTGGAATTTACCCACATATGTAGAAATTTTACGGTGGCTTTTATCACTGTGTGTGCGG
>CAZGON010000375.1:871-2137 GCA_964527085.1 uncultured Candidatus Competibacteraceae bacterium
AGACACCATGCGAACCGCACACCTGCTGCTTAAGTATCACGGCAAGCTGGCCAGAGATGTAGCTGAGCAGATAATGCTGAGAGAAGACGTGAAAGGCGCGTCGGTCTGGTTGAGCGTGGGGTAGGGGCGACAGAAAAAGAGGATAAAACCTACATTCCCAGACCTTGAACTGAAATTTGATAATTAACTGAAGTATGTTTATCAGGCACGGTAGACTAGAGGGTATTTCACGATACCCACTTGTAGCAGGTGCCTGATGAACAGAGCTGGAGATGAGGTAAGTAGCGCCAATTTAGATCATCATGGGTTAGTGGCAGCCGTGTGCCAAGACCTTGGCATTAAGGAGAAGATCAACGCCGCCCTTGGGCCGGGGGATCGGCAGCGGGTGGTCAGCGCGGGGACCTCGGTGGTAGCGATGATACTGAATGGGCTTGGGTTTACCAACCGGCGGTTGTATCTGACGCCACAGTTTTTTGCCAATAAACCTGTTGAGCGGCTGCTGAATGAGGCGCTGGAGGCTAAAGACTTAACGGATCACACCCTGGGCCAGACGTTGGATGAGATCGCGGCCTATGGGACGAGCCGCTTGTTTGGGGAGGTGGCTTTTGCAGTGGCGCTAGAGCAGGGGTTGCTCGGGCGCAATCACCACCTGGACACGACAAGTCTGAGCGTGCATGGGGCGTATGAAGGCAGTGAGGGTGTCGAGGCCATTGAGCTAAGACACGGCTATTCCAAAGACCATCGGCCGGATCTCAAGCAAGCGGTGTTATCGCTGGTGGTCAATGGGCCGGCGCAGATGCCCTTATGGATGGAGGCGTTGGACGGGAACAGCTCAGATAAGACGAGTTTTCACGAGACGATCTCACGGGTGCGAGCGTTTCAAAAGCAGGTAGCCGTGGATATGCCCTGTCGCTGGATTGCGGACTCAGCGCTGTACAGCCAAGACAAGCTGCTCGCGCATCAGCACATGCTGTGGGTCTGCCGGGTACCCGAGACGCTGAAAGAAGCGAAAGTTCTTGTACAAACCCCCGCTCGCGCGCTCGACTGGGTGGTACATGAAGACGGTTATCGCACTTCGGCGCAGACCTCGTACTATGGGGGTGTTGAACAGCGCTGGCTGCTGGTGTACTCGCAACAAGCGTATCAGCGTGAGGTGGCCACATTAGAGAAAAAGCTCGCCCAACAGCACGAACAACTCAACAAGCACCTCTGGCATTTGCGTAATGAGACGTTTGCCTGTGCGGCGGATGCCCGTAAAGCCCTCAC
>CAZGON010000376.1:0-2120 GCA_964527085.1 uncultured Candidatus Competibacteraceae bacterium
CGTGCAGCAAAATGGACATGAGGATCACCAGACTGACTATTGCCCAGAGAGACTTGGCGTCGAGGAAGTCAACGTGGGTGAGGGCAAAGGCTAAATAATATATGGAACCCATTCCACGGATTCCAAAAAAGCTGATAACAAGCCGTTCCTCCCAGGGTAGTCTAGAGCCTATTAAACCTATAATGCCTGCCAGCGGTCTGATAAGGAAAAGAAAAAGCAGTGCCACCAATATAGCATTCCACGTTAAAGGCTCCAGCAGATTTCCGGCAATGGTGCCACCAAATAAAACCAGCATTACCATCAGCAGTAGTCTTTCAATCTCCTCAGAAAAATCGTGCAATTTTTTATGGTAATGGTGCGATCGCTCCTTAGCGCGTAAGGTTAAAGCGGCTATAAACACAGCCAGAAAACCGTAGCCATGAATTAATTCGGTCAATCCATAGGCTAAAAAAGTTACCCCCAGCGCGACAAAACCGGTACCCGTTTGAGCGATTTGCGTATCCTCTGGCAGACGAAAGACTAAGGTGCCTAGAGTATGTCCGATTAAAAAACCTCCGGCAATGCCTGCGGCTATCTCCCAGAGGACGGCAACGCTAAACCACTCTACCAGCAAAGTTCCTGACGTGGTCCCGGAAACAGCCAATGCGATAGCCAAATGGGTAAATGGAAACGCTAAACCATCGTTGAGCCCTGCCTCTGAGGTGAGACTAAAACGCACCTCATCTTCCTCTTCTGAGCCTGGCGGACCTAGTTGAACATCGGAGGCTAACACGGGGTCAGTGGGTGCGAGAACAAGGCCGCGGCTGCCGTCAGCTCCAATTTCCACCAACCCAGCCATGCCATACCCGCAATCGAGAGCGGCATGGTAATAGCCAGGAGTCGCCAAGTTAGCATCCAGCTTCGCCAGCCCACGGGCCGGTTCATTTTTAACCCTGCTCCCATAAGCGCAATGATCACTAAAAGCTCAGTCAGGCGCTCGGTGAGTTCAGGATACTGGAATGGAGAGGGTGCAGGACCAAGACCTGGTAGATTGAACAGACAAAAGCCAAAGGCCACAAAAAGAATCGGTAGTGACAAAGGTAGATGACGGAGAAACATAGGCAGCCAGGCCAACGCTAAAATGACTATGCCTAAGCAGGAGATCAAAATGATATAGGGGTCCATAGTTGACTGTATTTACCTATGGGTGAACTTTCATAAGCCACTTATTTTTTCTTAAATTACGGAGCTTAAAAATTTTACTTATTAGGATTTTTTATCGCTTTTTCAACTTTCTTTTTTTGGTATTCAAACGAAGGTTGTTGCTCAAGCTCTTCCTGAGTCGCTTTGTAGACCACGACATCTTTTTGAAAATCAATTTGGAGTTTCTCATAAGGAACGGCCACTAACTTGTCACCCAAGCCCAAAAGACCACCCAACGATATGACCACCCAAACTCCAGTGTCATCTGTAGTAATAATTAAATCTTCAACTTGACCGATCGGCTCGCTTTTAAAATTCTGTACCTCTTTGCCAAGCAGGTGGCTTGCTCTAAACAAAGACTTAGACGAAGCGTTTTGAGACGGCTGATCAGTGGGTGGAGGTTGTGGTGGCGATTGAGTAGATGTTGGCTCCTGAGCAAAAGCAGCCCTGGATAGGGCACAGATTACAATGCTCATCAGCACGAGTGATTTTTTCATAACAAGACATACCTTTTTATTTAACAAAACGGTAAATAGGATAATAGATAGTTTTTAATATTTTCTTCACATCACTTTGACAAAAATCTCACAAGGGGCTGGTTATTCTCTTTCAAGTTAAAGTTAATTTATGGTTTGGAGATAGAACTTATGAGAGTGCTAGTATTCATTTTAGTTGCTGCTGGTTTAGCCCTTAGCACAACTGCCATCGCGGATAATCGCATCCCCTGGTCACAGCTTTCGGAGCCGGCCGGTTCCTATGATGCTTTAGTAGAATGGCAAGGTGTAATTAAACCCCAGCAAAACTCGCAATATCGTCCGTTGTCGGTGCAACCAGGCACCAGCGATGCAGCGAGGCAGTGGATCGGAATGAGGAAGACGTCTGGCGTTTTATCCTTGGCGGCCAGAGAACCGTCTGGGACCAGCGATGGGGCCCGCGAA
>CAZGON010000377.1:0-2115 GCA_964527085.1 uncultured Candidatus Competibacteraceae bacterium
GTCAAACCTCGGTGAGTCCCCCGGCAGAGCCGGGGGCTTACCTCACTGAGTTAATGCAATGCAAAGGTTGCACAGTTACCTCTGGACTTAATTCTTGATAGGAAAGTACAGGCATTTCATAAAAATCCAGTTCCATAAGCTTGCGTACATAGCGGCGAATATCCATGGCGGTCAGTATAATGGGTTTGTGGGTATGGCCATTGACATCACCGACCGCCTGTTTGATCTTTTCAACAAACTGTCCAGTCACGGCAGGTTCTAAGGCTAAAAAACTACCCGAGGGGCTTTGTCGGATGCCGTTTCGGATGGTCTCTTCTAGCGCGGGATCGAGGAGATAGGCAGGCAGAATATTGTGACCATTGGTGTATTTATGACTGATATGACGCTTTAAGCTACTGCGCACGTACTCCGTTAAAATGACTGAATCCTTTTCCTTTTGCGCCCATTCCACTAAGGATTCTAGAATAGACCGTAAATTACGAATCGAGATATTCTCGGCCACGAGACGTTTCAGAATATCGGTGAGCTTATGTAGCGGCAAGACCCGTTGCACCTCGTTGACCAACTCGGCGCAGTGAGACTCCATCTGATCCAGCAGACAGCGAGTTTCTTGAATACCGACAAACTCATCCGCATATTTTCTAAGTACCCAGGCCAAATGGTAAGTCACAATTCCCGCTGGATTTAAGGTTTTCACACCGGCCTCCCGGAGCGCTTCCCCATATTGCTCCGCCACCCAACGAGTGGCCAAACCAGGCAAAAAGTCAGCCGCTTGTTGATAGGGAATATTCAATATCTCTAGCTGGTCAGCCGAGTCGGAAACCAATAAATGATCAGTTATAAATCCGCCTTGGGCTACCGGCACATCATGCAAAATAATCGAGTAGGTGTTCGGAGGTCGCTGATCGTCGATACCCATATGAAAACCGGGAAACGGAACTCCTAGATCCCGGTAAAAAGCAGTGCTCAGTTTGTTTAGCTCTATGTTCAGAGCTTGAGAAGAAATTATTTCTTGAGCAGAATTTGCGAAGTTCAATACCAGCGGCGTTGTTAGAGAAAGTGTTTGAGATTTTCCACCAGTGCTTGCAACATTTCCCTGTTTCAACGTCATTACGGTTGGAAAGACATCGTGGGCATCTTTTTGCTTTGCGTTTGCTACGCTTTTTAGGGTTAAGCTGATGCCGCCCAGCAACAGACCTAACAACATAAAGATAAGGCTAGGAAAACCAGGAATGAGGGAAAAACCACCCAATAATACTGCGCCGATCAATAGCGCGTTGGGCTGGGCCAAAATCTGCGCACCGATATCAGCGCCTAAGTTAGTGGACTCTTCGGTGGTAACGCGGGTCACCACAATACCTGCGGTAATAGCGATAAACAAGGCAGGGATTTGCGAAACGAGACCGTCGCCGACCGTTAAAATGGTATATAACTGCAACGCCTCAGCGACACTCATGTCCATTTGTAGCACACCGATGGAAACGCCTCCCAGTATATTCACCATAATGATGCACAAACCGGCGATGGCGTCTCCTTTCACAAATTTCATAGCGCCATCCATAGCGCCATAAAGCTGGCTTTCTTTTTCAAGATCCGACCGACGACGGCGGGCTTGATCGAGGCTGATAACCCCGGCTCGTAGATCGCTATCGATACTCATTTGTTTGCCGGGCATAGCATCCAAAGAGAAGCGAGCGCTTACCTCGGCAACCCGTTCAGAGCCTTTGGTAATCACAATAAACTGCACTAGAGTGATAATCAAAAACACCACGATGCCCACAATAAGGTTACCAGCTACCACAAAATTGCCAAAAGCGGACACCACATGCCCTGCATCCGCCTGCAACAAAATAAGCCGCGTGGTGGTGATCGACAGAGCGAGACGGAATAAAGTGGTTAACAATAACACCGAGGGAAACACAGAAAACGACAGCGGCGTTGCAATGTAAACACCCACCATCAATAGCACTATGGCAGCGCCCATATTAAAAGCGATCATGGTGTCTACCAAAAAGGTAGGCATCGGCAAAATCATCATAAAAATGATCGCCACTAAAAACAATGCGATAGTATAGCAATTGAGCATATGGTTAGGACATGACTTTAAAGGCGTTA
>CAZGON010000378.1:0-1206 GCA_964527085.1 uncultured Candidatus Competibacteraceae bacterium
CCTTTGTTAAATCCCTCGCTAGTCTCGGTTCCGACGATGTGTCCCTAGTGGGCGGAAAAAACGCCTCCCTCGGGGAAATGATGCAAAATCTCCGTGCGGCGGGTATTCAGGTGCCGGCCGGCTTCGCTACCACGGCCCAAGCCTATTGGGCCATTATCGAAAGCAATAATCTACGCGACCAAATCGCCGAACATATAAAACGTTTTCGCAACGACGCAACTGCCCTTGCAAAGACTGGGGAAGCGATTCGGCAACTGTTTTTACAAGCCGAATTCCCCCCTGAACTGCGTGATGCTATCAAAAACGCTTATCAACAATTAGCCGAGCAAACCGGTCGTGAACAACCCAGTGTGGCAGTGCGTTCCAGCGCCACCGCGGAAGATTTACCCGAGGCCAGTTTTGCCGGCCAATTGGAAACCTTTCTCAATGTCAAAGGTGAAGAGGCCCTCTTAGACGCCTGTCGGCGTTGTTATGCATCATTATTTACTGACCGTGCCATCAGTTATCGTGAAAATAACGATTTTGACCATCTGGAAGTGGCTCTGTCGGTGGGTGTGCAAAAGATGGTGCGTTCCGATCAAGGGGGCGCCGGGGTCATGTTCTCCATCGATACCGAAACCGGCTTTCCCGACGCGGTGCTGATTAATGGCGCCTGGGGTTTGGGCGAGAGTGTGGTGCAGGGTTCCGTTGATCCAGACGAATATATGGTTTTTAAGCCGTTGCTGGATAAATCAAACTTTACACCCATCATCGAAAAAACCCTAGGCCGTAAGGGCAAAAAAATTATCTATGCCGAGCAAGGCGACAGCCCTGTAAACACGGTAGATACCACTCCCGAAGAGCAAATGCGGTTTGTGTTAAGCGATGATGAAATCGTCCAACTGGGACGCTGGGCAGTGACCATCGAGCAACATTACGGCAAACCCATGGATATGGAATGGGCCAAGGACGGGGAGACAGGGGAAATGTTTATCGTCCAGGCTCGACCAGAGACAGTACAATCCCAAAAACAAGTCGGCTCCCTAAAATCCTATCGTCTCAAAGAGAAGGGCAAGCAACTGGTGACCGGCGACGCCATCGGTGACGCCATTGCCGTGGGTAAGGTGTGTAAACTACAAAGCCCGGACGAGATCGAGCGGTTTGAAGAAAACGGCGTGTTGGTCACGGGGATGACCGATCCGGATTGGGTGCCGATTATGAAAAAAG
>CAZGON010000378.1:1216-1656 GCA_964527085.1 uncultured Candidatus Competibacteraceae bacterium
GGCCATCGTCACCGAGCATGGTGGACGTACTTCCCACGCGGCTATTGTCAGCCGGGAATTAAGCCTACCGGCTATTGTCGGCAGCGGCGACGCCACGCAGGTATTAGAGGATGGACAAGAGGTTACTGTGTCCTGCGCCGAAGGGGATAAAGGTTTTGTTTACCAGGGCAGGGCTGATTATGAGGTCAAAGACGTCCCCCTGGACGATATTCCCGAGACCCGTACAAAAATCATGCTGATACTTGCCAATCCTGCGGCATCCTTACGATGGTGGCAACTCCCTAGCGATGGGGTAGGTTTAGCGCGCATGGAGTTTATCATCAACAACATGATTAAAATTCATCCCATGGCGCTGGTGCGGTGGGAAAAATTAAAAGACCACATGGACCCGGAGGAGCGAGATCAAATTGTTCAGCTAACCCGCGCCTACGACGATAAAA
>CAZGON010000378.1:1666-2115 GCA_964527085.1 uncultured Candidatus Competibacteraceae bacterium
TTAGCCTATGGTATCGCCCGCATTGCCGCCGCCCACTATCCAAAACAGGTGATCGTGCGCACCAGCGATTTTAAAACCAATGAATACGCCCGACTAATTGGTGGTCAAGGGTTGGAGCCCTGTGAGGAAAACCCCATGCTAGGCTGGCGGGGGGCGAGCCGTTATTACAGTGAGGATTATCGAGAAGGCTTTCAGCTAGAATGCCAGGCGTTAAAAAAAGTCCGGGAAGAAATGGGATTGGATAACGTTACCATTATGATTCCCTTTTGTCGGACTTTAGAGGAGGCGGACAGAGTCCTGGATACCCTGGCGGAACAGGGACTGCGGCGAGGTGAAAACGGTTTGCAAGTGTATGTCATGGGAGAAATTCCCGCCAATGTGGTATTGGCTGAACAGTTCGCCGAACGTTTTGATGGTTTCTCCATCGGCAGTAATGACTTGACACAATT
>CAZGON010000379.1:0-2107 GCA_964527085.1 uncultured Candidatus Competibacteraceae bacterium
CGGCAACCCTGGCTGCTCTGTGCCAGGAATTAGGTTATCAAAGCCAGTTAGTCGCTACGGCTATCAATGGCGAATTTGTTTCCCGGGATAAACGGGCAAATACCTCTATTCAAGAAGGCGACGCTGTTGAAATCGTCGCACCCATGCAAGGTGGTTAATGTTTACTCTCTACGACACGTCAGTGACTAGCCGTTTATTGCTGGGCACTGCCCAATATGCCTCCCCGCACCAGTTAAGCGCCGCGGTGCAAATCGGCCGGCATGGGAAGCGGTCAGGCTTTTTGGCAACTGATTCAGTCTCTCAATGTTCGGGTTTTGCCCAACACCGCCGGTTGCCGCACCGTCAAAGAAGCGGTTACCATTGCCCATATGGCGCGGGAGATTTTCGGGACACCCTGGATCAAGCTAGAGGTCATTGGTGATGATGCCACGCTACAGCCGGATGTGTTCGGACTGGTGGAAGCTGCTCGCATCTTAAGCGAAGATGGGTTTCAAGTCTTTCCCTACACCACGGAAGATTTGGTGGTGGCTGAGCGTCTTCTGGCGGCGGGTTGTGGTGTGCTGATGCCCTGGGGCGCCCCTATTGGCACGGGACGCGGTCTCAATAACTTTTATGGCCTCAAGATGCTGCGGGCCCACTTTGCTGAGGTGCCGCTAATTGTCGATGCGGGTATCGGTGCGCCATCCCATGCAACGCAAGCTTTAGAGCTGGGTTATGATGCGGTGTTGCTCAACACGGCGGTAGCAAAGGCGAGTGACCCAGTGCTCATGGCAAAGGCTTTTGCTCAGGCGGTAGCCGCCGGACGGCTCGCTTATGAGGCAGGTTTGATGGAAGCCCATGACTTGGCAGTGCCTTCCACGCCGGAATTTGGAACTCCTTTTTCGCCCTGGAGTGATCATGGTTGAGCCTGTTTATTCCTCCCCAGCCGCCACCGAAAATGGCCGCTATTTACGTCAAGTCAGCCTCCCCGAGATAGGCGTCGAAGGTCAGGCAAAACTAATCCAGGCATCGGTATTGGTGGTGGGTGCCGGGGGTCTGGGTTGTCCGGTATTGCAATATTTGGCCGCTGCTGGGTTGGGACGGTTAGGCATTGTCGATCCTGATCGGGTGGAAGAGAGTAACTTGCACCGGCAAATTCTCTACGCGGCAGCCGATATAGGCACGCCTAAGGTCCAAGCAGCGGCTCGACGAATACAGGAACTGAATTCTGACTGTGTCGTGGAGACCTTTCAGCAGCGATTGGACCCGATACTGGCGGCTGATTTGGTGGAGCAGTTTGATATTATCGTGGATGGTACGGATAACTTTAGTGCCAAATACACCTTAAGCGATATCTGTTTGTTCCGACAGCGGCCTTTAGTGTCGGCATCGGTGCAAGGCTTTGCTGGCTATATCGGTTGTTTTTGTGCGGGTGCTCCTAGCTACCGAGCGTTGTTTCCGGAAGTGCCAGAACAGGCGCCCACCTGTGCCGAGGCGGGCGTATTGGGTACAGCACCGGGGTTATTAGGTCTACTGCAGGCTAACGAAGTCATTAAACTGATTCTGGGTATTGGCGAATCGTTGCGCGGCCGGATTTTACAAGTGGATTTGCTAACGCTACAGATTAGCTCCTTTTCATTTGCCCAAGCGCCGGAACCTGAACAGATAATCCCGTTGACGGTGCCCATGGTAACCACAATTCCACCGGATTGTTTTATACTGGATGTGCGGGAATTTGGCTTTTTTCAGCAGACTCATCTTCCCGGTGCCTGTAATATTCCCTTAGAACAACTGGCTGAGCGTAGCAACGAATTACCTCGGAATCAATCGATCCTTGTTTATTGTCAGATGGGTGTACGTAGTGAAATGGCCTGCCGTCTATTGCAAAAACAAGGCTTTTCCGAAGTGGCTAGTTTAGCCGGAGGACTCGCTGGGTTGGCGAGCCGCGACGCGAACTAAAACATTTGTCCTGAGCTTAAATTCCACAATATCCTTGAATCCCACAAATAGTTGAATGGTATGACTAAAAACGTTGCTTTTATTGGCCTTGGCGTCATGGGTTACTCCATGGCTGGGCACTTAGCAAAGGCGGGACACCGCGTGACAGTGTTTAATCGCACCCGCGCCA
>CAZGON010000380.1:0-1315 GCA_964527085.1 uncultured Candidatus Competibacteraceae bacterium
CAGGCGGTGCGGAACTAAAATGGGTTATGCCTTTTTTATCTTTCCATCGATATACTTTGGCGGCCACGCTGTGCGATTGTGAATCATTGTCGAGATGGGTAGCCATCTCCTCGGTAAGCTCTAAAAATCGCTTTGGACCCGAGAGATAAATCAACCCCTGCCGGTCAATAGATCGAAAAGAAAAACGCTTATCAAGAATATCCAGTTCTTGTAGGGACTTTTTAAAAGATGCGACGGAAAGCGTCTTGAGCTTGATGGTCTTGGTTTTCATTTCATTGAGACGATAGACATACAAGACGTGACCGTCGTAATACCAGGTTAAATTGTATGCATCGACTAGACGCTGGAAGATGACGGCTGGTTCAAGCTCCTTGAAACTGATACTGATCACGTCCTGAATTTTATTGCTAACGACTATAGGTATACTCTGGCTTGACGAAAAGCTTTCCAGCACATCACGTAACGCTTCTTGATGTGAAAAATGAGAATAGGACGTGGTAGGCCAGCGCAGCTCGGCAGCTTGAGTGTTCATCATAAATAAGCTGAACAGAATAAAAATACCTTTTACCGCACCCATACTGTCTATGCCTTTAACCCGTGAAAATCAGAACTGATAGCTCTTTTTTAGATTGGATAAAAGCCTATTGAAATTCTTGAGTTTGCACAATTGAGCGTTAGCGCTATGTATTTGGTTTAGTGCTACATAATTGGTATTAATCCGGAGGTTTTATCGGTACGTATAGCCGTCAAAAAGATGGCTTAGTAGGGATGACACTGTTGGCCCATTCTAGAATCGCTCGTACCCGCGGGGTAAGCATACGCCAGGCTTGGGCGCGAGTTACCCAGCGATAATCGCTGTGTTCGGGGCGTCCCAGTATAGGATTGATAGGCAGTTTAATGCGAAGGGTAGGTGTTTCAGCGATATAGTAACGGGCAACCTTACGCCCATGGTTGTAGGGGGGAGTTTCTCTATAAACATGACCCCAACGAAAATCGAGTTGCGAAATTGTTGTTTCTTCTTGAACCTCACGGATGGCGGCGTCAAGGGGGGTTTCACCCGGTTCCACCATGCCTTTTGGAAAATCCCAGTAGTTATAGGCACGCAGCAAAAGATATTTGTGATGATTTCGTTGCCAGTTTAGGACTATTACTCCTGCCGACAAAATTTTCGCCGCCATCGTTCTACTTGTTACTGCATGTGGTTCTTTGATGAACTTTTCAAGAAATAGGTTGGCACAGGCCAGCCTGCCGCCTTAAGTGGCAGGATAACACGGTATTGGCGATAAAAAACCAATGGGAAAATGGGAACTCATTA
>CAZGON010000380.1:1325-2102 GCA_964527085.1 uncultured Candidatus Competibacteraceae bacterium
TTTCCGCATAGATATGGCTGCGCAGCCTCCAGATACTGGGCTGCCAGCAGCGACAGAACATCAGCTAATGCCAATTAGAACTTGGTTTGCATGTGCTATATTTAAGCAATTTGCTGACGAAGTCCTGGCGTAAACATGCAAGCGTGTATTGAATTGGTATAAGTCAGCAACACAATGGCCAAGATTCCTAGCACTGTGGTTGACATTGCGGTCGAATAGATAGGAGTGTCTACCCCTACCTCTGGTGTGCCAAACCCTATCAGAAGTTTGAGCGTTGTTACCATCATTGCGGTTAGCGAACAGACGAACATTGAGTATTAAAAGGTGAGCCAGTTCCTCCCCCCTTTTCAAGTGAGAGACGCTTAGCTCGGCATGCCTGAAAATACGTTTAATCCCAAGACTTAGGTGCGCATTTTGAGGGTAACCTTCCAAGTCATGTTGTTACCGCCGGGCCAGCATAAAGCCCGACGGCAAGCTGCGCTCAGCTGGCGAATTTCCCTTATGACACCATGCTAAGCACAGGTTTATCCGAAGCCACACCGGCGTCCAACACCTGAAAGCGCTCTACTAAGGTTTGCAACGCGACCGCCATACGGGCGAGCTCATCCGTGGCGGCTTGCGCCTCGGTCACTCCGCTGAGGGTGCTTTGGGTACCTTGGGCCACCTGGGTGATGTTTCGGGCAATGTCACCGCTGCCTGAGGCGGCTTCGGCCACATTGCGGCTAATCTCATTGGTGGTGGCGGTTTGCTGCTCCACCGCCGAGGCGATGGTGGTTT
>CAZGON010000381.1:0-2073 GCA_964527085.1 uncultured Candidatus Competibacteraceae bacterium
CCCTTATCAACAACTTTATTCTTGAATCTTTCATGACAGGTGCGGAAAGACGGTTCTTGCGTTCTTGGGACTACGCAGCAAATACGCGGTTTCTTCCAGGGCTTGGTAATCATCTAGAGAAATCATGACAACCGAGCGCGAGTTTTTTCGAGTAATAATCATGGGCGCATGATCGTCGCACACTTTCTCCATAGTATCGGCCAATTTGCTTCTGGCCTCTGAATAGGTAATAGTGTCCATGCTGTTGCTCCGGGCTTTTAGTTTGTACAATTAAATGTACAATATCAACGAACACATAACAAGGCGCTCAACCCGACCGCTCGCTGCGCACCCAGCGGGTTAGCTTGTTGTTATCAAGAGGGATTTTTGGAACCGTATAAGGACTGAATTTATTACCAATACTCGACATATGGAACGAGCAGCAATGTCCTGTAGGCATAGCCCTTCTGCGCGTTTTTTTTGATAGATTAATGCGCTACAGAAGCTTCATCACATCTATAAGTAGTCGCATCTGAATGTCGGAGAAAGATTTTCAACCCAATTCAGCGGCGGCAATGATAGCGTCAGCTAGTGTTTTGAGGGCTCCGAAATAACCCGCGGAACGGGCCGGTCGCGTGGGGTCGGAGGTAACCACCAGCGTAAGCCCAAGGTCCGGGACCAGATACAGCAACTGTCCACCATAACCCCGCGCATAGCGCACCGGATGCCCACGCACCGTACTGATGAACCAGCCATAACCATAGTCGTCCCCGGAAAAAGGTGAATGGGTGCGCGGTGTCCATGCCAACGCAATCCACTCCGGGCTTACCACCGAATTGCCACGCCAAATGCCGCCTTGGCGATACATCTCGCCGAACCGCAGCAAGGCATTAGGTGATAGCGCCATATCATTACCACCCAAATACATACCTTGGGGGTCGCGAGTCCAGGGAGGAAACTGAATCGCTAAAGGCTCACCTAGCCATTGCCGCGCCAGCTCTAAGAGACTGCGTTCGCTAGCATGGGTAAGTACCGCCGCCAGTAAATGGTAGCTGCCGGTCGAATACAGCATACGCCCGCCGGGCTGGTCTACAAAGGGTCGATCCCACGCATAACGAACCCAATTGGCGCTAGTAACCCAACGGCCATAGTTCGGGCCGGAGGTTCGCTCCAGCCCGGCCCGCATAGTGAGTAAATGATCAATGGTGATCTGGCTTAAGCGGGGATCGGCGTTCGCGGGGGTAAGGTCATTCAGAAAAGGGGCAACCTGCTGCTCGACGCCGTTAAGCACATCCTGGTCGAGGGCAATTCCGGTGAGGGTAGCAACCAGTGTTTTTGATATAGACTTGATATTGACTGCGCGATTCAATCCTGGCCCGCGCAAAGCCTCAGCAAATTGAATGGCGCCGTCGCGGGCAATGATTAGACTATTGAGTTGATCGTAACCACGGGCCTTGGTTACTGCTTGAGCGAGGCGAGCGGTATCCAACTTACGTGACACTGGGGCCGCCCCTGCAGTCGGCAGACCCGTCAATCCGTATACGGTTGCGCCGAACAACCCTGTTAATAGGCGTCGCCGAAAAAGATCAGGGTACGGTTGCGCCGCGCTTTCCGTCATAGGCTTCATGACACTATTGCACCTTATATTCCAGTCGAGGGGTATATATTCGAAGACTTCAGATGATCTTTGGGTTTTTGTTAAGTTCTTTTAGCTACTTTAAGAAGTTGTTTATCCAATGTGACAAGAGTCAACATGCTTTGTTATCTAACCAGGCGAGATAATCCTCCATACCGGATTGTAATGCTTTGAAATTGTTTTTATAACCCACTGCCCGTAATGCCTTTAGGTCAGCCTCGGTATAGTTTTGGTAACGGTCTTTTAAATAATCGGGAAAAGGCGTGTACTCGATCCTGCCTGTTTTATAGTAGTTGAGCAAAATCTGAGCTAATTCATTAAAACTGCGGCTTTTACCAGTGCCCACATTGAAGATGCCAGAATGCTCGGGGTGCTGCATAAACCATAAGTTTACTGCGGTGATGTCGTCCACATGAATAAAATCACGCCGCTGCTCACCCGCCTGAAAACCTCCATAG
>CAZGON010000382.1:0-2069 GCA_964527085.1 uncultured Candidatus Competibacteraceae bacterium
TTGCGTCATTCTCGCCATGGACTGGCGAGAATCCAGTGCCGTGGACGGCAAGCGCTGGTAGACAACCGCCTGCCACCCTCCCTGGCAACTGGATTCCGGCAATCCCTGCCGGAATGACGGGTGAGCAGTTACGATTTTTTTATCCCGACGGTAACGAAATGCCCGTCATTTTTTTGAAAAGCGCGACCGCATAAGAATCGGTCATCCCGGAAACAAAGTCGGTAATACCCAATACCCGCTGATACAAATCGGTATAGGGTTCCCGATTAAGACCCACGTACTGCTCAGGAATCAGATAAATCAGCATACGGCTTTTGGGGGAGGCTTTAGCGCCATGGGCGGCAATATCATTGACCGTGGTGATAAAGGTTTGTAGTAACCCTCCCAAAACTTCAAAGCCGGCTGCCCCGATCTCCACCACCGGTTGCGATACATAAACTTCCTGCTCAGCCTTTTTTTTGAGGTTTGTCATAAAGGCAGCCGCTGGAATAAGTTCAAGCAATTCCGCGGTGAAGTCCCCTCGCAGTATGGCTTCTTCATGATCCATAAAACAGCTGTGTACTTGATCGATAATAGCGCTAATGGCTTTGGCCCGTAGGTATTCGATCTTTTCTTCGGGACGGACGATCGTGGTAAGACGCTGGCTGACAACTTCTCTTCCGAGCAGGGGTAACAACAACTCTGTGACTTCTTTGTAACTCAGCTGGTGAAGACGAAAAGCATCTTCGATATCGATAATGCGAAAACAGATGTCGTCGGCTGCCTCCACCAAATAGGCCAGCGGATGGCGTCCCCAGGCTCCCGGTATAACGGGTTTTAAATGGATTTGCTTGGCCACTTCGGTGAACAAGTCGGTATCATTTTGAAAAAATCCGAATTTACGATAAGCAACACCGGGTAGTTCAGGGCTTGGCAACCAAGATGGACGGGGATACTTGGTAAAGGCGCCTAACGTGGCGCAGGTCAGCTGCAAACCGCCCAGGTTATCAGGACTCTGCAAGCGGGTGATGAGACGAAAACCTTGGGCATTGCCTTCAAAACGCAGAAAATCATGCTGCTCTGTAGGGGGCAACTGAGCACACACCTCCTGTCCAGTTGCCGAGGTGGCAAACCAAAGCCGAATGGCGTCTTCACCGGAATGACCAAAGGGGGGATTACCAATATCATGGGCAAGACAAGCCGCCGCGACGATGGCGCCAAAATCTTGGGGAACCACACCCTGCAAACCATGGCGGCGAATCACGCTATCGCCGACTTTAGTTCCTAAGGTTCGGCCTACGCTGGACGCCTCTAAGCTATGGGTCAAGCGGGTACGGATATAGTCGCTTTGCGATAAGGGAAAAACCTGGGTTTTGTCTTGCAGACGGCGGAACGCCGAAGAAAACACGATGCGGTCGAAATCCCGCTGAAAATCGGTGCGCGCCTCGCTACTGGGCTGGTATCCTGCTAGCCCGAGGCGAGTGCGTGTTAATAAATGCCTCCAGTCCATCAGCTATCGGACGCTGTTAATGCCTCCAGATTTTCCTGGAGTGTCAGCCACTGTTCTTCCATAGCTTGTAACTGCTTCACCACCTCTCCCTGACGCTGCAGCAGCCCAGTAAGCACTGTTTTATTGGCCGTATCATAGATCCTCGGATCCGCCAGTGCTATCTCGATCTCTAACTTTTCGGTCTGTAACGTTTCTAACCGCCTTTCTACGGTTTTGAGTTCTTTTTCTAGCGGTCGTCGCTTGACCGCCAATTGTTGACGCTGCTCTGCTTCCAGACGCTTTTGATGGCGTCGCACGGATGCACTGTTAGCACTTTCTTGTGCTGTGTCTTTTGATTCTTGTTGGTGGGCGTTTAACCAATCTCGATAGTCGTCTAAATCCCCGGCAAAGGGATGCAATCGCCCCTCTGTCACCAGCGCAAAGTCATCGGTGGTGGTACGCAACAAATGACGATCATGGGACACCACGATTAAAGCGCCTTGGTAGTCCTGCAGCGCTAAGTCCAAGGCATGGCGCATGGCTAAGTCCAAATGGTTAGTCGGTTCGTCCAGCAACAACAGGTTAGGCCGCTGCCACACCA
>CAZGON010000383.1:0-2048 GCA_964527085.1 uncultured Candidatus Competibacteraceae bacterium
GCTTACTGGAGACACAGCCTATCACAGGATAATTATCCAGAACTGACGTTAAATAGTATGTTTTTATAAGTAGAATCGGTTTCTTCAGGCGTCAAAAAAGATGTTACAACAGAGAGAAAATAATGTTTCCACAGCAATATTATTGCTTTGTTGAGAACAGTTTCGATGGCCCTCCCCTCCGCTAAGGATATGCAGCCGTCGCAGAGCATGATTATTTAAATTGATCACCAGACACACCGGTTTATCTTGCTTTCTGGCTATTTTTTGTCTTTTGAAGCCTTATGTTTTGGATTTTTTCTTTGCCCATAATGGTCCACCCTTTTTGTTATTTCATAAGTGTTTTTTATTACTAAAAATTTAGTTATAATTTTGTAAACTTATAATTCAAGTGATTGTCTGTTTAAGGTAGAATAGGCATAAAATCTACCTGGTTTTTAATTACTTTATGGATAGCTAATTATTATGTTAAATGAACAACCAAATGAACTAAGCCCATTGCTTGGCCGGGAACTTTTAATTTCGTGTGGGTGTTTTAATTTACGCAAAGCATCTCGTTTAGTCACGCAACTTTACGATGACATTTTGCAGCCCACGGGTCTACGTTCCACCCAAGTGGTTATTTTGGGGATGTTGGCAGTGGAACAAGAAATCAGTTTAACCCGCTTGGCGCGGGAATTGGTGCTTTCCCCATCAACGTTGCATCGCAATTTGTTACCATTGGAGCGAGACGGTTTGGTAGAGTCTTCGACAGTCAATAATCGTGGTCGCATGGTCAAACTTTCCGAGTCTGGGCAACAAACGCTGTTCAATGCGTTACCGTATTGGCACAAAGCACAAGAAAAATTCGTTGGTCTTGTGGGGGTCGAGGCATGGAATGAGTTGGTTGGACGGCTTGGTAATACGGTGACTGCAGTACGTAGCTAGCGACGAGCAATTATTACCATACTTTAGGCGTCAATACTCAACCTAAGTCTGTTTTAAAGACAGACGCGCTGCCAGCGGCTGAACTAGCTCAGCACAAAAAACAGATTTGACGGCGGCTAAGTCGCCGTCAAAAACATACCTGCCTTACCACCTAGTTTTTACTTTGAAAATCCAGCAAATAATCTGCAAACCGCCAGCTTTTTCATCATTATCATTATGGTAACTATCGTTGGTGTTTCAAACAAATCATCTAAATTTCCTGATCTCAAACCATCAGTCACGTAGACTAATGATTGACCATCCCTGTTGTTCAGCATATCGGCTAAGGGCAGCATCTGGGTCCACGGCGACAGGATAAGTAACCCGGCTAAGCAACGGTATATCGTTATGAGAATCACTGTAAAACCAACTATCTTTTAAAGAATAGCCGGTTTGTCCAAGCCATCTCTCCAGTCGTTTGACTTTACCCTCTTGGAAGCAAGGGATACCGATAGTCTTTCCTGTGTAACGACCATTTATCATTTCTACCTCACTGGCCAATAGCTGAGAAACACCTAGTAGAGCAGCGATGGGTTGGGTCACAAAGCGGTTGGTCGCGGTAATAATGAGCCGCTTATGCCCCATGCTCTGATGATGATTTAGGAGGTCTACCGCCTTGGGCAGTATTCGAGGGTGTATCCACTCTTTGGCAAATTGTATTCGCCAAGCTTGTAGCTCAGCAGGATTATGAGCCGCCAGGGGCGCCAACGCAAATTCTAAATAGGCATAAATATCCAACGTGCCAGCTTGATAATCAGCGTAAAAGCGTTGGTTTTTCTGCTCATAATCAGCACCATCAACAATCCCATTTTGTACTAAAAATTGTCCCCACAGGAAGTCACTGTCACCTCCTAGCAAGGTATTGTCCAGATCGAAAATAGCTAATTTCACAAAGAACTCCCGAGGTTTTCAAACTATTTGAAGGGAATAATAGATTTCTGAGATCACTCAAGCTAGCTTTTGACTTGTTATTAAGGTAATAACATTCGGTTATCCTATTGATATTTTTGTTGTTTGCTACGCAAATATGGCGAAAACCTACTTAATATGAAAAAATTAAACAATACTTGATACTTTAAGAGATT
>CAZGON010000384.1:0-666 GCA_964527085.1 uncultured Candidatus Competibacteraceae bacterium
CGCTATAGCCTGCATAAGAGAAAAAGATCAGCCATGACCAGACGATCATAAAACCCAGGATCGTTATGGCAATTCTGGCCAGAAGCCAGAAAATATCAGCCGTAGATGGATGTGAGATGTCGTACCAAATCTCTTGCAACCAAGAAACAAGTTCCCAACCCGTCATATTTAACACCCCTTCAAAAACTCATTTTAAGCCTGTTTTTGGGCATTTTTCTGCTTGGATAGGAAAACCTTCACCCCCAAATCAAAAATCGCCCTCACACCGTTTCTATGACCTCCTGAGGGGGTGTTAATGGTTAATGTCTATGTCATTTGATAATTAGTGAATTTAAAAAAAATAAGCAGCACATCTCCTTTTTCCTCTTTTGTTGTTGTTTTAAGAGTTTTATATGTTTTAAGGTTTTCGGTGCCTGTAAAGCATTGTAAGAACTGGTTTTTCTGTTGCTAAAGCGGACTTATTTAGGGTTAAAGCGGACTTATTTAGGGTCGAAGTAGGACAAATTTAGGGTGAAAGCGGACAAATTTAGGGTCGAAGTAGGACTTATTTAGGGTGAAAGCGGACTTATTTAGGGTCGAAGTAGGACAAATTTAGGGTCAACATCATGGAAACACTATTGGTATGCGATGTTTACGACATATTGTTATTTCGAAGTAGGACAAAAT
>CAZGON010000384.1:676-2021 GCA_964527085.1 uncultured Candidatus Competibacteraceae bacterium
AGGGTTAAAAAAGGCCTATTTATGGGGTTTTGTCGCGCTGGTGTGAGGAAAATTTAAACAGAAGCAGGTGTTGGGCTGACAAAGTAGGACTTATTTAGGGTCGAAGCAGGACTTATTCAGGGTTTGTATTTCAAAAAGCCTAAAAAAATAGACGCTTATGGCGTCTGGATATTCTTAAGTGGGACAAATTTAGGGTCAAAACATGAGGACACCTTGATTTTTTTGTCCGCTTTTCGTTAGGGTTGTAACCACTCTATTCTTTCACGATGGAAGATAAGGTGATAATGACAAAAACGAATAAGACGCCAATCGTGGTGCAATCAAACAAGCTGGTTGAAGCACGCTATCGATTGAGTTTGGGTGAACAGCGTCTGATTCTAGCGATGATGTCAATGATTGGTCGTGATGACACTGCCTTCAAAGATTACATAATTCAGCTCCGGGATTTTTGGAACTACCTTGGTACCCAAAATAAAAACATGTATGCCGAAACTCGGCGAATTACCAAGCGTCTTTTGCAGCGGGTTGTAGAAATCGAAGAAGATGATGGGCGACTTCTGCAGTGCAACTGGATCTCTTCTGCAGAATATCTACGTGGCAGTGGGACGGTCAGATTGCGATTTGATCCGAAACTCAAACCTTATCTGTTATTGCTCAAAGAGGAGTTTACCCGGTATGGTTTAACAATCATTAGGTTCAAAAGCATCTACTCCATTCGCATTTATGGTCTTTTGAAGCAGTACCAATCAATCGGAAAACGACGGATTAACGTAAAAGACTTCCGCGCTATTCTTGGCTTGCAGGATCATGAATATCATTATCACAAAGATTTTCGCCGACGTATTATACAGGTGGCCCTAAAAGAAATTAATAAAGAGGCTGATATTCGTTTTGAGTTCACCGAGATAAAGAAGGGGAGGAAAATCGACACGATAGAGTTTGCAATTAAAAAGCAGCCACAACAGCAAGGGTTTCTTTTTGATTATCCAATCACGAAAAAGTCGCCGCCAACTGCTCAGCTTACATCTGAACAATCTACTTCAGACAGTGCCGATTTATCCGAGTTAATACATCAGGCAGGCAGGTTTGGCGTTGCATCAGATGATGTGGTTAAAGCATTTGAGCAGTACGGATTTGAAGAAGTGAAAGACATAATCGCAAAGGTTATAGGCGATATAGAGCGCCGCAAAAAGGGGAGTGATCGGGTGCAAGACGAAGGAGCATACATGGCAACTTGTTTGCGTCAGGGATATGGGCGAAAAACAATTCAACAGAGGAAGGATACAGAGGCTGAGGAGCATCGACAAAACATAGCTCAGCGTGAAAAGACCTTAAAACGACAATT
>CAZGON010000385.1:0-1512 GCA_964527085.1 uncultured Candidatus Competibacteraceae bacterium
TCCCGGTCCTCCATGGGGATGGCATCGAGCATGGTCACCACCCGCTGCAACAGGTTGGGGGTGGGGATGACGAAGACGGCATCTTTCATAAAACGGCTATAGGCGCTCTCGCGGCCTTCGTGTAGGTTTCTGATGAAGGGGAAAACGTCATCCCGGAATAACTCATACATCTCCCCGGCTTCCCGGTCTTTGAACTGGGACCACCGCAGCGGTTGCTGGTTGTTGCTAAAGATGGGGTCTTCGATGGATTTGCCGAGACGGTTGGCTTTGCGTTCCCGCACCGTGTGCAGTTCATCGAGGCGCTTGCTGAAAAGCAGATAGGTAATCTGCTCGATAACGGTGAGGGGGTTAGAGATGCCGCCAGACCAGAAGGCGTCCCACACCCGGTCAATCTGTGATTTTAGTGCTCCCGTAATCATCGAAAACGTGTCCTTTTAAGTTTACGTAGTAATTTTATTGCTGTAATTTAACACTCTGTCAACCCTTATTGAAATAATCGCTATGGCCAGTACTTTACCAGACGATGATCTGCATGATTTGCATAGTTTATTGGATACCGCCTCCCATGACATAAAAACCGGGGAACAAGCGCAGCTATTCATGGCGGGACTAGAAGCCGTGGTTCAGGAAGTGGCAAAGCTATCCGATCCCTCTATGGCGCGCCTTAGTAAACGTCCTAGAACTTCTCCAGGTTTGCTATTGGCGGAGCTAGCCAGTATTGCCCTGGGAAACGAAGCCGAACAGCGTTCGTTAACACCCACTGAAAAATTGGCTAAAGCACATCTCAAGGGCATCGTTGCCTTGCGTCAGCTATTGGCTGACCATGGTGGAACCTACAGCCCTAGCGAGGTGGCCCAGCTACTGGGAATTTCACGGCAAGCGGTCAATAAACGCACTCGACATAATCAGTTATTGGCGATTTATCAGGGGGATAAAGTGGCATATCCCGTTTGGCAATTTGCCGGTAACGGGCTTGTGCCGCACTTTGTTGATATTTTGCAGGCACTTGACACCAATAGCCAAATCGCCAAGGTTCGGTTTTTTCTATCATCTGAGGAATCTTTGGATAGTCAGTCAACCCTGGATGCTTTGAAAGCCGGTGAGCATAAACAGGTTCTGCGCTTGGCCCAACGTTTTGGTAAGCAGGGCGCTGCCTGATTAATCCATGGCAAGCCTAACTGGTGAATTAACCCCGCTTGGTGATCTAGCCCAGCGCGAGCTTCCTCTAATTACCATGAATTCCCCAGAGGTACTATATCGAATCCAACATACAGCCTATCCAAATCCGCTATTTTTCGGTGCGGCTGGATTAAATCGTTGGGATTGCCCAGTCACCGCTGATCCGCTTTACAATGTTTTGTATACCGCACTAGAACCCAAGGGCGCATTTTATGAAACCCTGGGTCATGACATCAAAAAACAGATCTTTTCCGATCTAGAACTCAAGGAGCGCAGACTTTGGATTATTGATGTGTGCCAATCGCTGACGTTCGTGGATTTAACCGGCGATGG
>CAZGON010000385.1:1522-1989 GCA_964527085.1 uncultured Candidatus Competibacteraceae bacterium
TTGCCCGATTACAGGTAGATAGTCGCTTAACCAGCACCCGAGAATTGTCATTACCCCAGGCATGGTCACACGCTTTTCATAGCCATCCCAGCCGACCGGATGGGATTTGTTATGTATCGCGGCATCAGCCCCAATTGCATTGCGCCGCATTATTTGAACGGGCTAAGGATAAACTCCGGGCAGGAAAATCGAACAGTCTCCATTATTGGCAGCATCCTCTGACTGGCGAAACCGCCGTCGATTACATCGAGACCCGTGGAGGAGAAATTGTCATTGAGTCGTTGCTTAGGTAAAAAATTAAAGTTTATATTTGACTCCACAGGTAAGGTAATGAAACCCTAACCCAAACAGGCCAATTTTTATTGGTTTGATATGACAACTTACTAACACGAGTTAAGCATTACCGATGCATTTAGGGCGTGTCATCAATTGAGCCATATAACGCTTGCGGTGAGGTAGACACCGCC
>CAZGON010000386.1:0-1986 GCA_964527085.1 uncultured Candidatus Competibacteraceae bacterium
ACACTTGGAGGCAAGGGTATATTTAACCTTGCCGCTGCTTATGGCGTGCATCTGTGCAGATGACCCGCACCACGCCATGACGACGAATGATTTTACAATTTCGGCAAATTCTTTTTACTGAAGCACGAACTTTCATGAAGATTCTCCGATTACATTGAGTGATTGCTGCTACTAACGCAATAAACCCTGTCGGCCCTGACCTTTAAAACTCGCTTTTTTCATTAAACTTTCATATTGGTGAGACATGAGATGGGCTTGCACCTGCGCCATAAAATCCATAACCACTACAACAATAATCAACAAAGATGTGCCACCGAAATAAAAGGGGACATTCCAGTACAAAATCAGGAATTCGGGTAATAGACAAACACTGGTAATGTAGATAGCGCCCACCATCGTCAAGCGTGTTAAGACTTTATCGATATAATTTGCCGTTTGCACACCCGGACGAATACCTGGAATAAAGGCGCCAGAGCGCTTCAATTGATCAGCGGTGTCTTTTGAGTTGAAAACTAACGCTGTATAAAAAAAACAGAAAAATATAATCAATCCAGCATAACAGGCCACATACAAGGGCTGGCCAGGCGACAAAGTAGAGCTGATGTCTGATAACCAACCTAAACCTGGCGAATTACCTAACCAGTTGCCTAATGTAGCCGGAAACAAAATTAGGCTAGAAGCAAAAATAGGTGGTATTACCCCCGACATATTGAGCTTAAGGGGTAGGTGACTGCTTTGAGCCGCATACAGCTTACGCCCCTGTTGACGTTTCGCGTAGTTGACAGTGATTCGGCGCTGGCCACGCTCTACAAAAACCACAAAGGCAGTGACTGCTAACGCAATGGCTAGAAGTAGTAAAACCAATATGGAGTGTAGCTCACCGGTACGGGCCAATTCCAATGTTCCCCCCACTGCATTTGGCAGTCCCGCAACGATACCTGCAAAAATGATCATGGAAATTCCATTGCCGATACCTCGCTCAGTGACCTGTTCACCGAGCCACATCAAAAACACAGTACCTGTCACTAGCGTCACTGCCGAGGTAAATATGAAGGGGGGACCTGGCGCAATAACAACAGAAGAACCTCCGACCATCTGACTCTGCAATGCCGCCAGAGCAACAGTAAGGTAACGGGTATATTGGTTTATCTTACGCCGCCCTGCATTACCTTCCTTTTTCAACTGCTCTAATGTCGGAACGACAACCGACATCAACTGCATAATAATGGAAGCCGAAATATAGGGCATAATGCCTAAGGCAAATATGCTCAGTCGTTCCAGCGCGCCCCCCGAAAACATATTGAACATATCGAGAATAGTGCCACGCTGTTGCTCAAATAATTGAGCCATAGCTTGCGGATCGATCCCCGGCACTGGGATATGGGTACCAATTCGAAAGACAACTAACGCGCCTAGTAAAAATAGCAAACGCTGCCGCAATTCTGTCATCTTTCCAAAATTAGGCAATTTGGGAGGCACCATTTCTATAACTCTTCTACACTACCGCCGACCGCCTCAACAGCAGCACGAGCACCTTTAGTAAGCTGTATGCCGCGCACCTTGACAGGTTTATCTATTTTTCCAGAAGCAATGATTTTGACGTATTTGATATGTCCGGGAATAATATTCGCTGTTTTGAGAGCTTTCAAATCAACCATTTCCGCGTGAAGCGCTACCACCGCTAACTCATGCAACCGCACTTCTGCAGTTTCATGAGCGGTCACAGAGCGGAATCCCCGCTTCGGCAGGCGTCGCTGAAGCGGCATTTGCCCACCTTCAAAACCAACTTTGTGGAAACCGCCAGCGCGAGAGTGTTGACCTTTGTGGCCACGCCCACAGGTTTTGCCTAATCCAGAACCGGTGCCGCGACCTACTCTTTTACCCTGCGGTTTACTCCTTTCGCCGGGCTTCAGATTGTTTAAGTACATTTCAAGCGTCCTCGACTTTTAACAGATAAGCCACTTTATTAATCATGCCCCGGTTTTC
>CAZGON010000387.1:0-1970 GCA_964527085.1 uncultured Candidatus Competibacteraceae bacterium
ACTTGCACCACGTCCGAGAAGACGGGCAAGTCGAAGAGCATTTGCTCGAGGTATCTTCTACCAATCCCGACAGTTGCACTCCTACACACAACTGCGGCAGTCACGATGCCAAACACGTTCACGGACCCGGCTGTGGTCACGAGGCGATACCCCATGGCGACCATGTCGATTATTTGGTCAATGGTCACCTGCATCATCCCCACGGCGATCATTGCGATGACCACGGACCGGTGACGGTTCAGAACTGACGAGGCTTGAAACAAGGATGCTTTGCCGGGAGGGTAAGGCTTCCGCCACTAGAATCAATCGTCGGCACTACAGACAATCCCGTTTGTGATTAGCTGCAGCATGGTCATGTCATTGACTTTGGCAACGATACGCGAACGGATTTCATAGCCTTCTAGCAGTGTATCGTCAACGATACGTGTGCTTGTGAACGTTTGAAACAAAGTTCCACCACCTGAGCTAATTTACTCAAGCCAACAATACGCTGGTTGGGAACACAGGCGATATGGGCTTTGCCGATAATCGGCACCATATAGTGTTCGCAATGTGATTTGACACGGATATTTTTGACCAGCACCCTGTTCTTATAGCCCCCAATTTCCTCACATGTCTGAGCCAGATACTCTTCAGGGTCTTGCCTATAGCCGCTAAAGAATTCTTCGTAGGCACGAGCAAGCCGTGCGAAGGTTCAAGCAAGCCCTCGCGCAGCGGATGGTCGCCAGCTCATGGGATAAGCGTCCGTACTGCTTCCTCTGCCTGTTCGCGGCTAAGCTGTGGGTAATGAGGTACAACACTATTTTGACGCAGGTACGTTGAAATTTTCTATGCGGTCTGAGTCATCCTAAATATACTTTTTTTAATATTTGTTATGTTATAGTATAACACTCACCGCGTTCCTGGGTAACAATCAAGAATTAAAACATCACAAAGCTAAAAATGATGTCGATATTACAAACTCCAATGCAAAAGGCAAGGCTGCGATAGCTATGCTGTACCTCACCTACCCATAGACAATCTCAACAGAGGATAACTAAAATTGCGTTTTCAAATCTCTCCTACCTTTCCTATCTCTCCTATCTCTCCTAAAGCCGACATGGGGGCTGCTGGCGTTGCGGATAACCCCGCCTTGATGATCCGTCTTGGCTCCTGCATCCTCGTGTTGGTCGGTTTGCTAGAACCCCGGACATATGCGCAACAGCCAGAACAAACACAAGCACCGCTGCAAGCCCAAGAAATGGAGGCCGTGGTAGTCTATGGCGAGAGATGGGAAGACAAAAACCTGGGGCTTGAAAACACCAACTCGGCTGCGAGCCGCCTGGGCATACCGGCGCTAGAGATTCCCGCTAGCATCGAGACCATTTCCAGAGAGGAGATAACCAGCAAAGGCGACGACTCCCCGCTGCAGGCGGTTACTCGTGCCACCGGGTTTGCCTCTAGCGCCTCCCCCGGTAATGGAGGCACGGCTATTGCTGCACGAGGCTTCAGCGGGCATGGATCGGTTATGAATCTTTTTGATGGCACACGGCTCTATGTGGGTGCTGGGACGGTGAGTTTTCCAGCGGATACCTGGACCATTGAAAAGATCGAAATCTTGCGGGGCCCTGGATCGGTGATTAACGGTGTTGGCGCCCTAGGCGCCACTATTAATTATATACCAAAGACACCTTCATTTGACCCTATCGCTTCTGAAATCGCTCTCTCAGCAGGTAGTTTTGGGTTGCAGCGCTATGCCCTTGGTTCGGGCGGCGCTATCACCGATGAATTGGCGTTTCGCTTTGACGCCGTCTATCACAGCAGCGACGGCGACGTCGATCGCGCCGATGAGACAAGACGAGTGGTTGGGGCCTCCTTGCGCTATCGCCCTATTGATAACTTGGATATCAGGCTGAGCATCGACTATGCTGACGTCGATGACGCGCCTTATTGGGGAACCCCTTTAGTAAATGGTGAAATTGATGAATCTA
>CAZGON010000388.1:0-1961 GCA_964527085.1 uncultured Candidatus Competibacteraceae bacterium
TGGTAAAAATATCGTTGGCGTCGTTTTACAATGCAACAATTTTGAAGTTATTGACCTAGGCGTGATGGTGCCCGCGCAAAAAATCTTAGATACAGCTCGTCAAGTCGGTGCAGAGATCATCGGTTTGTCTGGTTTGATCACCCCGTCTCTGGATGAGATGGTACATGTTGCCAAGGAGATGCAACGGCAGGATCTCAAACTTCCCCTCCTCATCGGCGGCGCCACCACCTCTGTTATTCACACAGCAGTCAAAATCAGCCCCCAATACGAACATGCCGTGATCTATGTGAAAGATGCCTCTCGTGCAGTCGGTGTCGCCCAAAACTTGGTAAGCACTACTCAACGTGACGGGTATGTGGCCCAAATCAAGGCAGACTATCACAATAAACGCGAGCAACATAAAGGTCGTCGAGCAAAAAATAAAGCGCTTACTCTGGATGCAGCGAGAAAAAACAAGCTAATCCTAGATTGGGACCAGTATACACCAACACAGCCCAACTTCTTGGGCAGCAAAACCTTTGTCGATTATCCCCTTGAAGAATTGGTAAACCGCATTGACTGGACTCCTTTTTTTCAAGCTTGGGAATTACACGGCCGCTTTCCCAAATTGCTGGATGATCCTATAGTGGGTCAACAAGCACAACAACTTTACCAAGATGCGCAAACCATGCTAGATCGCTTAGTGCAGGAAAAATGGCTTACAGCACGAGCAGTGATACTACACCATTTACGCCAACAAACACGTCTTCCCTCCGGCAAACCAAATCGTTGCTTAGCGGATTGGATAGCGCCCAAAGACAGTGGCATTGCTGACTATATCGGCGCCTTTGGGGTTACTGCTGGCATAGGTATCGACAGCTGGGTTGCAGCTTTTGAAAAAGACCATGATGATTATCATGCTATTCTTCTCAAGGCGTTAGCCGATCGCTTAGCCGAAGCTTTTGCAGAACACATGCACGAGCGGGTCCGCAAAGAGTTCTGGGGCTACGCTCCCCATGAAGATTTGGATAATGAAGCGTTGATTGCAGAGGGTTATCAGGGTATTCGCCCTGCTCCAGGGTATCCGGCCTGCCCTGATCATACGGAAAAACAGCTTTTATGGGAACTTCTACAGGTACAGCAAAATATAGAACTCTGTCTTACTGAAAGCTATGCCATGGTTCCTACGGCAGCCGTATCAGGTTGGTATTTTTCCCATCCCGAAGCACGTTATTTTGGTGTTGGAAAAATCACTCGGGATCAAGTTGAAGATTATGCTCGGCGTAAAGGCATGACGCTGGCTGAAGCAGAGCGTTGGTTAGGACCAAACTTAGCCTACGAACCTGACGAGGAAGATATAACAAAGGACTCAGAATCTTTGACTGCTGTAAACAGCTAGTAGCATTAACTTGCTGTATAGTGCTTTTAAGAGAACAATAGCATGGGTTGGTACTCTAGAGCGTTTTCGCTTGGGAAATGCTCTAAACTGATTAGCTTGTTATCCATAACTTATGGCAAACCAGATTAGCAAAATGGGTTTTTATGACAAATAAAAGCATTATCACCTGATATTTGCTATGAGATGCAGTTTAAGAAGCTGTTTTAAAACCTGCTCATATCCGTTGACTCAATGTTACAGCGACCTTCTACGCTGCTTACTTTTTCCTTAGTAAACTGTGCTGCTCAAAGGTAGCTGCGTCTTGATTTCGCGAACGTCGTGGGTTTTTGAAACAGCTTCTGATCGTAGAATTGTTGAACCTAAAGTCTGCAACTGCTATAAAAGTGGACTGCTTACTTTTCGGCCTTATCCCATCATATGCTTGCTGCTAATCCCTCGAACAAATACTATCTACTGTTTTTTTACTCAAACAATGACCTGCAAAGGTTGTGAAAACTACAATAGTACAGGAGTCGTTCCAGCATGAAGAAATCGTTTGCGGTCGTCGCGACGCTCATCCTTACTGGTTTAACAGGTCTGGTGT
>CAZGON010000389.1:0-1899 GCA_964527085.1 uncultured Candidatus Competibacteraceae bacterium
CTGACCGCCAGTGTCGCTAGCGCTCCTTGGCGGCAGGTTATTTGGGGCGTTAGGAAGCTAAAGATTTAGCACGGTTACAGACCGATCGTACCCAATTCGAAATTGCGATTGAGTAAACCGTAATCTCCTTTGCGAGGGAAACTATGACGCCAATAGCGATTAAGACGGCAACGACTATCGACGCGCACCAAGCCATTGCTGTAATAGTACTATCTTTCAGCACAGATCCCCTCGTGCGTTGGTGTTATCCAGATCCACACCAGTATCTTGCGCATTTTTCTGAATTTATCAGAGCGCTTGCGGGTAAAGCATTTGAGCAGCAAACTGCCTATTATGTTGATGGTTTTTCCGCTGCTGCGCTCTGGCTTCCAGCCGGTATACAGCCTGATGAAGAAGAAATGGTTGCCGTGTTGCAGGGCACCGTATCCGAGCCCTTGCAAGAGGAGGTTTTAAGCTTATTGGGGCAAATGGGTAACTACCATCCAATGGAGCCCCACTGGTATCTGCCCCTCATCGGCGTGGAACCGAGGCAACAGCATCAAGGCTTCGGCTCAGCCCTTATGAAGCATGCGCTTGTCCCCTGCGATGGCGATAAGAAGCTTGCCTATCTTGAAGCAACAAATCCAGAGAACATGGCCCTCTATGAGCGATATGGGTTTGAATTACTCGACACTATTCAGATTGGTTCCTCGCCGCCTGTTTTTCCGATGTTGCGCAAACCACGATGAGGGTTTCGGAATCAGCATGAGAGCATCAGTGTAAGGGCTTGGAACATTATATTTTCTTAGCAAGTGGCTTCAGCAGATTTTTGAAATCATTGTTGAATCGAGACATTAGGGTCAAAAAAGTAAAAAACCCACCTAACTAGTTAATGTTATAGAGAAACCGCCAATACACATTGCGCTCGCCGTCATGCCCGTCGGGGTTATTACTAAAATGCCGCTTTGTCTGTCTGAGTCCTCGCAGTTGAAGATGGAGCACCTGTCGATAGTGGCGCCCTAACCCGGCGCTCAACTCGACCGCTCGCTTCGCTCACGGCAGGTTATTTGGGGCGTTAGACGGCCAAGGAGAGTGCATAGTGGAATTAGTGGCTAAGAGATTCCTGCTCCGCGATTTCACCGATGCGGATACTGCTGCTTTTGAGGCTTATCACAGCGATCCACGTTCTCAAGAATTTTATGGCCTAGAGGAGGCCAAGCCGGAGCATGCTCGGGAGCTTATTTCTCTCTTCAAAGCATGGGCAACGGCGCAGCCGCGACTTAAATATCAACTCGCCATCATTCAACGCAATGGAGCTCGAGTTCTTGTTGGTTGTTGCGGCCTACGTTGCGCCGATTCGGAACCAGGCGCCGCAGAACTTGGCATTGAACTAGCTCCAGAATATTGGGGGCGACATGCGTATGCTACTGACGAGGAGTGTGAGATGAACACTGACGAGAAAATCATCAAAAACAAAGTAGGTCTTCTGAACTTAGCTGAAATGTTAGGCAATGTCTCCCAAGCGTGCAAGGTGATGGGCTACTCGCGGGATAGTTTTTATCGGTTTAAAGAGTTATACGATCAGGGTGGTGAGCGGGCATTGCAAGAGATCAGCCGTAAGAAGCCGATTGTGGCCAACCGCGTGGCAGCGCAGGTAGAGCAGGCGGTGGTGGACTTTGCCCTTGAGCAGCCCGCCTTTGGGCAATTGCGGGTCTCCAATGAGCTAAAGAAGCGCGGGGTGTTTGTCTCCCCCGGTGGGGTGCGCTCGATTTGGCAGCGCCATGACTTGGAGTGCTTCAAAAAGCGCCTCAGGTAATTTCCCGGCAAGTTCATAACGGGAGATCCCAATTGGTTTGCCGACGTCTCGCAACGCATATTCGGCTACCATATTATTCCGATCTTTGCACAAAATAAGCCCAA
>CAZGON010000390.1:0-970 GCA_964527085.1 uncultured Candidatus Competibacteraceae bacterium
TCTGCAGTTGATTGGGCTGAGTCTGATGATTGTGTTTCCTGGTATTATCACCTGGCTGCCATCGCTATTTTTTGGTCGTTAAGGTAAGGCTATTTAGGCTATTACTGACCTTCAAGAAGGCAACTGCCATTCTTGTTTGATGGGTACCACGAAGACCGGTATCGTCGCTTTAGAAAGCACTTTATGAGCGACTGAACCCATGAATAATTCACCGAGGCCGGTCCGGCCATGGGAACCTACCACAATCAAATCAGCATTGAGCCGCTTCGCTTCGTCTAAAATGACTTGAAAGGGCAACCCCTCCACCACCCTCATATTGGCTAGCAGATGCTCGCACTCATCGGGTAGCCGGTCGCTGCAGAATTTTTCTAAACGCCGGTGCATCTCCTTGCGGGCGTTCTCGTATCCCTCATTTTGTACGGTTTTCAGAGTCTCAGGTGAGACGTAATTACTGATAAGGGATTGCGCGTACTCACCGACGGGTTCCAGGACATGAACAATATGAATCTGTGCATCAAACCGCTGCGCTAATCCAATGGCGTGTGCGAATATTTTTGGGCCATAGGGACCTAAGTCCGTAGCATACAAAATAGTGCGAAGAGTATATTCCATGGTTTTCTCCAAATAAATCTGATGCTCAATTTATTCATCACTCAAAAAAACGTTATAACACTCTACCGTTCCTTCGTGTTATGTGGCGCACTATTTATTTTGAATATAGTGCTTACGTTTCACAATCAGTGGCCTATGTTAAGTATTTGATTTGTTGCTGTTGTATCGCTTGATCTGGCAATTATTTTGCTGGTGCTTGCTTTCCAGACGCGGCTTTGGCTTTATGGGCTGACCCGACCCAGACATGGGGTTCTCTTGAGCATATTTGCTTTCACCGCTTTTGGACGATATGTGGTCGTGACAATAACCGCTGCAAAAATTGATAAACGCAACTTCCAACGTTTCTTGGAAACCTATG
>CAZGON010000390.1:980-1881 GCA_964527085.1 uncultured Candidatus Competibacteraceae bacterium
CAAATCAAACAAACATACCCAACGATAACGGAGGCCAATAACGTGGCTAATATTGAAGTTTATTCAAAAAAACGGTGCTCCTATTGTCATAAAGCAAAAGCATTGCTTGAGTCAAAAGGACTGGCTTATAAAGAGATCGATGTAACATCTGATATTATTCGGGAGCAAGAAATGATCAAACGCTCGGGACGGCGGACGGTACCACAGGTTTTTATCAACGGACAAGGTGTTGGCGGCTATGACGATTTGGCGCAGATCAACGTTACGGGTGAACTGGATCGGTGGTTAACGCTTTAGGTTTCTTTGAAGTAAGGTGATTACTAATGATTGATTTAAGTTCTATCCCGTTGCATCTGGGTGCTAGGAGAGCTAGCCTGACTAGAATGTATTCTCCGCTACATCTTTTTTTGATAGTTGCATTTTTTTTCTTACCGATCAGCGGGTTGGTTGAAGAGGAAAAGGTGTTGCAAGTTACCGCAACTGCCTATAATTCTGTTTCAGACCAAACCCAAGGCAACCCAAAAACAACGGCGTGGGGCGAACAATTGATGCCTGGCATAAAGGCCATTGCCGTATCCCGCGATTTGATTGACTTAGGATTAACCCACGGTGTCGCAGTGAAAATTCAGGGATTACCAGGTACCTATCGGGTGATGGATAAATTGCACCGGCGCTGGCGCAAACGTATCGATATTTATATGGGGAACGATATTCAAGCCGCCAAACAGTGGGGCAAGCAAGAAGTCACTATCCGCTGGTGAACGACGTCGGACGACATTCGCTAGGAAGAATCGAGCCGGTCTATTTTTCACAATAACCCCAACCAGGCCAAAGCGCTCCCTTGCTGAGGGGTTAGCGTCTGGATTTGCCTTCTACCAACTAGCAGAACGGCTAGTGCCCT
>CAZGON010000391.1:0-395 GCA_964527085.1 uncultured Candidatus Competibacteraceae bacterium
GCTCTTGAAAGCCTACAGGATATATTCATGGCGTCTTCTAGAATAAGCAGCAATAGTCCTGACGAAATATGTTTCGCATTTATAAACTTAAGGAGAACCGATGGTACAACCCCGCCCCTCATTTGACGACTTAACCCAACAAGATGAATTTATTGGTCGGCATATTGGCCCCGATGCAGCAGAAAAAGCCGCTATGCTCGACACCTTGGGGGTAACGTCCATCGATGAGTTGATCAAACAGGTGGTGCCTGAAGCTATTTTGGCTGATGAACCCTTGGCTCTGGACGACAGTCGCAGTGAACAGGCTGTGCTTGAAAAGTTGCGCACCATCGCCAGTCAAAACAAAGTGGCTAAATCTTATATTGGGATGGGTTATTACAATTGCCATACCCCCA
>CAZGON010000391.1:405-1834 GCA_964527085.1 uncultured Candidatus Competibacteraceae bacterium
ACCGTGATTTTGCGCAATGTTCTGCAAAATCCTGCTTGGTATACGTCTTACACACCTTACCAACCGGAGATTTCTCAGGGGCGTCTGGAAGCACTACTGAATTTTCAAACCATGGTGGCGGAACTTACCGGGTTGGAAATTGCCAATGCGTCGCTGCTGGATGAGGCCACAGCCGCCGCCGAAGCCATGGCCTTTTGCCTAAAAACCAGCAAGAGCCGAAGTCGCACCTTTTTTGTTTCTCAACACTGTCATCCACAAACCATTCAAGTTATACAAACTCGGGCACAACCTTTAGGGATTGAAGTGCTTGTTGGCGATCACCAACAGGACCTAGATGGCCTAGAGATCTTTGGTTTATTGCTGCAATATCCAGCCTCTACGGGTGAAATCAGCGATTTAAGGGATACGGTGGCTAAAGCTCACACGCAAAAAGCCTTGGCTGTGGTAGCCAGTGATTTATTGAGCCTTGCTTTACTAAAACCCCCTGGTGAGTTCGGCGCTGATGTGGTGGTGGGTAGTAGTCAGCGTTTTGGGGTGCCTTTAGGCT
Organism: uncultured Candidatus Competibacteraceae bacterium; assembly: GCA_964527085.1. Lineage (GTDB taxonomy): Bacteria > Pseudomonadota > Gammaproteobacteria > Competibacterales > Competibacteraceae > CAYRGG01. Next base: position 953 of record CAZGON010000391.1, read on the forward strand.
ACGGTGGACCTCACGCCGCTTTTTTTGCCACAAAAGATGCTTATAAACGGGCGATTCCCGGCCGACTGGTGGGTGTTTCCATCGACAGCCGCGGTGATAAAGCCTATCGCTTGGCTTTGCAAACCCGCGAGCAACACATTCGCCGTGAAAAAGCCACCAGCAATATCTGCACAGCGCAAGCCTTACTCGCCATTATGGCCAGTATGTACGGGGTTTATCATGGTCCCCAGGGACTTAGAACCATTGCCCAGCGGGTGCATCGACTCACGGCAATTTTAGCCCAGGGCTTGCAACGCCTAAATTTTTCAGTACCCACCACGGCTTTCTTTGACACCATCACGGTAAAAACCGGCGCCAACACGCAAACTATTCACCACGCAGCCCACGCCCAGGGTATCAACCTGCGTCCGCTGGATAGGGAAACCGTCGGGATTTCTTTGGATGAGACCACCACCCGAGAAGACGTGGAAACTTTATGGCGTCTGTTTGCCGACTCGGGCAAGTTGGTCTTTGCAGAACTTGATAGCACCACCGGGGATGCCATACCCAGCCACTTAAGTCGTAGCGAAGCTTGTCTTAAGCACCCTATTTTTTCCAGCTATCATTCTGAAACCGAGATCCTGCGTTATATTCGTTCTTTAGCAGACAAAGACCTAGCCTTGGATCGCACCATGATCCCCCTGGGTTCTTGCACCATGAAATTAAACGCTACCACAGAAATGATTCCCATCACCTGGGAGACCTTCAGTGGCATCCATCCCTTTGCACCCCTAGAACAGGCCCAAGGTTACCAGCAGCTCATCAGCGATCTTGAGCGCTGGCTATGTGCGTGTACCGGCTACGATGCGGTATCCCTGCAACCCAATGCGGGAGCCCAAGGTG
>CAZGON010000392.1:0-1806 GCA_964527085.1 uncultured Candidatus Competibacteraceae bacterium
AAGACCAGCGTACCACCTTGATACGACACGTTCATCAGTTAAAAACAATCTACTCACCATTTACGTTGAGTATACCGTACAATAACCTTTATTCACTGACTGTATCTGATCTAAAATACGATCTGATTCATGTCTACCATTTAGCGATTAACATCTAATTTTTTTACTAGCAACCGGACACCAAACAGAAGTTCGGGTGAAATAAAATAGGAACGGGATCATTCAGGGCAAGTCGGCGTTCGAGCCAGTCCCACCCCAGGCGGAAAATACTCAAATCGCGCCGATCCGTGCGATCCACTTCGGCCTTTAAGTCGTTGTACCAAACCCGCTCACCCAGCGCTACCAGCCAGACGTAGAGCAGGCACACTGCCAGCGTCAGCCGCGATAAGCGCTCAGCCGTGCGTAAACGACTCAACTCTAAATCAAAACCGTGTCCCTTCATATCGCCGAACATCTCCTCAATCCACACGCGTCGCTTGTACAAGCGAATGGCTGGCAAGCCGGAGAGCTGATTGGTCGCCAGATACCATGGTTCCTTCTCGCCCTTCTTCCAATACAGCACTAACTGAGTTCGGCACCCATGTTTTTCGGTCAAAAAAGCCGGACCGATCCAGACACACTGGCCGCGTCGAAGGCCAAAGGCATCCAAGCGTTGCCACTGCGCCTGGTGAATGGAACGATACAAGGTGCGTCCCTTTTGCCGCAGCGCATAATCCCATTGCCATTCCTCTAGCAGCTCGATGACATCCACATGCCCGAACTCACTATCGCCCACCAAAGACACGCGCACGCCGTGCGGGATGAGCGGTTGCAATCGCTTGAGCAGGTCGACTTGTTGACTCACTTTGCCATGGCCGCGCGGATGCTCTATCCAGCACCAAATAATGGGTAAAGTTCGCCGCCGATAGGCCACCGCGATCATCAACAAGCGGCGATACGCGCTCACTTTCGTTGTGTCAACCACGAGATGAATCTGTCCACCCGAGCCAGCGGAAGCCAACAACTGTGTGGCCCAGGGCTTGTACCATGCTTCGACATCAACCGCCGCGTTATCCAGAAAGCGTCGCAAGCGGCGTGCCAGGCTCAATTTCTTGGCGCGGATGGGTATCTTGCGTGCGATCACACTGAGATAGACGCTTTGACTGGCGAAGATGCCCACCATCAGCAGGGCCATGTTCTTCAATCGACTCGCACAAGTATCTGGAATCAGTTGCTTTAAGCGGGTTTGCCATTTAGTATAGCTTTTCGAGTTGAACATCGGCTTCTCCGTCAGGCTGTTGATTTTGATAACTACAACTTTAGCGGAGTTTTTGTTTTGTTCAACTCGCTCATTTGTTCAGTGTCCGGTTGCTAGGTATGATTTGAGAAAAACGGACTAAAAACCGATTTAAGGCTCGCACAACACGCTTTGAGAGGGATATAACAGGATTTATTTATGAAGATGTGTTGGGAGACGCCGCAGCATCTCCCCATATTATGCTCTAGTAGAGAGGCGATGAGAAGCGGAATAACCACAGCAGGGCGAATCCGGTTACAACGCCCGGCGCAGCGCTGACGATAATCAGTGGGACGATAAGGAATGCGAACCCGCTGCTCAGGGTCGCGAGCATCAGACTAAAGAGAACGACACCAGCAACGACATTGGCTAGTATCCACACCCACGCGCCACGTACATAACGCGACAGGATCATGCACTGCGCAATGCTAATGCCCAATAGCGGCAGCACAACGGGCAACGCCCCGTACATAAGTAGCACTTCCTGCTTGGGAATAGAGAGCGTCTCAATCGCTGTGCGAATGGGAACC
>CAZGON010000393.1:0-1794 GCA_964527085.1 uncultured Candidatus Competibacteraceae bacterium
CCCCATTTTATCAAACTACTTCAATCGGTTAAATGTTTTTCAGGAACGACTAACTCGTCTAAATCATCCGCTAGCTCAGAGATATTTTCAAGCAAGTTGTCCCGCTGGCGGTCTGTCATGAGATCGTCCATAGCCAAGATACACAGCTGAGTCAGTGTTTCGTTAGCATCGAATTTGCGCTGATAAGTGGCAGGGCGGCTGTGGGTTTGGTCAGTGATAAAACTGGATAAAAGCCCATCTAAATTGGGTTCGTGACGTCTTTCTAGCAATTGCTGAAAGGCACTTTGCCACTGGCGACGGTAAGCAAGCCGTTCTTCCCCCACCAAGTGCAAACGATCATTGCAATCAGCCAGCAACTGTTCTTGCACCGTTGTTATCTCGCCTACCCATCGCTTGATTAGCTTCTCCATACGTTTAAATCGATTTTCCCGAAGCTCGTCTATGTCGGGAGCCACATGTTCGTCGTAATACTCCTCATTGGCTTGCGCCATATTTACTAATAAAGCGTCAATTTGTGCATCGGTTATGGTCGCCAACAGGGGGGCGGAATCGGGAATAAGCTGTTGTAGCAGGGCGTTCCAATGTGCTTTTAATAAAACCTGATGGTTCTCTAGTTCCGCGAGGTCTAATCCGTCTTGCCAGTCATCGCGTAATTGCCTCAGCCAGAGTGCATAGTGAGGTAACTGAGTCTCTCTATGCCAGCGCAATTGATGATTGATATGTTGCTCTAAAATGGCTTGCTGTTGGTTTGTGAAAGGAAGGTAATCGTCTAAGTACCAGGGTATCATCCAATCCAATTGGTTATAGACAAGCTTAACGGTACACCCACTGACCGTTATCCAGCAGCCAAATAGTATTACCAGCCATTTTACTTTCATTACACTGCCAACAGACTTATTATTTGCCACCTGCAGGGCGGCGTGGATAACCCACATTCGTATTAATCTCCAACGGATTAGGTAGATTTGCGGAAAAGCCAGTCACAAAGTTCAGATCATTACGGTTAACATTGACGGATATGTTTACCAAATTGTCGAGGGTCACATAACCTCCGCACGCTTCCGTAGTTTCGCAAATTCGACCGTCATTATCCGTGTCGGTTCCAGCCACAATCCGGTAAGTGCCTACTGGTACCCCGTCGAAGCGATAGCTATAGCTACCATCTTGTCGACGCATCGCGGGTACCTCCCGGAGGGTTTGCAGGGTGCTTGCATCAATAAGCAACACATATTGCTGGCCCACCGTGCTGGGTCCAGTGGCATTACTGACCACTTGCAGGGTGACCGGAATCTCTGTTGTCGTGACGCTAGAAGAGAACACGATGGTCGCCGTATAAACACCTTCAGCAAGTCCATTGCGGTTTACCGTTATCCGGTAATTACCAATACCATTTGCGTCTACTTGAGGCGTGAGGGTTAACCAGCCCCCTGAATTCTCGGTGGGACTATTGACAATGAGGGGACCAAACCCCCCGTTGGCCACCGTCAGCAATAAGTTTGTGCGCACGGAACCAAAGTTTAGGGCAGCCGGGTTGACCGCCAGGATAGGCACCGGGTTAACGGGCGTTCCAGCCGCATTGGACGCAGCGATCACGGCTCGATAGCCATTGATCAAACCATGACCAAACCGATTATCGCGACCTACAGGGCCTAAATCCTCAGTGATCGATCCATTCGCCAAAAAGTTGTCTAGCTCTTGGGGTGTTAACATGGGATTCACGGCCCGCATCAGAGCTGCTACGCCGGACATATGTCCGGCCGCCATGGAGGTGCCTTGAAAAAACTTAAAACCAGG
>CAZGON010000394.1:0-272 GCA_964527085.1 uncultured Candidatus Competibacteraceae bacterium
CCGGCGTTGGCAACGGGTTTTATTATCCTGCTGGGTTTTGCCTTGCCGCCTTTGATACGCCTTCGCCATGTGCCGCCACTGCGCGTATTACGCCGCGATGTGGAACCCCTCGGACAAAGCGTTGTGGCTTTATACGGTCCGGCCTGCGTCGCCATAATCGCGTTGCTGTTTTGGCAAGCGGGGGACGCTTGGCTGGCTATTTACATTTGTCTTGGCGTCATAGGCACCCTCGCCGTACTGGGTTTTGCCGCCATGGGTTTGGTAAAGGGGCT
>CAZGON010000394.1:309-1759 GCA_964527085.1 uncultured Candidatus Competibacteraceae bacterium
CGTATACCGCCGTGGCGCCGGCAGCGCTGTGCAAGTGGTGGCGCTGGGGCTAGGCATTATGGTTTTGTTGATGTTGTCCCTGGTGCACAATGATTTATTAGCAAGCTGGCGAGCAAATTTGCCAGAAGATGCGCCAAATTACTTTTTGATTAATATTCAACCTCAGGAAGTCGCGGGTGTACAGGCGCTGCTTCGCAGCCGCGGGTTACAAGAAACGCGTCTCTATCCCATGGTGCGCGGACGTCTAGTGGGCATCAACGGGCGCGCCGTGGAACCGCAGGATTATGACAATGATCGAGCAAAACGGTTGATGGAGCGGGAGTTTAATCTTTCCTGGGACGAGAGGCTGCAAACTGACAACCAAATTATTGCAGGACGCTGGTGGCAGCAGGCAGATCGCGGTCAACCGGTGATTTCCGTGGAGCAGGGCATTGCCGAGTTGTTTGGAATAAACATAAACGATACCATGCGGTTTCGCATTGCGGGCCAGTTTATTGAAGCGAAGGTGGTGAGTCTGCGCAGCGTGGAATGGGATTCTTTTAACGTTAATTTCTTTGTGGTGTTTCCGCCCGCTGTCATCGATACCTATCCGGCCACTTGGATTACCAGTTTTCACTTGCCCCCATCCCAAAAACCGCTGCTCGCTGAGTTGGTGCGAGCTTATCCTTCCATTACGGTACTCGATGTGGAAGCTGTTCTTAACAAGGTTCGGGAAATCGTCGATCGTGTCATTATGGCGGTACGCTATGTTTTTTTGTTTACCTTGATGGCGGGTTTGGTGGTGTTGTACGCGGCGATTCAGGCAACCCAAGACGAACGCTTGTTTGAAGGGGCGATATTACGCACCTTGGGAGCCTCTAAAGAAATTATCCGCAAGGGCTTATTGGCAGAGTTTGCTGTATTAGGGCTGTTGGCCGGGTTGTTGGCGGCGCTCACGGCTACCGTGCTGGGGTATGTATTAGGCGTTTATCTATTTGATTTAACCTTTAAACCGAGTATGTTGATATGGGTGTTAGGGGTGGGCGGCGGTGTTTTGGGGGTCAGTGTGGCGGGACTTCTCGGGACGCGATCTGTGTTGCTGCGACCCCCCTTGCAGAGTTTACGAGAGGTCTAACATGAGGGAAGCCATTCTCGTTATCAATGCCGGTTCCTCCAGTATCAAATTTTCTCTTTTCGACGCGGCTAATGGCAAAGCTGATCTGCATGCCATAGCCACCGGGCAAGTAGAAGGGATCGGTGCTCAGCCCAAGTTTATCGCTAAGGATGCCGATGGCGGCGTGCTGACTGAAAAAGGCTGGGCGGCTGAAACCAAGGTCGATCGAGATAATTTACTGGCGGAATTATTGACTTGGATTCAAGATTACTTAGACGCCACTCGCCTTAAAGCAGCCGGACATCGGGTGGTATTAGGGGGTGATCGTTACCGTACTCCAGTGAGGATTACTGAAAC
>CAZGON010000395.1:0-1445 GCA_964527085.1 uncultured Candidatus Competibacteraceae bacterium
TCACCTCACCGGCAAACCCATCAAATTCCTCGGCGTTGGTGAGAAAACAACCGCCCTAGAGCCCTTCTATCCCGACCGAGTCGCCTCACGAATTCTCGGAATGGGAGACGTATTGGGGCTGGTAGAGGAAATTGAGCAAAAAATTGATCGTAAGAAAGCCGAAAATTTAGCCCGCAAAGTCAAAAAAGGCAAAGGTTTTGACCTTGCGGATTTCCGCGAGCAAATGGACCAGATGTTAAACATGGATCAGGCTAACGATAAACAGGTGAAGCGTCTAATCGCCATTATCGATTCCATGACCCCTCAGGAAAGACGTTTCCCCAATATCATCAAAGGTTCTCGTAAGCGGCGTATTGCAACCGGTTCTGGAACACAGATCCAAGAAGTGAATAAGCTCTTGAAACAGTTTACCCAGGCCCAAAAGATGATGAGAAAGGGAGGACTCGCTAAAATGATGCGCGGTATGCAGGGTAGATTCCCTGGCGGAATGCCACCCCTGTAAGCAGTTAGCTTTAACGCACCCAAGCATCCGGTAGATGACAAGTCTCGGTATAAACCCGACTTCCTCTGAAGTGATCCCTGCAACGCCCCAGGCATTGCCCCGCGTCTGGCTGATACTGGGAGACAAACTAGGGGATAACGCACAAGCTCACATCATCGCTGAGGCATTGGATTGGCCTTTTGAAGTCAAACAGTTGCATTTTCGTGAACCCTATGTAGTCGGTAAACCGCCCTTTAAAGCATCGCTTTATCACATCGATCTAGACCGCTCGGCAGTACTTCAACCCCCTTGGCCGGACCTGATCGTTACCGTTGGACGCCGACCTTGTATGGCAGCCCTTTGGGTACGTAAACAGTGCCTGAAGCCTATCAAACTGGTATTACTAGGCCGCCCAAAACGTTGGCTTGAGCAGTTTGATTTGGTGATTACGCCGGTTCAATATCGGCTTCCACAACGTTCCAATGTACTTCATATCGATCTACCCCTTATGCAGGTGGATACTAAGTGCATTGCGGCAGCGGCCACGGCGTGGACTGCGCGGTTTGCTGAATTATCGCGGCCTTTAATCGCACTGCTTATGGGTGGCCCCACAAAACCCTTTGTGCTGAATGCGAAAGTTGCCCTACGGCTGCTTCAAATGAGTGCACAAATGGCTGTCGATAGCGGAGGAACATTGTATGTGACCACCAGCCGACGCACGCCTAAAACCGTGGTAGCAACAGTGCAAGAAAACCTTCCTCCGGGGGCGCTATTTTATCGCTGGACGCCGAACAATATCGATAATCCTTATCGCGCTCTGCTGGGCACAGCCGATCAGTTTATCGTGACGGGCGACAGCGTCTCTATGCTGGTTGAGGTGGCGCGATTGGGTAAACCGCTGGCCATTTTTCCTTTACCCCATCGTAGGGGGGTATTGGATCACGCTCGAGATCGCTTTGCGAGT
>CAZGON010000395.1:1464-1740 GCA_964527085.1 uncultured Candidatus Competibacteraceae bacterium
ATGAGCCACCCCCGAACAATAGATTTAGTCAGCTTCTTCGCACTTCGGGTAATCTGCTTTACAAGCTCGGTGTGGGGGGTTATTCACGGGATTTAACGGCGTTACATCGCTTACTCATTGAAAGGAACTTTGCCGTATGGTTAGGTGACCAATTCTTACCACCAGGTTCAAAAGCGCCTGATGAATTGCCCCGCGTCATCAAACATATCAAAGCGCTAATGGATTAACGGTTTTTTGGCTTATGGGTTCGCTTGAATAAATGTGGAAACAAATACA
>CAZGON010000396.1:0-646 GCA_964527085.1 uncultured Candidatus Competibacteraceae bacterium
GGCCCTTTGGGCGGGGCAGGGGTGCGCATTCTGTGCCAACAAACCCGTGGCGCAATTATTCAAAGAGTGGGATGAGCAGTTCTTTGAGATTACCGGAGAGACATTAGGCTAAGGCTCACGCTCTTCAAACCTTGGGAATAGCGTTATCTTGAGCAAACAACTTCGCTTTATTACGCCCTTCGGCCTTAGCACGATACATGGCCGTGTCTGCATTCTGCAGCAAGGTTTCAGTATCTTCTCCATTCTTGGGAAACAAGGCAATACCAATACTGGTGGTAACGGTATATTCTTGCTGTTCCAGTTGAAAAGGTTGTGCGAGCGCTTTTAGTATTTTTTGAGCTACGGTGATGGCAACGTCTTCGTGATCCAGATATTCCAAAAGTGTTACGAATTCATCGCCGCCTAATCGAGCAACCGTATCCGTTTCCCGGACGTTTGTCTTCAAACGCGTTGCAACGGCTTTTAGTAAGGTATCACCGGCAGCGTGTCCCAAATTGTCATTGACCGCTTTAAAATGATCTAAATCGAGGAATAACAGGGCAAGTTGTTGCCCCGAGCGTTGCGCATGGGCAATGGAATGATGCAAACGATCGCAGAGCAAATTGCGATTAGGCAATCCAGTCAAAACATCATGGTTAGCTTGAAA
>CAZGON010000396.1:656-1714 GCA_964527085.1 uncultured Candidatus Competibacteraceae bacterium
GCCACGGCCCCAATCACCTTGCCGCTGCGGTTCAACAGTGGGGTGGCCAGTTCCTCAACGAGACGCTCTTGATCAGTAGGCGTCAGTAGTATCGACTGCTTATGGGTACGCGAAGCATTGTTTAGGCATTCTTCTACCGCGGTGCTAGTGGTTTGCCGAGTTTTCTCGTCTAAACTTGGAAAAACCTCGCTCATAGAACGCTGTTTTGCAGCCCGCCGAGACCACCCGCAAAGTTGTTCAGCAACGGGATTAAGGTACTTGATGTTGCTATAGGCATCGGTGATGACCACCGCTTCCCCAATGGACGCCAAGGTGGTTTGTAGCCGTTCTTTTTCCTGAAAAAGACTTTCTTCAATACGTTGCCGCTTGCAAACCTCGGCCACCAGTTCGCGTTTATCAAAACGCAGACTCAACATGTTAGCTATTAAATTCTTCGAGGTGTAGGCGGCAATCAACATACCCACTAAAAAGATCAAAATCATCACGCTCATGAAAAGGGATAATTGATCTTTTTGGAGGAAAAAACGGATGGATAGAGGAAGCAAAGTCGGCAATAGAAACGCCGTGCACACTTCAAGCCTGGCTGATAACACCACTACGGAGCCAGCTGACATGCCTGCCAGTACAAAAGCCACGAAAACTTGATGGCCAGGGGAATCCGTGGGAAATAGTAAAATGCCGCTAGATCCCCAGATGAGACCAGCTATACTGGCGCCTACTAAGTAAAAAAGCCCCCAATGGAGGGCGTGTTGAGAGCGGGCAGATAAATTGAAATAGCAGTACGCTAGCAGGGCTCTACCAGCAGTGACGAAAATTAAAAATAGCCACCAAGAAAAAACCACTGGAGAAGCTATCTGGGTCGCTTGGACAAACGCTAAGATGGTTCCATTGATGACAGTCACGGAGCAAGTAAGGGGGGCATTGCGATAGAGAAATGCTACCTGTTCGGCATAAATTTGATGATCTACCTCAAAGAGCTCACTGTTTATCTGCATCAATGGTTATAAAAAAAATTTTTTAGATTTGGTTTTCCTATCAATTTGTAGGCTATATTTTTT
>CAZGON010000397.1:0-1691 GCA_964527085.1 uncultured Candidatus Competibacteraceae bacterium
CCCACGCGTAACGATCACACCTCCCCCAACTCAAGTTTTACCGGAAAATCCAACGCCTCCCTCTCACCCCAATGGCTTGGATAGCGCCCGTCTCTGATCAGCCTGTGCAAAGAGGTATAGGGCCATTGATTAGGAGAGCGGCAAAGGCCGTGTTTGACCGGATTGTAAGTGCAGATAATCCATGTGCGCCGCATAATCCCTGTCATTGCGGATTTGATGTTCCCAATAGCGCCGTTGCCAAAGAGTGGCCTCGCGATGACGGTATTTTGAGGCATTCACCCACTCAGGGCGATGCAGTCTATCGCGGCAAGTGCGAGTGACATAGCGTTTGATCAGGTTCCAACGCAGGGGAAAATCGGTATCCTCCTTGGGAAGGGTCCAAATGCAGTGCAAGTGGTCGGGGAGCAATACCCAGGCGTCGATGGTGAAGGGGTAACGTTGCCGCACTTTCTCGATGGCTTGGCGCAGGGCCAGCCGCACATCGTCGTCGCAGAGGAAGGGTTGCCGACGGTAGGTAACAACGGTGAAGAAATAGCAAGCGCCTGGCGTTAGGGCACGGCGGTAATGAGACATGATTTTTTTAGATAAGATACGCGTGGGCAACCAGTTGCCCACCCTACGCACGGAGTTCAAATGCTTGCTTCAGCAACGAAGTTAACACAGTCTCTTTTTCTTTTATGTCGCGTTCCGCCAGTTTAAACCGATAAGCACCCCAGCGTTTATCGTAATCAAGGATGTCGATATCCGAATCAGCAATAAATTGATCGGTTTCCTCCGTTTGCGGCAGCTTAATTTCTAGACGCATGCCATTTTTTTGAGGTTTGCATAGGGCAAAATTTAACGGCCTACCGTTGATCAAAAACCCAATATGGTATTTGTTGTAATTAAGCATTGCCGATGGCGCGAAAGACTTGGTCATAGCAAGGATTTTATCGGCGAAAGCAACCGTTTGTTTGGTTCCCCGTTTTGTTTCCCAGTAATTCCTATCGGTTGGTGCGGCTATCGCTTCGTCTTCGTCGAGATAACCGAGCTTGACGGTATCGACTATTTTATTGAATTGCAGCCCCACGCCTTCAGGCGTTTCAATGGCGGTAACTTGAAGCGCCAGGATGGGTATAAAACCATTGAATAAACCAATCACATTCAAAAAACGGCTGGTAATGTCTTCCGCGATGATGACTGCCGTATGGTCATATTGCGGATATTTTCGTCTTTCGATATCCCAATATTCGATGGTGCGGATGATGTGGGATTCATTGGTTGGACCAAGCTGGATTTCAACTTCGTAACGGCCCTGGGCATCGGCATCCTGAAGAAGCAGATCGAGCCGACCTGCACCCGCATGAATTCGTTCTCTGTCCTTTAAGATAACATCGCCGATTCCTAGCACACTGGGGTCGTCGGCAATGATGTCTTGCAACCACTTCTCATCGAGTTGAGGGTGGTTTTTGATGTTTATGGTCTTTAATTTTATGTGTTTCATGCTTTCGTTAAATCCTTTAAATATTTCTATCCATTTACTCTACGTACACAGATTAATGGCTCTTTTCACTACACAGACAAGAGTTCTTTATCCAGTCCGTAATGAGTCACATCAATCCTCTTTGTACACTGTTCAATTTGAGCACCAGCTAAGGTTTGTAGCTGAAAAGGGAAAAAAGAAGGACAGTCGAGTAGATTGTTTAGAGATC
>CAZGON010000398.1:0-1689 GCA_964527085.1 uncultured Candidatus Competibacteraceae bacterium
CGGTGGATAACGCCTTTAAAGTCATGTCCTAACCATATGCTCAATTGCTATAGTTTGTTATAGCCGGGCTACAAAACTACCAAGCAAAGCCTTTAAGATTTTTATGATCCCTGCCGTGTCTGGCGAATCTGTGTGGCTTGTCTGTCAAGAATATGCTTGACGATACATTGCCGGTCTGTGTCTCGGATATGGACAAACTCCACGGCAATTTTATACGGGCAGGCGCGGCTGCCTGTTTTTTCGCAGCGGATCACTCTGCCGCTGGCTAAAATACCGGTATAAGAAGGAAATAACACCAGACGCAATTCCAATAGATCGCCAGGCGTCAATGATTCCATACTGTCAAAAGACACGCCGCTACCGCTCAAATCCACCTCTTGTGTGTCCTGGTCGTCAGTACTCGTTCCTTTGAAGATAGCCTGAGCTAGCAAATCTATCTTACGTTCCAAAGCGGAAAAATAACGTGCCGCCAGCGGTGCTTCCGTTTGAAGCTGGCGATTAAGCGTATGAGTTTCCTGGGAAATACCAGCGAGGGTTGCAGCCAAGGTAAAGGGATCATCGGCAGAGGCGGCAAAGCTTTTTAAAAAGTCTGGTGTCGCCTCTGGGGCAAGACGTCGATAAGTAAAAACCAATTCATCTTTGAAACGAAAAAAATGACGACGTTCGTCGTCCTGGTGAAGGGGTAACGGTATCACGGGGCGTCCTGCTGATTGGGTGATGGTTGCGCTTGTTGGTCAAGGATTTTGGCTAGTTCGAGGGGATCTTGTTTTAAGACAATTTCCACCCGCCTATTGAGGGCTCGATTAGCCACACTATCGTTAGCTTTAAGGGGTCGCATCTCGCCATGACCTTCGACTAGAAAACGCTTTTCATTGATGGGGGCCGCTTTGAGAATTTCATGGACTACCGTCACCGCCCGGGAGGCCGACAGTTCCCAGTTTGAACGAAACCGGGCGCCGTGGATGGGAATATTGTCGGTATGACCAGCTACCACAATTTGGCCCGGTGTTTCCAATAAAATACGGGCGATTTTTGTGATAACTGCTTTGAAATCACCCATCAGATCGGTGCTGCCAGAAGGAAAAACATTCTTCTCGCGGATGCGAATAATGATTTTCAAACCTTCGGTTTCTACGTCCACCATGCCTTGGTTGATTTCTCGGCGCAACCTGTTGCGAATTCGTTCCGCCAATGCTTTGACATGCCGCAAGACCGCCTTATTGATACTGGCGCTAGGCTGTTGTAAACCACTCGATGCATGGGGTGGTACTTTAATCGGTTTTCGGTCAGGTCGACCTGGACTAAATTCCCGGGCCACGAAGCTGGTTCCTTTAGGAATTTTGCTGGCAAAAAAATCATCTTGTACCCCAAAGGCTTGCGCCATGGAACCGGCGACCTGCTTATACTTTTGTAAGTCGATTTCGGAAAACGACAGCAACAGCACAAAAAAGCACATAAGTAACGCCATGAGATCAGCAAAGGTAGCCATCCAGGCGGGCGAACCGGCGCTTTTGGATTTTTTTTGAGGTGCAAAATCGTCCATGATAAGACTGCCGTGGTGATTAGCGGGCAGCAGCAGGTGCTGCTTTTCCAAGGGGTTTAGCCCGCTGGCTAGGTGGTAGATAGGTTCTAAGCAGCTCTTCCATCACTTTGGGATTCATGCCTTCTTGAATACAGGCGATACCTTCG
>CAZGON010000399.1:0-715 GCA_964527085.1 uncultured Candidatus Competibacteraceae bacterium
TTATGCGGCATCTAGATCTTACCGCGGCAACTCCGTTTTGGATGCAAGAACGTCTGCGCCGGGCGGGGTTAAGACCTGTCAATGCAGTGGTGGACGTTACCAATTATGTGATGCTGGAACTGGGTCAACCCATGCATGCGTTTGACTTCGCCAAGCTCTCAGGCGGTATTGATGTAAGACGCGGGCAACCAGGCGAAACCCTGATGCTGCTCAATGGCATCGAGATCCAGTTGGATGAAGGCGTTTTGCTCATCACCGATCATCAAGGCCCCCTAGCTTTGGCCGGTATTATGGGCGGCGACGCCAGCGCCGTCACAGAAAGCACCTGCGATATCTTTTTGGAGAGTGCGTTTTTTTCTCCCAGTTCCATTGCCGGTCGGGCACGCCGTTATGGTCTTCACACGGACGCTTCCCATCGTTTTGAACGAGGTGTTGACCCTCAGCTCCAGGTAACTGCTATGGAGCGGGCAACCCGATTGCTAGCAGAAATCACCGGTGGTCAAGCGGGTCCGCTGGTGGAGGCTGTTGCGCAATCCCATTTACCGGCGGCACCCGCTATCCGTCTTCGCCCTGAACGAATCGAACGTCTGTTAGGTTTGAACATAGCCCCTTCCTTGGTGAGCGAAATTTTGCGCAGATTGGGTATGGCGGTGGCCAATGAGGGTGATCATTGGCTAGTGGCGCCACCAACATTTCGTTTTGATATGACTCTGGA
>CAZGON010000399.1:800-1659 GCA_964527085.1 uncultured Candidatus Competibacteraceae bacterium
AGGAAGCCATCACCTACAGCTTTGTGGATCCTACCCTACAAAAAGCCCTTGATCCAGAGCACCAACCCATTCCCCTGGTCAATCCCATCTCAGCCGACCTGGCGGTGATGCGGACTAATCTCTGGCCTGGACTCATTAAGGCGTTAACCTACAATCAGAAACGACAACAAACCCGGGTGCGGCTGTTTGAAATTGGCCTAAATTTTTTAAACGATAACGGTCAGCTGCAACAGGATATGCAACTTGCCGTTATCGGAACAATGGGGAGTCGCTAAACGTCCAGTGGACTTTTTTGATTTAAAGGCAGATGTTGAAGCGCTCTTAAAACTTACCCGGCAATTTGAGACCTTTTCCTTCGCAGCAGCAAATCACCCGGCACTACACCCAGGACAAACGGCAACGATTTTACGCGATGACGTCTCTATAGGTTGGCTTGGCGCGTTGCATCCCGCTGTGGAGCATGAGCTTAACCTCGAAGGTCCTGTGTTTGTTTTCCAAGTGCCGATTAATGCATTAAAACCTGCTCCGCTAGCTCAGTTCATTGAATTATCCAAGTTCCCGGCTAGCCGACGCGACATCGCCCTTATCGCAGATGAACACATTACGGCAGAAGCTGCATCGGATTGCATACAGGCTCAAGGTGGTGAACTGTTACAAGCCCTGTATCTGTTTGATGTCTATCGTGGCAAGGGTATTCCTGAAGGCAAAAAAAGCATGGCTTTTAGTTTGATTTTACAGGACTTTTCGCGCAGTCTTACAGATTCAGCAGTAGAAGAAACCATGTCAAAAATAACCGCCGGTTTGCAAAATAAACTTGGCGTAACGCTCAGGGTTTAACAGAAATGGCACTAACAAAAGC
>CAZGON010000400.1:0-1657 GCA_964527085.1 uncultured Candidatus Competibacteraceae bacterium
GGTCAAACCTCGGTGAGTCCCCCGGCAGAGCCGGGGGCTTACCTCACTGAGTTATAGATATAATGTTTGGCGTGAAGTCACTTGACGAGTCGAAACCCACAATAGAAGTACTTGTAAAAAATGGATATCAGTATTTTCCATAAAAAAAAGAGGTTATGCACTGGTTTTGCAAGCCGTCCGATGCTTTTCGCACACATCATCTCCATTTAATACCTTATGAAAGTCAACTGTGGATGGAACGAATTCAATTTCGAGATTTACTTCGTTCAAATCGAGTAGTTGCAAGCGCATATGTGGCTCTAAAAAAGGAGCTTGCTGTCTGTTACAAAGAAGATCGTGAAGCTTATACAGACGGAAAATGGCCATTTATTCAAGAGGCACTTGTACGTTCAAAAAGTTGCTAACAACCAAATCAACCTGACCGCCATCGTCGCTAGCGCTCCTTGGCGGCAGGTTATTTGGGGCGTTAGGCGGCTTACCCTATTGATCTATTGCCCTATTCTTTGGAAGCTAAGTGGGTTATTTTACCGATATGGCTAAACCGCTTGTGTATATTGAAACCACAATTCCCAGCTTCTACCATGAAGAGTGCAGCGCGCCTAGTATTGTGGCACGCCGGGAATGGACCCGGCAGTGGTGGAACAGTGCAGCCGAGTTCTACCAGCTGGTTACTAGTGCGGCTGTGCTGGATGAATTAGCCGTTGGTATACCGGAGCGCAGCACGAAACGATTAGCGCTCATTCGTGATCTACCGCTTTTGCCTGTTGAGTCAGCCATTACTGAGATTGTCCAGGCATATATTCGGCATAAATTGATGCCCGCTGATCCTGGCGGTGACGTACTGCACCTGGCACTTACGTCTTATCACAAGTGCGACTTTCTAATAACCTGGAATTGCCAGCACTTAGCAAACGCCAACAAGTTCGGACACATTCGCCGCGTGAATGGAATGCTTGGCCTTTTTGTACCTGCGTTGGTAACGCCCTTGGAATTACTTGGAGGTAGCAATGACGGTAGTTGTCAACATAGTTGCCGCCTTTTTTTACTCGTTCTGTGAGCCGTTGGTTGACGCCTCCGGCACCTCAGCGCTGGGGTTGAGCCAGACCGCGGTGACGGGTTGCCAATTGCGGGTTGGTCCTGACCACCGCTCCGAATGGCGGGCTTTGGCCTGCTCATAGATCCTCTGGCGGTGGGCCAAGATGGCCTCGTCACAGCCCTGGTGACGTTCTTCAGGGGTCACAAACTGGATAGCGCTATGGCGATGCTCATGGTTGTAGCCCTGAAAAAACTGTTGCATCCAGGTACGCGCCTTTTCCAGGCAGGCAAACCCTCGCTCTGGGTAGGCCGGATGGTACTTACAGGTGCGAAATAAAGCTTCCGAGAACGGGTTATCGTTACTGGTGCGGGGGCGGCTATAAGAGGTACTGACGCCCAACCGGTAGAGGGTTTCCAGCAAGGTTTCGCCTTTCATGGGGCTGCCATTGTCAGCATGCAACACTAAAGGTTGATCAACACACTGCTCAGCTAAGACCGCCCGGCGCACCACCGCAGCCGCATACTCGGTGCTTTCGCACTCATACACCTCCCAGCCGACGATTTTACGGCTATACAGATCCAGGATGAGATAGAGGTAGAAAAAAGCCCCCTTGACCGGTCC
>CAZGON010000401.1:0-779 GCA_964527085.1 uncultured Candidatus Competibacteraceae bacterium
TGGTGCAGGAGAACCGAGTCGTCACCTTTAAAAAAGGTGTCAATCCACTACAGTTTTCCTGGGCCAATACCCTCATCGATCCCACCTCGGTGGAGCTGACCTTCGCCACCCAAGCCGATAGCTTGACGGTATTGGATACCACCTTTCCCCACGACAAACCGCAAATGCTGTATTGGAACGTGGAGAGCGATCAAGATCAAGAGGCCACCCTCGAAATCCGTTATTTTACCTCGGGCATCCGTTGGTCAGCGGATTACATCGCCATTGCCGAGAAGGCAGAAAAAACTTTGCGTATGGAAAGCTTTGTACGGGTCTACAATCAATCCGGTGAGGACTACGAAAACGCCCAAGTACGATTAGTGGTAGGCACCATCAATCTGGTGGAGAAGATCGCGCAACTGGCCCGGATACCAATGAGTCAGGTGGATAGCTTACGCAAGCCCGAGTTTGGCAGACTCCGGCAACAGGCTGCCAAGGAGATGATGGAACTGAGTGCGGCGCCGGCAGCCATGGAAGGCGACGCTGCCATGGCGGCGAAGGAAATACGTAAAGAGGGTTTAAGCGAATATTTTATCTATACCATCGAAGGTACCGAAACCGTACCCACCGGGTGGTCTAAACGGCTGCGCAGCTTCGAAGCTGACCGGGTGCCTATGCAAATTCACTATCGCTATCGGCCGCGGGAGTACGGCGATCACTTGGCTCGCCTTTATCTATTGACCAATGACACAGCCTCAAAGTTAGGCACTACACCACTTCCCGATGGTCAAGTACGGGTG
>CAZGON010000401.1:789-1655 GCA_964527085.1 uncultured Candidatus Competibacteraceae bacterium
CAATCTCGGTAACGATCCCGCGGTGATTTTTGAGCTGGTGAAGCTTCGTACCTTTCGTAACAATATTTGGATGCGTTTTGGGGCTGCTGATATTTACCGCCGTATCGATGATCCTCGCCTGCGAATCAATGTCGACAGTCAGGTGGCGGGTTGGGATGACCACAATGTGTTTACCCAACGTATTCGTAACTACAGCGGCAAGCCTATCGATGTACAAATTCGCCGCCAGTACCAGGGTGATGTTCTGTTTCGTAGTCGGCTAGACGCCAAACTGCACGATTTTCGCACCGTTGAATTTACGGCTACTGTGGCCCCGAGTGAGAAAAAGAATCTCTACCATGAAGTTGTCTATCGGCAGGGCTATAACCAGAAGCAAAACCGCGTTCATATCGAATCTGCTGACGTGAAGCGATGACGCCAGCAGTTGCGGTATCGTCTTGAAAAATTGATAAGGCTTATTTTTGGGGGTTTAACTCTTTAAGCTGATTAAGTTCATTTTCAGTAAAGCCGGCTTCTAGCCTTGCTGGTTCATTAAAAGGCCCCCGTAATTGACCTCCATAGTAACGTTTTAGTAAATTCAAAAAGGTTTCCTCTACTGGCACTTTAGCCTGCTCGCAACAGTAGCGAAACCAGCGCGAACCAATCGCCACATGGCGCACTTCTTCACGAAGAATCATTTCTAAAATGGACACAGTTTGGGCATCACCCATGCTGCGTAACCGGATAATCATTCCAGGTGTCACGTCTAGTCCACGCGCTTCCATCACCCGAGGCACCAACGCCATGCGGGCCAGGGGGCTGTGGGCTGTCGTCACCGCCATTTGCCAGAGACCATCATGGGCATCAAAGTCTCCATAACTGTAACT
>CAZGON010000402.1:0-1639 GCA_964527085.1 uncultured Candidatus Competibacteraceae bacterium
ACTTCATCAGCCACATCATGGGCGGTAACTAACGGTAAGTCATCATCCATTTCCAAATGCAGTTGGATAAAACAGGTCTGTCCAGCCCGTCGGGTTCGTAACCCATGGACTCCCCGCACTTGCGTTGGCTGCCAAGCAATAGCGCAGATGCGAGCCTGTTCAGGTTCCGACAGCTCATGATCCATTAACGCTTGCACGGCTTCATACGCTATTTGCCAGGCATTGTAAGCAATATAGCCAACCACAGCTAAAGCGAATAGAGGATCAAGCCCTGGCCAACCTAAAGCGGCCAGCATCAAAGCAGCAATAACGCTCAGATTAGATAACACATCCGTTAAAGAGTGAGTTCGTTTAATCACATAGTGTTGAATACCTAGCAAAACGCCAGTGGCAATGGTAGCAAATAGCATCACCCCAATTCCCACAACCGTATCCGTTAACGGTTGCGGATTCCATAATCGTTCTATCGCCTGCAAACTTAAAAACACAGCAGACCCGGCGATAAATGCTCCCTGCCCTAACCCAGCGAGAGACTCTGCTTTGCCATGACCGAAGCGGTGCTCGTTGTCAGGTGGAGTCAGAGAATAACGCACCGCAAACAAGTTGATCCCAGAGGCTAAAATATCCAGCAAAGAGTCCACTGTGGAAGCAAGCACACTGACAGAGCCTGTCATCAACCAAGCAACCAACTTGCCGCCACACAAAATAACCGCTGTGATGACAGAAGCATAGGTGGCTAGCCGCAACAAACGGGCGGATACTGTGGGATCTAGAGGGGTAGAGACTGGTTGTGACGGCACTTTAGAAATCGGTTTGAAAAGCTTATAGCCATAAGCGTAGCACGAGAATCCCTTAATTTATTAGGTTAAACCCAAACTGTTGCTATGGCTTGCTAACGTTTGAGGAAAACATCTTGACGTCTCTCCATAGGTAGGCTGTTTCAGATAAAAATAATTTTCTAAAACAAATCATTAGCTGCTTTTGGGATCATTTAGCTAATTATCTTTTGAGCTTAACAGTTATCGGTGTAATTTCTTTGTACAGTATTAACAAAGGCTTTTTTGCCGAAAACGTTATTATTTTTGTTGGCGGAGGATAACAAAAGTGGTTTGCCAAAAACATATGTATAGCATCGTATTTTCTCAATAATTTCAAAGCCCGTTCGAGATTATGTCTATCTTCTTCAAGGATAATATATTGAGAATTGTCTACTTCAATATAAGAAGAAGACAAGACAACTGTGGGTTGCTTCTGTTTTAGTAGGGCTTTGAGAAAAAGGCGTCTTATCTTTGGAGAAACGATGATGCCGATTTTCGAAGCGCCAAATAACCAGTTAACATCTTTGTTTTCCTCGAAAGCAACATCGTGCTCACCAAAGGATTGACACCAGCCCAGGAAGTAAGCAGCGTATCTTTTAATGGTTTTCTCATACATTGCTCCACCGAATTTATACCTTCTTCTCACGTCATTCCCACGCAGATGCAACCTTTTATTGATTTGGTATCAGGGCTTACCCACAATCAGGACTTCAAGTTGCTCGGGAAAATCGAATGAAAAATTTATTAGCTAGGATGGCTAAAGCGATGACCTTGATAAAGACAATAATTTAGCCATTTGTAGAGAAACCGATTGACATGCC
>CAZGON010000403.1:0-1633 GCA_964527085.1 uncultured Candidatus Competibacteraceae bacterium
CACGGATGCCGAGCTGCACTGGACGCCAGTAATTGCTCCCTCTGGAATGACATTTTATACTGGTAATGTATTCCCTGCCTGGCAAAACACCTTCTTTATTGGCGGCCTGGTAACTAAAGGTCTGATACGGGTGAGCGTTGATGGTGAGGCCAAGGAAGTCGAGCGTTTCCCGCTCAATCACCGTATTCGCGAAGTGGTGGCAGGTCCTGATGGCATGGTATATTTCACTACCGATGAGGACGATGGTAAGCTGATGCGCTTGGCTCCCATGAAATTGTAGTCGACGTCCTAGACCAGCTATTCATTTACTGCAACCTTCAGGCTCACAGCTGCGTCTACTGTTACTGTGATAGAAACCTGGGGATTGCTGTTGATCGGTTGCCTCGCAGCCGTGCTGTTTATCGCGATCGTTCGTCGTAGTGACCTGCCGGAAGGGAATCTCTTTGCTACAGGTTTGCTGCTGGCGGCAGTAATCTATGTATGTTTTGCCTTGCTGTGGGGCCAGGAGGGTTCGGTACGCTTTGAGGCTACCGGAGTATTTATTTTTAGCTTTTTCGCTTTTATCGCCCGTCGCTTTGGGGTTGTTTGGGTCGGCATTGGCTGGCTGCTCCACATTGTCTGGAACTACCTTTTTCATATTGTCGGTCCGGCCGCCTATCTCAGTCCGGACTGGTATCCCTGGTTTTGCATTGGTTTTGATGCGGTGGTTGGGGTGTATGTACTATGGCGTGTATTGCGGGCGGATCGGCGTTTGGTTTAGGAGGTTGAGCTTACGCTAAAACACGTCAAGGCTTTCTTAACCGGATCTTATCGATAGAATCGGGATGCTTGTCGAGTAGATAGGTGGCGTTTTGCCGAAAGGCATAACTTTGATATCACATTGACATCATTTCAATTCACGTCTAAACACCATTAAATCATGGCTAACGACAAGTTTTTCAAGCCACTGAATGGCTATCTGATGCTGCTCGTGACGCTCTTGCTCCTGGTAGCAATTGTCTACGGTATCGGTACCGCAAATCCGTTCGTTATAGCACCTGCAGTATTTGCTTTGCTGATCGTGATCAGCGGCTTTTTCGTGATCAACCCTAATGGTTCAAAGGTGATGACGCTTTTTGGGGCGTATAAGGGCACGGTACGAGCCAACGGTTTTTGGTGGGCCAATCCCTTTTACCGCAAGCAGGCCATTAGTCTGCGTGCCCGCAACTTTGACTCAGAGCGATTGAAGGTAAATGACCGTCGCGGCAACCCTATTATGATCTCTGTGATTCTGGTTTGGCGGGTAGCCGACAGCTACAAAGCCGCCTTTGAGGTGAACAACTACGAGGAATTTGTGCGGGTGCAGACCGATGCGGCCGTGCGCACACTGGCGATGGCTTACAGCTATGACACCTTTGAGGACGAGGGATCGGGCGAGCATGAGGTAACACTTCGCTCGGATGTAGAGACCGTAAATTCCAATCTTGAGCGCGAGGTGCAGGAGCGTCTGGCTATTGCAGGTATTGAGGTTTTGGAGGCACGAATTGGCTACCTGGCTTATGCAGAAGAAATTGCCAGTGCAATGTTGAAGCGTCAGCAAGCTGAGGCAGTGGTAGCAGCGCGCCATAAGATTGTGGAGGGTGCCGTGAGCATG
>CAZGON010000404.1:0-963 GCA_964527085.1 uncultured Candidatus Competibacteraceae bacterium
CCGATTGAGGGGAATCTGCAACGCCTGAAGTGCATCGATGACAGTTTGCTCGGGTTGGTTTGGTAACGTCTTAATCAACCGATTCCAGGACGAGTCCGTTAAATGTGCGCGGAACGACTTATCAAATCGTGCGAGGTTTTTCCAGGCCCGGTAGAAGCCTTGCTTGCGTCCCGGCATCGGCCAAGCCGATTGACCTTCATCTAAAAAGGCCGCCACCCATTTAATAGTCAAGCGGTTGATCGCTGAGGTGAGTTCCGCCCGCAAACGCTGATCGGTTGGAGCTCTGTCCGATTGCATATCCACTTTAGGCATTGACTCTACCACCGCCGCTTCGGTGGTTGACATATATACCCGCAACAGTTCAGCCGTTGCGATGGTCACTCCCTGGACTGACAAGGAAGATTTTATCCCTTGAGTGTGCCGAACAAATGCTTGTCGCAAGTGAAAATTAGTTATTTTTCCCTGGAAAAGGGCGGCTTGCCCCATCTGACGGGACGGCAGCCCTTGGCCACCGAATAGGTCTATGCCGTTAGCAATGGCCGTTTCGAAAGACTCATCCTCAAATCCGGCTAACGGGTTACGAGCAATAAAGGAACGCAGTGGCCATAGGGGTGCAATAGAGCGCGCTGCGTTGTCCACTAGAGCGCGAATAGCCAGTGGTTCTAACTTCTTTCCGGCAACGTTATCAACGTCAACCGCATCCTGAGGTAGAGTCGAGGTAGCAGTGTTATTTTTTGACATGGTTATTTCCTACTTGTTCTGACTTAAGCACTAAGAAGGACGATAATTCTTTCTTAGGGCAGTAATAGCTTGAGGCTTCGGTTGGCTGGCGTTGAGCAGGGTCACATACAGCCATTGAGCCGCAGCAGGAATATCTTTGTCCACCGCGTGGATGCGCAAGGCCAACCCTAACCAGCCGATAGTAAACATCACCAGAATAAAGGTATCGAATAAGGTCCAAGA
>CAZGON010000404.1:1049-1323 GCA_964527085.1 uncultured Candidatus Competibacteraceae bacterium
CAAGCAAATGGGAAACAGAGACCCGACCCTCTCTTGTAGGTATTGAAAGACCTGCTTGTAACGCGGCTAGAAAGGCAAACGCCACCAACAGAGTACCGCCATCGGCAGGATACAATGATTTCCCCGTAAGCAGGGCAAATACAGCCGCAGCCAAACACGCTGGCACAATAACAGCCACTAACCGATGCAGCTGAGCATGCTTGGCAGTTGCAGGCACAGTTGTGGTGGCCTTAGCGATGGTGGTGGGTGTATCTTGCACAGCAGAGCCAGCTCC
>CAZGON010000404.1:1390-1623 GCA_964527085.1 uncultured Candidatus Competibacteraceae bacterium
ATTTGTCCCATGGTGGAGCAGCCCAAAGTGCGTTTAATATCACTTTGCACTAGCATCCAAGCGGTGCCCAACAGAGCACTGATGGCGCCGATGGTAAAGATGGTCGTCATAATGGTCGGGCTAGCGGTAAAAACAGGGGCGAAGCGCGCTAACAGAAAACCACCAGCGTTCACCAGTCCGGCATGCATCAGCGCAGATACCGGCGTAGGGGCATTCATGGAACCCACTAACCA
>CAZGON010000405.1:0-1616 GCA_964527085.1 uncultured Candidatus Competibacteraceae bacterium
CAAAACCCGCACGTACTACCTCACTGGTGGATTCAATCCGAGCCCATGTGGAACCATTGGGGGGCGTAGAGCTGGATTTGCCAGTGCGCGAACCGATACGTGATCCGGCGGAGTTGGGTAGGTGATTATTGTCGACACGAACGTGCTTTCGGAAGTCTTACGGCCGGTGCCAAAGCCGCGGGTGCTTGATTGGATGAGGGGCCAGGCTCGCACCTCACTTTTTACTACCACACTGACCCGCGGCGAATTGTTCTATGGTATTCATCTGTTACCTGATGGACAACGCCGTCAAAACTTGCAAATAGCGGTGCAAGCTATTTTTGATGTTGATTTTGCCGGCCAAATATTGAGCTTTGATAACGAGTCTGCCGACGCCTATGCAGAAATTGCCGCTTCACGTAAAAGCGCCGGGCATCCTATCAGTCAGTTTGATGCCATGATTGCAGGCATTGCTAGGTCCAGAGGGGCCAACTTAGCCACACGCAATACTAAAGATTTCATAGATTGCGGTATTGATACGATAAATCCTTGGTATCCTTGAATGTGCGCGGCTCGGCTAAGGCAAGACCAATTTCATAACCACACCAATACTCTTCGTCGGTGACGTTCCGTACATTAGCAAAAATTCGCGCCTGATTACCGTACTAAATCAGCGATCAGCCCTTGTCATTGATGCTTTAATTTGAACCGACCAATGGATTTATCATCTTCATAGGTATGTGTCAAAGCCGCTATCCATTTTTCCCCGTACAGAGTACCCTTCCGAAACAAGGATCAATGGCACCTAGCAATGATTAGCAAGACTGAAACTAAATTCAGTTAGGCTTAGTTCAAAAAACTGCAACAGTCAGCATGACTGCAGCGATGATAATGGCCGAATGTATTACCCTGTGCCCGGCGTAAGGCAACACCAACGCCAGCACTAAACCCAGCAAACCCACCAGACTTATCCAAAGAATAACACCAAACCCCATGCCATGGTGTTGAATTGCAGCGCTTAGAGACAGGGAAAGCTGAGCATAGGCAGCCAGTATCGTAATCACCCGCGGCGCCTGTTGTTGGGGCGGAAAACCAAGGCGACGGCGCTCTAAAGGCGATTGCAAACAAATCAGCCCTAACCCTGACCAAGCGCCTAGCAATATACTCAACAACGGCGGCCCTGGGGCCATTACGCACTAACTCTGCTGGTCGCAACGGATGGAGCCCCAGGGGTCACTGTAGTGGTGTAACCTTGCCCTAACTGCTGGTAAGTAACAGTTGCCATTGCTGCGGTCAACAACAGCACACTGTCCACCCCGGCTACCGCCCATTGTCTCTGAAATAAGGTGATTGGCAAAAAATCGCCCGTAGTCACCCCATTGAGTCCCACCGCGCATAAAGCAAGCATAGCCGTGAAACAAAGTTGCTCACGCCAAGTTCGCGAGAGATCGTTATCCCTTACCCGCCACCCGGCGTGCGTCAAGGTGGCTACCCAAACAGCAAAGAAACCGCTGACTTCCCAGCTAGCGCGATGGGGAAGAATGTCCGGCAGAATACGATTTAATACCAACATGGCGAGGGTGGCCACTAGCAATCCGGTCACACTGGCGGCGGCTAGACCATTGACCCAGCGATAG
>CAZGON010000406.1:0-1612 GCA_964527085.1 uncultured Candidatus Competibacteraceae bacterium
TGATGTTGTTCAGGATCAAGGTGACGTTGGTAGGTATCACAATGATCGATAAAATAACGAGTCCGGAATCAGTACCATAGGCTCGAACCAAAAAAGACGCTAGCATGTCATACACGTTGCTAAAAATCCAAATTTGAAATATTACCTATCCTTGGGGAGGTAAAATAGGATACCACCCAAAAAAGTAGCAACCCATAACTCCACACGAACAAAAAGCAGAAACAAGTAGGCGCAACCACGATGGTACAGCAACACCCTGAACATGACACTGTACCGGTGCCCATTGATGATGGGAAGGTACGCGCTGCGCCCCTGCCCACCCCTACCGAGGCGCTGCATCAATATGTCCAAGCCGCGACGGCGGAAAACACTCGAAAAGCCTACCGCTCGGCCATTAAGCAGTTCGAGCGTTGGGGCGGGCGGCTGCCGACAGATCAGGACACGCTGGTGCGATATCTGGTGGCACGGGCGGAGACGCTCAATCCACGGACCCTGGCGTTACACCTTACCGCCATTCGTCAATGGCATCATAGAACACCCGCTCACGCTAAGCAGTGAAGCACAAAGCGAAAGCGCTGCGCCTTGAGCATGTAGCGGCCATGGTGGCGCATCTGCATCAATTGCCGGAGACCAAGAAGACCCGGCGCGATATCGCACTGGTGCTGGTGGCTTTCTTTGGCGCCTTTCGCCGTCAGGAGTTGGTAAGCCTGCAGGCTGCGGATCTCCAGTGGGAGCCGGAGGGGCTTCTCATTCAGCTTCCCCGTTCAAAGACAGATCAAACGGGCAAGGGCCTGTGGCGGGCCTTGCCGTTTGGCATGGCGGCGGTGTGCCCGGGGACGGCGTTACGGGCGTGGCTGGAAGTGGCAGACATTAGCGAGGGTCCGCTGTTTCGGCCCATTAATCGCTGGGATGTGGTGCAGCCAAAGGCGCTCCATCCGAGTGCGGTGAATGGGGTGCTAAAAAGATTGGGCACCGCCTGCGGGTTTGATTTTGTGGCGGATTTGAGCAGCCATAGTTTTCGTCGCGGGTTGTCGACATCGGCAGCCCGGGCGCAGGTACCGTTTGAGCTTATCAAGAAGCAGGGAGGTTGGAAAAGCGATGCGGTGGTCTGGGAATATATCGAGGAAGGGCAGCCCTGGGCGGAGAATGCAGCCGCGACATTGATGGGGAAGTTGGCGACGTTGGTGGGAAATTCTTAAGTACCATTGGCCCCAAATCTTGTCAAATTAGCAAGAACCTTTGCAACTCTAAACAGTCTTTTCGGGTCAGTAGAGAATAAGTTTGAAAAATCGCTGCGTGGAGGTTATCCCAGGAGTCTATTCTTATGTCATCTATCAATTCATTACTCACTCAAAAACAACGTCACCACATGATTGCTGAAGCGGCTTACTATAACGCCCAACAGCGCGGTTTTCAAAATGGCGATCCGATTCAGGATTGGCTACGTGCTGAAGCGCTGATCGACCAAAAGTGGCAACATCCAAAAATTGCGCTGCGCCAGCTTAAGGAATCCGAACTCACCGATGTCACCTGACAGCGTATTTTAGAATGACTTGCTTATAGACATTTTGGCGCTTTGCAACCAGGGAAATCTGTACATTGACACCGGATA
>CAZGON010000407.1:0-1608 GCA_964527085.1 uncultured Candidatus Competibacteraceae bacterium
TTTCCAAATCTTGGATCAGTTGTCTTATCTTTCGAGGCATGATTTAGGTATGGACTGTATTGTGCTCTGTATTGATTGCCTAACGCCCCAAATAACCTGCCGCCGAGGCGCGCTAGCGACTCTGGCGGTCAGGTTGATTTGGTTGTTAGCCTGTCTTTAACGCTTTGCTAAAGATAATCTTATCCTCCCCTGCTGCATAGAAATCCCGGATTCGTGCTTCTTGGTCGTAACCGCATTTCGAGTAAAAAACCCGAGCACCTTCAAAGTCATCAAGACTCGATGTTTCTACTATCAGCAAACGTTCACCTCGCTCTACCAAAGTTTGCTCAACGGAACTCATCAGTGCGTTACCATGCCCTTGACCCTGATGGTTAGGGCTAACGAGCAGCATGAGTACATTCCAAGTGCCTCTCGTCATCGGTTCAGAGGCACAGTATACAACTCCCGCAAGACCATTATCATCAACAACAAACCAAAGATCATTGCTGGTACCATTATAGGAAACGGCTAACGTTTCTCTAATATGCTCAAGTCCATCGATATCAAACATGCCAAGCTTCTCAGCCAAAGCCATCACCGCACCTGTATCACTTGGGTTTATTGATCTAATCATGGCAAAGACTTTCTCATTGATAACGATCTCGCTAGGTGTAAACGTTATTTCATGGCGTAGGCTAACAATAAGCTAACCCGCCGTGAGCGAAGCGCGCGGTCGGGTTGAGCGCCTTGTTAGAGCTTGACAAACAACTCACCATCAGCCCCCCCTTCAGGACGATAAACCCCGAACTTACCAGTACTACCCACTATCAACCAACCGCCTTCCCAGGGCGCATTATCGTAAGCTTTTCTCGTCGACTCATAAGCAACTTGGAAATCTCCCGCACTTGAGAAAAACACAGCAGCCGATGACCATTCTTCTTCCGATAGGGTTTTTACTACTTTCCTTGGATCAATGGCTCGTTCAAAGTCGTGATCTAACGCAGCAAGCCATTTTTTCTTCCCTTTCTCCGTAGTCAGATAGCCCGCATATCGATCACGCCTGTGTTTTTGCACGATACTCTGGAGAAAATCAGACAACACCGTAGCCTCCATACCTATATTTGCTCTAACCATAGATTATCAATTCAACTTACCCTGATACTCAAATATTAAAACAAACTGCTCTGATATTGGATTATTAACAACATTTTGCTTTGATAATAGCTGATTTTCGCATTATTAAAGCAAAAATATCTTTATATTTTCATCACAAACCATAAGTTGTTCAGCTTTCTTCAGAAGTCCCAATTAATTTTTGTAGGATAGGGCAGAAAAATAAAATGTCGATAAAAAACCGCAAGCTTCTAAATGAAGTCCACGAAGTCATGCGCCTTTGCCATTACTCCCTGCATACTGAAAAAGCTTACTGTGATTGGATTAAGCGCTTTATCCATTTTTATAATATGAAATCCCGCGATGACCTTGCAGGTGGTGAGACCAAGATCGAACAGTATCTAACCCATCTTGCTGTCAATGGCAATGTGTCACCTGCCACTCAAAATCAGGCCATGAATGCCCTTGTTTTTTTGTATAAGAAGGTTCTCAGACAACCCTTCGATGGCCAAATTA
>CAZGON010000408.1:0-1602 GCA_964527085.1 uncultured Candidatus Competibacteraceae bacterium
GGTTTTGAATCTAACGACAAGCTAACCCGCCGGGCGCGAAGCGCACGGTCGGGTTGAGCGCTGGGTTAGACCCAAAACCTTACTGATGCCACAGTATCCGTAGGATTCAAATTCAAGATAAGTGGTTCTATCTGTAGTCGCTATTCATAAAGAATCGATAGATTAACTTCAATTCCCGAATTTGAAGTTCCACTGATTATAACTGTTGATGGAGGTGGTCCCCAATCGTCTGTTATTAGATTTTCAATCAAATTTTTCCCCTTATAGCCATCCCTTTGCAGTGCCAACAAGCGTTCAACAAATTTATGATCTTCTTGATACTCTTGATAATCACCATTAACAAACCATACTTGCACTTTTGCCACAAAATTATCTCACTGATCGAACAACTCCTTTCAAAATATATG
The DNA here is from genome assembly GCA_964527085.1 of uncultured Candidatus Competibacteraceae bacterium. Lineage (GTDB taxonomy): Bacteria > Pseudomonadota > Gammaproteobacteria > Competibacterales > Competibacteraceae > CAYRGG01. The sequence continues at coordinate 408 of CAZGON010000408.1, forward strand.
ACTGCTTTAGTAGTAGAAAGCCTAATATTGCGCTAAGCCGACCGGCGCAAGGCACGGCACTTGATTCGAGCTGAGAGTTGACGGGCCTGTTCGGCCTTTAGCGGCTTGCTATGCATGATTTCTAAACAATACGCCAAATTATTGTATTGCCATCCAGTTGCCTTTGAATAAAACCCATTCGCCCATAAATTGGGCCGAGGAACGACAAGTGACCGGAAGTAAGAGTTCCAGGAGTAATATTGAAATTTTGCGTATTAACCCATGCGCCGACCGAACCAGCCGGAGGCGAGGTACGGCTTAGCCCTGCAATAACCTGACCATCGTTATTGTTTCCGATTGTCCTCGCTTGAACATACACAGCATGAAAAATCTGCCACGGTATAGTATAAGATGGGTTTCCGTTGTTGTGATCTATTTCAATGCCATCGTTCGTTGCGTTCCAAGTGAACGTGGTTTGTTCTGCTGGATCACGGTGCCATGTAGTTTCGTTTACCATTTAGTATCCCTCAGAGGCAATTATTCAGATGCCTAACACTTGGGTGTGCTGCGCCGCCAGGCGTCAGCACGACCCTTTTGTTAGGCATTTTTACCTAATCCTAATAACTCAACACCATAAGAGTTATCTATTACACAACGCCATTTACCTGCAACATCTTTTTTGTAGACATAAATCGCATCACGTTCACTAGAATACTCTGAATTACTTTTACCGGGAGACTCGATGTATGTTTTAGAGAGAACAAGTGCAGTTTTTCCAGCTTCAATGACCACCATATTGCCTTGCGTAACATTGAGGCTTCCATTGAAATATTCAGCGATCCTTTTATGGGCTTCCTTGATATCTTTGTGTCCGTTTACAATCCGATCTGGTGTCACCACCAGCGCAGCATCGGATGTATAAAAATCCATAAGTCCATCAAAATCCTGTGAGTTTATGGCTTTATCAGCCCGTGCTACTTCCGTTTTTATTTCATGGTTTTCCATGTTACCTCCTTTGGCTTTTAGTGAAGCCCAAGAGACAGAAATAGAAAACCCGCCTCTTGGGCGGGTTTAACTATTATTCTATACAGCAGCAAACCCACCATTCCTATGGAATGATGGTAATAATCTGAGCTGTCTGAGATAGATTTAATTTTTTCATTAGGAGTTACGCAGTTGGGTTATTTTAGTGTAAAACGGTGCCATGAATAGACCT
>CAZGON010000409.1:0-1588 GCA_964527085.1 uncultured Candidatus Competibacteraceae bacterium
GGGTGGCAGGCGGTTGTCACCCGCGCTTGCCGTCCATGGCACTGGATTCTCGCCAATCCATGGCGAGAATGACGCAAAGGTAAGTAGTTACGTAAAATCAAATTTTATCAACCCAACTGCGTAACTCCTAAATTAAAAAAATTATCCTAAGGTATCGACGAATATTCCAAAAACACTACGGTTTTAATCAGCTAATTCTCTATCGGCCATGGCCCGTTGGATGGTGACTCTCTCCCGATCCGTTACATTGGACTCGGCGGTTACCGCCTCGCTGATGCTAAAAGATAAAATGGCGATTGCGCCGATGACAGAGGTCAATATAAAGGCGGGCACGATGGCTACACGGAGGATGTAGGTATCTTTTGTGGTCATTTTCATGAGGTTCTCCTTTGAGGCATAGATTATTTGTTTTACACCCAAGCTTTTTGTAAAGATCTTGTATAATTAGATTGGTCTTATTTAGTATAATTGTCAATATTTTTTAAAAAAATTTGAACATTAATTCTACATAGCTATTACAAATACATTATGTCTAAGATAAAACAGTCATTACAACCGAAAACTGAAGCAGGCAACGGGCCGTCAAATCCGCCTCAACGTCGTATACGTCGTATAGCCCCTCGTGTATTGAGTCGTAATCCTTCTAAAATCCTTTCCATCGCGGTTGTGGGAGCCGGTATGGCGGGTGCGATGGCCGCGCGAACCTTGGCTGATAAGGGCTATCGGGTATGTTTATTTGATAAAGCCCGTGGTGTCGGGGGACGTATGGCATGGCGTCGGGAAGATGATTACGAGTTTGACCACGGTGCTCAGTATTTCTCTGCACGAGATCCTAGTTTTAAGGATTATGTGCAATCGTGGTTAAAAATAGGTCTGGTTGATCTCTGGCAGCCTTCTCTCGCCAACGTTAAAAACGGTGTGTTATCACCCAAAACAGCCAGTTCATCTTTCTATGTAGGGACGCCAGGAATGAATACAGTCATAAAACACCTGGTGTCAGATCTCAACGTAGCGCTGGGTACCCCCGTGATCTCCATCGACAAAAACCATGATAAAGGTCAATGGCAAGTCATCACTGAGACAGGTATCAATAGAGAAACATACGATGGAGTGGTTATTGCCATACCACCTATGCAAGCCACCACACTGCTCAATGCCACAGCGCCATCCTTGATTCAAACAGCGAAAAATGTCCAATTGGCGCCCTGTTGGGCGGTGATGTTGGTTTTTGATGAAACCCTTCCGGTTACCTTTGATGGCCTATTTTTTCAGACGCCCCGCTTGCTTGGGCGGCACGTAACGCCAGTAAACCGCAGCGACCAAAATTTGAGAGCTGGGTTCTCCATGGAACAGCCGACTGGTCTCGCCGTTATCTTGAAGACAATCCGTCTCCTGTCATCAAAGAACTGCTTGCAGCGTTTTTTCAGAGCACTGGTTTAAAACCAGTACGTCCGCTATTCGTCAAAGCTCACCGCTGGCGTTTTGCGCTGGTGGAAAACCCATTGCAAAGGGGTTATCTCTGGGACTCAAACCTTAACATAACGTGAGTTCTGGATAAGCCTGGGGTTAATGGGTACCTCCTGAAGCC
>CAZGON010000410.1:0-1226 GCA_964527085.1 uncultured Candidatus Competibacteraceae bacterium
CTTGGGTGCGTCACCTCGGCGTATTTTTACCACCATTCATTTACCACTATTGAACAGCAGTTTGCTCAGCGCGGCGCTACTGGTCTTTGTGGATGTGATGAAGGAATTACCCGCGACGATGATTTTGCGCCCGTTCAACTTTGATACCCTAGCCGTGGAAGCTTATCAGCTGGCCACCACCGAACGTCTCGATGGTGCCGCGGGTCCCGCTTTATTCATCGTATTAGCGGGACTGTTACCTGTTATCGTATTATGCCGAGCTATGGCCCGTTCGCGGCCGGGATCTGTACCTAAATGACTCCAGCCCTTGAGTTTATCCATGTCAGTCATGACTATGGTAAGCAACCGGCGCTGCAGCAGGTGTCGTTTACAGTGCCCGAGGGTAAGATTTTGTGTCTGTTAGGGCCTTCGGGTTGTGGTAAGACCACAGCATTACGGGTGGCGGCGGGATTAGAACAGCCGCAGCAAGGACAAGTCATGCTGGCCGGGCAGATCGTGTCCGGTGATGGTTGTTTTGTACCCCCCGAGCAGCGCGGAGTCAGCCTGCTGTTTCAAGATTACGCGTTATTTCCCCATCTGAGTGTCGCTGACAATATTGCTTTTGGTTTGTGTCATTTACGCGCTGACCAGCGCCAGTTTGACACTAACGCTTGGCTTAAACGGGTTGGCCTTGAGGGGCGAGGCCGTGCCTATCCTCATATGTTGTCAGGGGGTGAACAGCAGCGTATCGCCCTGGCCCGGGCCCTGGCGCCGCAACCCGCTGTATTGCTGTTGGACGAACCCTTTTCTAACCTCGACGGCCATTTGCGCCAGCAGGTGCGCAGTGAAGTGCTGCAGGTGCTCAAAGAGTTTGGCGCTACCGCGCTTTTGGTTACCCACGATCCGGAGGAAGCGTTGCTGATGGGCGACCACATCGCGCTAATGACCCAAGGCACTATTCTGCAACAGGGGGCAGCCCTAGATCTTTATTTTGCCCCTCGCAATCTCCATGTAGCTTCGTTTTTTGGTGATGTTAATCTTCTTCACGGTCATATTGATAATGCCCAGGTACGCACATCTTTTGGTCCGTTGCCAGCACCAGCACTCGCCGATGGAACGCGAGTGGAAGTTGTGATCCGCGCCGAAGGGATAGGCATTGAACCGGCAATTAACCAGACGAATCGCTCATCCCTTAATGCCGTCGTGACCAAGGTACAACTGTTGGGTGGAACCAGTCTTATCGAGAT
>CAZGON010000410.1:1307-1588 GCA_964527085.1 uncultured Candidatus Competibacteraceae bacterium
GGATATGGTGTTTATTTTTCCTACAGAACGCGTTGCTAAAGCCAGCGATACAATACCCTGTGTGATTGAGTGATTTCAGTGAGATATAGGCTGAACTTTTCGCTCATTATTATCTACCTCTAATAAGTAGAAATCAGAGGCGACAACTATCCTGACATAGGAGGAAATTGAGCCAAAACTAGCTCCAGCAAAACCAAGCAGTTGTCGTGACAGCCTTGGAGGCAACAACTGACACTTCGTCGCAGGCTGTAGCCCAGTTGATGAAAGGTTTAAACCAGTGA
>CAZGON010000411.1:0-683 GCA_964527085.1 uncultured Candidatus Competibacteraceae bacterium
CATCCCATGTGTCGATTCTTGCTCGTTCTCTGGATATTCCCGCGGTGGCAGGTATAGAGCCCCAGGCGCTGGAGTTGCCAGTCGGTACGCCCGTTATTTTAGATGGCAACAGGGGTACGCTGCGGCTCAATCCCTCTCCCGATGAAATCCTCCGCATTAAACAACGCCAGGAAAAAATAGCCGTGCAGCGCAAGGCCGACCTGGAAACGGCTCTGGAACCGGCCCAAACGGTTGACGGTCATCGGCTCGAGGTGGTGGCTAATATCGGTGGTCTTGCTGACGTCGAACAGGCTATAACTTTGGGTGCTGAGGGCGTCGGGCTGCTGCGTTCAGAGTTTTTATTTCTGGAGCGCACGGCGGCGCCCACTGAAGAAGAACAGTTGCAGGCGTATCAGGAGATTGCCGAAGTTCTCGGTCAGGATTATCCGCTCATCGTTCGCACCGTGGACGTAGGGGGTGATAAACCACTCCCCTATCTGCCGATTCCCAAAGAAGACAATCCTTTCTTGGGCCAGCGCGGTATTCGCGTCATGCTGGACCGTCCAGAAATCTTCCGAACTCATTTGAGAGCGATTCTACGCGCTTCTCAGATGGGTAAGGTACATGTGATGTTCCCTATGGTGTCTCACCTGGCAGGTTTGCGGTCCGCCAAAGCCATGTTGGAAGAAGAACGGCAAAAGTTG
>CAZGON010000411.1:693-929 GCA_964527085.1 uncultured Candidatus Competibacteraceae bacterium
GGGTTTAGACCCTATCCCAGTGGGTATTATGGTGGAGGTGCCAGCGGTTGCGGTGATGGCGGAGCAGTTTGCTAAAGAAGTAGACTTTTTCTCCATTGGCACCAATGATCTTACGCAATATGCCCTAGCCATGGATCGCGGCCATCCTATGCTTGCCCCCTTTATCGATGGTTTGAATCCGGGTGTGCTGCAGTTGATTAAGAGCACTGTTGATGCGGCGCATAAATTTGGCAAAT
>CAZGON010000411.1:939-1585 GCA_964527085.1 uncultured Candidatus Competibacteraceae bacterium
CGGCGGTATCGCCAGTGATCCCCAGGCTGTACCCATTTTACTGGGTTTAGGCGTCGATGAGCTAAGCGTCAGCGTGCCTACGATCCCTGGCATCAAGGCGCAAATCCGTCGCCTTACCCTGACTCACTGTCAACAACTGGCTGACCAAGCCTTGCGCAAAGATACGGCAGCCGAGGTGCGTAGCCTTTGCCCGAATGTCGAATAAATCTTACAAGACTTATGTACAAAGGGTTTATGTAGCTCGTAAAAAGAGGTGTACTCAGGGTCTGGACGGCCGCATTCAAGCCGGCGAAGCAGGGATATATTCACGGCGTCCTCTGGAACGAGCAGCAATAGCCCAATCTTAATTTGTTTGTAACGAGGATCAATGCCATGAGCAGTGCAACCGCTGTCAGTCGGTTTAAAGAATCCGCCTTCGGCAATCTGCAAAAGCTAGGCAAAGCCCTTATGTTACCGGTGGCAGTATTACCGGCTGCTGGGATTTTGCTGGGTGTGGGGGCTGCCCAGTTTGAGATAGTACCGGAACTTGTTTCCAAAATCATGGAAGTATCCGGTGGGGCCATTTTTGGCAATCTGCCCATTATCTTTGCCATTGGCGTAGCGCTGGGTTTTACTGAGAACGACGGGGTCTCGGCGCTAGCCGCTG
>CAZGON010000412.1:0-1562 GCA_964527085.1 uncultured Candidatus Competibacteraceae bacterium
GCTTCAGGAGGTACCCATTAACCCCAGGCTTATCCAGAACTCACGTTAATTAGGTGATAATTATGTGTTGACGCTAAGTTGCTCTTTTATTTTTTCGGTAACCAATCTTCATCAAGTATGTTACCTAACAAAAAGGGACATACATCAGGAAATACGGAAAGAGGTAAACAAGTTTTTTTTGCAGCACTAACCCGTGCTTTTTGATAGCTTTTTTCAAGTTGCGCTAAAGTATATGCTTTTAAACTAGGACTATCTTGGATGGCCAACTCAATCTGCAATCTAGCATCGGTTATAGAATCCAGCCAACTGTCTGAACGCCGCTCTGGTTGATACTGCCATTTGAGCAAATGGAGTAAGAGGCGAGTTAGTTGACTGGCAATACCTCTTTTTTCGGTCTTGCCCAAATCTTCAACCTCCTCAACCAAATGGACTAAATCAACCTCCTGCCAACGCTGCTCACGCAAGAGTTTGGCTGTTTGTTGAGCCCATGTACTAAAATCGGTTGTGTAGGCTTCACTCAAGGCTGTCTTCCTCTTTTAAAAAACCAAGCTTAAACCAATTCTGCCATTCGGAAGGGAATAAATGATGCATTAAGGCACGTTTCTGTCAGGCTCGTATCGCTTAACCTTGATCTCTCCGGGTTGGTTGTCCATCCGGGGCCGTACAGAGATTTCAATATCCTGATCGAGTGCCGTCAGGAAGTCCATAAGCCGCTCTACTGAAAACATCTCTGATCTGCCTCGCATCAGGGCCGATACATGCGGCTGCTTAATACCAAGGATATTCTCGGCCTTTGTTTGGGTCAGCCCTCTTTCCTTAATCAGCTTGTAGACAAGCCATCCATTGCGCAAGAAAGTACAAGTTCTACGCAAGCTTTTGCAAGCCTGAATCCCTAAGACGCTGTAATCTACTCTCAAGTTATAAATTTCTTTTTGGGAGATAAGTGATGAAAGTTTTAGCGCCCTTTTTAATGGCTGCTAGTTTAACGTTTAGCATAAATACCATTGCTGACAATCGTATACCGTGGTCACAGTTTACAGAACCCGCCGGTTCCTATGATGCTTTAGTGGAATGGCAAGGCATGACTAAACTTAAAGAAAACTCGCAATATTATCCCTCGGCGCCACTAGGCACCAGCGACGCAGCGAGACAATGGATGGGTATAAGAAAGACTTCTGGAACTTTACTCGTGGCGGCCAGAGAGCCTGCTGGCACCAGCGATGCGGCCCGTGAAGCTACCCGTATTGCTAAACGGTTACAGCGTTTGGTGGATAAGGGCATCGATCGGCAAGCATATCTGCTTGATAAGACTCAAACGATACGGCGTCACTGAGATTTAATTATCCATCATAAGGTTTAGCGAAAATAAGCCGTCTATGAGTGAGGTAGGCGGCATGAAATATAGATACGGCAGCCACACAGTCTACCAGGTTGAGTAGCACTTTTTGTGGGTCACGAACTACCGCTAGTCAACTCAACTTCTAGCAAAGCAGGGCTGGTGCGAATCCAGCAATTCCCGCTCAAAAAAATAAGTCAATAAGATCAGCGGCTAACGCCGAAGT
>CAZGON010000413.1:0-1230 GCA_964527085.1 uncultured Candidatus Competibacteraceae bacterium
GAAAGTTGACTGTTTATCGCAAAAATCAGGAACCTCCCAATCCAAGCACGATGCCAATTACCGGCACTCAGCAAACCTTTGATGCAGCCGATCCTCTGCAAGCCGAGATTGCCGCCTTTGTAGAGGCAATCCAGACTGGCACGCCCCCTTTAGTAAGCGGCGACGAGGGTAAGCGAGCCTTGGCGACGGCTATTGAGATTACCCGTCAAGTGATCGCTAACCGGCCGCTTGATACTGCTCCACTGAGTGGGGAGAAATTGTGACGATACCGTTGCTGGATTTACAGGCCCAACATCGTGAGCTACAGGACGAAATCCAACACGGAATCCAGTCTGTGCTAGACAGCGCCCAATTTATTATGGGTCCTCAGGTGGCCGCATTTGAGCAAGAAGTGGCTGCGTATTTAAACATTGCCTACAGCGTAACCTGTGCATCGGGTACCGACGCATTACATCTTGCCTTAGTCGCCTTGGGTATTGGACCTGGTCATCAGGTCATTACCACCCCCTTTACCTTTGTCGCCACGGTGGAAGCTATTCACTATGTGGGGGCAGAGCCGGTTTTTGTGGATATTGATCCTCGTACCTTTAACCTGGATGTGGACAAGATAACCCGGGTCGTTACACCCGCGACTCGTGCTATTATCCCCGTCCACCTGTTTGGCCAACCTGCAACCATGGGCGAACTGATGGGCATGGCGAATCAGTACGGTCTGCAGGTTATCGAAGATTGTGCTCAGTCTTTCGGAGCGACCTGGCGGGATCAAATGACCGGCACCTTTGGTGCGGTCGGTTGTTTTAGTTTTTTTCCCAGCAAGAATCTAGGGGGTTACGGGGATGGTGGTATGGTGATTACCCCTTCTCAAGCAGTGGCAGAAAATCTGCGGGCGCTCCGCAACCACGGTAGTCGCCAGCGTTATCATCATGACACGATCGGTTTCAACAGTCGCCTCGACGAACTGCAAGCCGTGGTATTGCGGGCTAAACTCAAGCGTATTGACCGTTACAACAACAAACGACGTTTTATTGCCCAGTGCTATAACCAACGTTTAGGCCAGTTGCCCGACATCAGGTTGCCTTTTGCCGATGAGGCAGGACAGCATGTGTATCATCAATATACGATTCTGACCCCGCAGCGAGACGCTATGATGGCTGCTCTGCAGGCGGCTGGTATCGGTTGTGCCATCTACTATCCTATCCCCCTCCATCGGCAAGCGGCTTTTGTCAAAGA
>CAZGON010000413.1:1302-1544 GCA_964527085.1 uncultured Candidatus Competibacteraceae bacterium
ATAGCGCGGCCAGCGAATATGCTGGCCAACCAAAGCACCAGCGACAGACTGGCACTAATCCGTAAACCGGCCGTTGGCATAGAGTCAATATCGGTGCGTTGCCACAGAACATGAAACGCCATAACGTTGAGCAAAGCTACCGCAATCAGCACAAGCTTTAGCTGCAGCGCTGGGTTGGCAATGTATGCCGTGGCGCGAATCGAAAATAGTAATCCACCGCTGGTCACGGCGAGAGCAAAGCC
>CAZGON010000414.1:0-1536 GCA_964527085.1 uncultured Candidatus Competibacteraceae bacterium
AACCTGACCGCCATCGTTGCTAGCGCGCCTCGGCGGCAGGTTATTTGGGGCGTTAGCCTTGTTTGAATCAGGAAGGGGAGCTTGCCAATGATGCAGCATGTCCTACGGGTAATCCTACGCTCAGGCAAAGGACCTATAAGCTTATTTTTAGCGTTTACTATTTGCGCTATCCTTTTAATTGTTAATAGTATCTTTCCGCTCACGTCAAATGAACTTCTAGCCAAATTGGCAGCAGCTGTTGCTCTTGGTTTTCTTGCGGAACTGCTTTTCCTCGAACTGGAGAAAAAACAGAAAGCTGAAGAAACCAACCTTGGTGATTCCGGTATTTTGTCTTTTCATCGAAGTCTCAAAGGGAAGGCTTTTGATCAGCTGATGTCTTCCCCTGGCCACAAAAAAATATTGAATACATGGATCTTTAACTACGAAGCACTGATTCCGCTTCTCAAAGACGCACTCAATCATGATAAAACCAGAATTGATATAACTATTTTATCCCCTGAATGCACACATGTTGCGACTCGCAGCGAAGAACTCCCCAATAAAGATGTTAAAGCTAGTATTACTGCAAGTAAAAATGACTTGGCTTTTTTTATAAGTAACCTTCCAGCCGAGAAAAAAACTAGAGTAAAAGTTTTTGAATTTTCCTCCACTCCGAAGATTACTTTGTATGCTAGTGATGACGATGTATTTGTTGGATTCTTCTGGCCGGGTTTTTTAGCTGTACACGGACCCCAGTTTTTACTTCGAGGCAAACACGGGGGATTCTCCGAGATTGTGTGGAATTATTACGATAGCCTAGACACCCGAGAAATTACTTCGGAGTTGCTAGGTTTAAGCACAACTGCCGTTTGAGTAAAAACAGGCTAACCCAGCGCTCAACCGGACGCGGTGCTTCGCACCGCGCCGGTTAGCTTGGTTGTTAGCCATTTAAATATAGAAAGCGGCATGAGAATCATCCTTCTCGGAAATGCAGGCGCTGGGAAAAGCACAATGGCACGCCGCCTGATCGGTGCCAGAAACATCGCACGGCTATCTTTAGATGAAATCGCTTGGGCAGAAGGCACAGCACGTAAGCTACTCGTCGAGAGCCTCACGCAGCTTCAGCAGTTCATCGATTACAACGAGCAATGGATCATAGAAGGTTGTTACAGTGATCTCGTTGAAGCTGCACTTCCTTATTGTTCCGAGCTTCGCTTTCTCAATCCTGGAGTAGAAGTATGCATCCAACATTGTCAGCAAAGACCCTGGGAACCGGAAAAGTTTCCTTCGGTGGAAGCCCAGCAGGCAATGCTTGCTAGGCTCGTTGAATGGGTACGAGAATATGAAGTTCGCGATGATGAATACGGTCTAGAGCGTCATCGCAAGCTCTTTGACGATTTCGTAGGTCCAAAGCGAGAGTACACAAACGTCTCTACGTATGATGAAGGCTAACAAGACGCTCAACCGGACGCGGTGCTTCGCGCCGCGCCGGTTAGCTTGACCGTTATGTGTAAAATATGGTGACAGGGCGAGCCAAGATGCCCACTATACTTGTTC
>CAZGON010000415.1:0-208 GCA_964527085.1 uncultured Candidatus Competibacteraceae bacterium
TTAGCGGCCCACGTAGGTATCATCGCTTTTCTTTGCCTGACGCTCTTTCCTTTTTTTTCCATTATCAGTATTTCTCTAACGCCGGGTAATTTCGGCGGTGCTGGTCTGATACCCGAAGAAATTACTTGGGAGCACTGGTCTTTAGCATTAGGCATTCCCTATGAGCGGGCCAATGGCCAAGTGATTCAACCGCCTTTTCCGGTGTTGT
>CAZGON010000415.1:218-529 GCA_964527085.1 uncultured Candidatus Competibacteraceae bacterium
GGAATTCCATCAAGGTGGCCGCCATTGCCAGCGCGCTTATTCTGGTTCTATCCACTACCGCAGCCTATGCTTTCGCTCGCATCCGCTTTCATTATAAAGAGCAAATCCTCAGTTCTTTGCTGATTTTGCAGATGTTTCCGGCGGTGTTGGCGTTGGTGGCCTTTTTTACCATCTTTGATACCTTGGGCGAATACCTCCCCTGGTTGGGTATCAATACCCATGGCGGTCTAATCCTCGCTTACGTCAGCGGTATTGCACTGCACATTTGGACCATCAAAGGCTACTTTGACACCTTGCCAAAAGAGCTTGAC
>CAZGON010000415.1:539-1044 GCA_964527085.1 uncultured Candidatus Competibacteraceae bacterium
TATGGATGGCGCCACCCTATTTCAGGCGTTTCGTTATGTGGTCTTACCCATGGCTACACCTATCTTGGCGGTGGTGTTTGTGCTGGCCTTTATTATGAGTATCAACGAATACCCGGTGGCCTCGGTGCTGTTGCAGACCGAGGATCAATTAACCCTTGCCGTGGGTTCTAAGTTTTATCTGCAATCCCAGAATTTTCTCTGGGGTGACTTTGCCGCCGCGGCGTTATTGAGCGGTATTCCCATTACTGTAGTTTTCTTATATGCCCAGCGGTGGATTGTCGGTGGATTGTCGGCGGGTGGGGTTAAAGGGTAATTCTAAGTAAACATGATCCGAAAAAATGTCTTTGTTAAGTCCAATGAAGCGCATATTACAACCTTTTAAGGTAATTTTTTTGCTTGGATTGGCGCTACCCGCCTATGCTTCCGATCGTCTAGAGAACGCCGACGCCGGTACATTTGCAGAAAACCCCATCGTGTATTTTGTCATTACCGATCGTTTTTACAA
>CAZGON010000415.1:1054-1336 GCA_964527085.1 uncultured Candidatus Competibacteraceae bacterium
GCGACAGGTCGCTCTCGGGATCGACGGGGAAGGCGACGGCGAGCAGGAAATTGGCACGTTTCATGGGGGAGATCTGGCCGGGCTTACTAAAAAACTAAAACAAGGCTACTTCAAAGCGCTGGGTGTGAACGCCTTATGGATCACTGCGCCCTATGAGCAAATCCATGGTTGGGTAGTGGGTGGTGACAAAGAATTCAAGCACTATGCTTACCATGGCTATTATGCGTTGGATTACACCCGGCTCGATCAAAACATGGGCACTGAGGAGGAACTTCAGCGCTT
>CAZGON010000415.1:1346-1533 GCA_964527085.1 uncultured Candidatus Competibacteraceae bacterium
CCCATGACCAAGATATTCGCGTTATTTTCGATGTGGTGATGAATCACCCTGGCTACGCCGATCTGCAAACCCTGACAGAGTACGGCGTCGAGGTGGTATGGGACGGTTGGGAAGAGGCTACACTCAGGGATTATCACAGCTATATCGATTATAACGATTTCGATTTTGAAGACTGGTGGGGTCCAGA
>CAZGON010000416.1:0-1264 GCA_964527085.1 uncultured Candidatus Competibacteraceae bacterium
CTACAAAGTATTGTTAGAACCGGGTAGGGCCATTGTCGGCAATGCGGGTATTTTGGTGACCAAGGTAGAGTTGCTTAAACTCAATGAACACAAAAATTTTGCCATAGTGGATGCGGCCATGAATGATTTGCTGCGCCCAGCCCTTTATTCAGCCTGGCAGGCCATTGTTCCTGTCGAGGCACGTCATGATGCACTAACCTGCTGTTATGACGTTGTGGGTCCTGTCTGTGAAACCGGCGATTTCCTAGGAAAAAACCGTGATCTAAACATCCAGGTTGGTGATTTGCTGGCGGTGCGTTCGGCGGGGGCGTATGGTTTTGTGATGAGTTCTAATTACAATACTCGGCCTCGAAGCGCCGAAGTGATGGTGGACGGAGATCAATTTTATCTTATCCGCCCGCGAGAAAACATAGCGGACTTATATGCTAGCGAGTCCCTACTGCCATGAGATTGGGAAAATCAAGCAACAGAATATCCAGCGATATCGGCTGCCTTGATACCGAGGAAATGCCCGCTGCCCTTATCTCTACTAAGGGGTTTCATTGCAAAGTCTGGCAAAGCGCCATGGTGATTGCTCAAAATAGCCATAAAAAAATGTTGGATTTTGTGGTAAAGAAATATCGCACTCCCTGTCCTTTTCGAGAAATAGCTATCCTCAATAAAGACTATCAACTATTAAAAACCACCTTAGGCGACATCATTCCTTCTACTTTGTTTGTGGCGACTATGGTGGACGGTATGGAAAGCGTTATTGCCCTCGCTGAAACCGTTTATCCTTGGTTTAATCTTGCCAACCCTGCCACTGAAGAAGAAGCGATACCGCTACTGAAAAAACTGCCAAGGGCGCACGGTCAATTGGCGCAATTCGTCGCAGCCGCTAACCAGTGGTATCGGCAAGACAGTAAAGTTATCGATCTCTATGGACTCGATAATCTTGTGTTAGATAGAAACCGCGAAATACGCTTTATCGACAGTTTCAGCGTGTTCTTCCATGAAGACCTTTTGTATATGGTGGACCAGGTGGACGATATGCTTGAGGAACGTATAAACATATCGTTAAAGAGAAAAAATTATTTAGAGTATCTCTTGCAGGAAACCCATCGTAGTCAATAATAAATGGCCAGCCAAATGGTTTCTTCGCTAGGATCCGTCCAGTCGACACGGTGTTTTAAGTGCGCTGGAATATTTAAATAATTGCCGCAAGACAAAGAAATCGGTTCTTTCTGAGTGGCGAGAGAAAGACGGGCATTGCCTTTTAACACGA
>CAZGON010000416.1:1281-1531 GCA_964527085.1 uncultured Candidatus Competibacteraceae bacterium
CAAAAGCCCTCGGGTGAGGCGTGTCCTCGGGAAACAATCCGTTTAATTTTAACTGTTTTGCTTTCTTGCAGCACCTCCAATAACTCATCGGTCAAATGGAGAGGAATAGTATGAAAAATGTTGTTGGTTTTCATAATGCAAATTTAATAACCCAAGTTCCGGTCCACAACATTGAGTAATGGCTGGTTAGTCTGCATACGGCGGATATTTTCTACCACCTGGGGCGCTGCCGTGTAGGGATCGGTGATTC
>CAZGON010000417.1:0-1513 GCA_964527085.1 uncultured Candidatus Competibacteraceae bacterium
TAGATTCATCAATTTCACCATTTACTAAAGGGGTTCCCCAATAAGGCGCGTCATCCACGTCAGCATAATCGATGCTGAGCCTAATATCTAAGTGATCAACCGGGCGATAGCGCAAGGAGGCCCCAACCACTCGTCTTGTCTCATCAGCCCGGTCGACGTCGCCATCGGTGCTGTGATAGACAGCATCAAAGCGAAACGCCAATTCATCGGTGATAGCGCCTCCGGAACCGATAGCATAACGCTGCAGCCCAAAACTACCTGCTGAGAGGGCGATTTCAGAGGCGATAGGGTCAAAGGAGGGTGTCTTAGGTATGTAATTGATGGTGGCGCCTATGGCACCAACACCGTTAATCACCGATCCAGGACCCCGCAAGATTTCGATTCTTTCGATGGTCCAGGTATCCGCTGGAAAACTCACCGTCCCAGCACCCACATAGAGCCGTGTGCCATCAAAAAGATTCATAACCGATCCATGCCCGCTGAAGCCTCGTGCAGCAATAGCCGTGCCTCCATTACCGGGGGAGGCGCTAGAGGCAAACCCGGTGGCACGAGTAACCGCCTGCAGCGGGGAGTCGTCGCCTTTGCTGGTTATCTCCTCTCTGGAAATGGTCTCGATGCTAGCGGGAATCTCTAGCGCCGGTATGCCCAGGCGGCTCGCAGCCGAGTTGGTGTTTTCAAGCCCCAGGTTTTTGTCTTCCCATCTCTCGCCATAGACTACCACGGCCTCCATTTCTTGGGCTTGCAGCGGTGCTTGTGTTTGTTCTGGCTGTTGCGCATATGTCCGGGGTTCTAGCAAACCGACCAACACGAGGATGCAGGAGCCAAGACGGGTCATCAAGGCCGGGTTATACGCAACGCCGGCAACCCCCATGTGTGCTTTAGGAGAGGTAGGAAAGGTAGGAGAGGTTTGAAAATGCAATTTTAGTGATCCTCTATTGAGATTGTCTATCGATGGATAAGGTACTGCATCGCTATCGCAGCCTTGCTTTGTGCATTGGAGTTTGTAATATCGACATCATGTTTAGCTCTGTGATGTTTTAATTCTCGATTGTTACCCAAGAACTTAGTAATTGTTATACTATAACATAACAAGCATCAAGAAAAGTATTTAGGATGACTCAGACCGCACAAACCATTGGGTCGACCCGCCTCTGACTTTGCGTCAATCAGGAAACAGCGGGTGCGCGTTGGATTCAAGCATTGGTAACCGATTCTGCTTGCGGAAGCCTTGCCCTCCTGGCAAAGCATCTTTCTTTCAAGCTCCGTCAGTTCTGAACCATTACCGGTCCGTGGTCATCGCAATGATCACCGTGGGGATGATGTAGGTGACCATTGACTAAATAATCGACATGGTCGCCATGGGGTATCGCTTCGTGACCACAGCCGGGTCCGTGAACGTGTTTGGCATCGTGACTGCCACAGTTGTGTGTAGGAGTACAACCGTCGGGATTGGTAGAGGATACCTCGAGCAAATGCTCTTCGACTTGCCCGTCTTCTCGGACGTGGTGCAAGT
>CAZGON010000418.1:0-1512 GCA_964527085.1 uncultured Candidatus Competibacteraceae bacterium
TCGCTGATCGCCTTGCCGCCCGCCAGCCGCGAGGATTATGCCGAGCAGCTAAGAAATATCCTCCCAAACGGTGCGCCTATCTTGTTAGTGACTTTGGAATACACCGAGGAAGCCATGACTGGACCACCATTTTCAGTAACGGAAACGGAAGTGCGGCGTTTATACGGTGATCATTATGCTATCGAGCGTCTCTATGTTCACGATGCCTTGGCGGAGAATGCCCGTTTCCGAGAGAAGGGTCTCAGTTATCTCACTGAAAAAGTCTATCGTTTACGCCTCAAGACTGCTAATGGGAACGACAGTGCGTCGTGACGGAGAACACTGCGTCCACTGTGTCGGCTGATAATGCTACAATAAGCGTCTTGCTACGGGTTTTTTTGCCGTTTGCTAGCGGTTATTTTTTGTCTTATCTGTACCGCACGGTCAATGCGGTTATTGCCCCTGATCTTGTCAGTTCCTTGGAGCTTAATGCCGCTGACCTGGGGCTCCTCACCAGCGCCTATTTTTTAACCTTTGCGCTATTTCAGTTGCCTTTGGGTATGCTACTGGATCGCTTTGGGCCACGCCGAGTGGAGCGAGGGTCGAACAGGTCTTGTAATAGGGCGGGCATTGATCGGAGTTGGCGTGTCTGCCTGTTTGATGGCGAGTTTTAAAGCTTTTGTCATTTGGTTTCCGTTAGCCCGGTTACCTGCCGTCAACGGTTGGATTATGGCAGCCGGTGGCTTAGGGGCGGTTACGGCAACCGCGCCGGTAGAGATCGCGCTGCAATTTATCGATTGGCGCATGTTATTCGTGGCGCTGAGTTTAATGACCGTCATCATAGCGGCTGCTATTTTCTGGGTGGTTCCGGAACGGCCTAGTTACCAGCAAGACATCGCAGACGTGGCGGCAGGGATTACAGCAGGTTTTGCACAGCCGCTATTTTTGGCGTATTGCGCCGTTTACTACTTTCTCGCAAGGTGCATTTTTGGCAATCCAGGGTCTTTGGACAGGGCCCTGGTTAAGAGATGTGGCTGGTTTGGATCGGGAAGTGGGGGCTTTAAATTTACTGCTCGTTGCCGCCGCCATGGTGACCGGTTTTCTGGGTATGGGCACCCTCGCTTACCGATTGAGTCAAAAGGGTATAAAACCCATACTGGTGGCCAGCATTGGCATGGTTTTCTTCATGTTGGTGCAATTGGCGTTAACGCTCGGGTTTTCTAACGTAGCGTTGCCCCTGTGGCTAGGCTTTGGTTTTTTTGGCACTTCAGGAATTTTAATGTACGCGGTATTGTCCCAAGCGTTTCCTAGTGAATTGACTGGACGCGTCAATACCGCTCTCAATTTGTTGGTGTTTATGACAGCCTTTGCCGGGCAGTGGGGTATCGGAGCGATTATTGATGGGTGGCCTAGCCAAAACGGTGGTTACCATCCTCAAGGATACCAGATGGCGTTCGCCGTGGTGCTCGTTTTGCAGGTAGTCGCTTTTAGCTGGTTTTTATTGAGTCAGCACTTACGCAGCCAGTAGCCTGG